>NZ_AP023287.1:626016-939024 GCF_014218295.1 Mycolicibacterium litorale
TAAACACGCAATAACCAAAACTTCGTCTCCGGTGTCGGTTTTGTTCCGGTGGGTGGTCTGCTGGCCGCGATGCGGCTGATGCGGCAGGCTGTGAGGGTGCCCGAGGTGAGTGATTCGCGCGTTTCCGCCATCTACGTCGCATCGCCGGAAGGTGACACGGGAAAGTCCACGATCGCGCTCGGCCTGCTCGACCGCTTGACGGCCACCGCCGCCAAGGTGGGGGTGTTCCGGCCGATCACCCGACAGGGACCGGCGCGCGACTACATCCTCGAACTGCTGCTCGCCCACACCACGGCCGGCCTGCCGTATGAGGACTGCGTCGGCGTCGGGTACCACCAGTTGCACGAGGACCCCGACAGCGCACTCGCCGACATCGTCGACCGCTTCCACCGCGTCGCCGACCGCTGCGATGTGGTGCTGATCGTCGGCAGCGACTACACCGACGTGGCCAGCCCCAGCGAACTGTCGATGAATGCGCGCATCGCGGCCAACCTCGGCGCCCCCGTCGTCCTCGCCGTCAAGGCACGGGGCCGCACACCGGAGGAGGTCGCCGAAGTCGCCGATGTGTGCCTCGACGAGATCGCCGCACAGCACGCGCACACCGCCGCGGTGGTGGCCAACCGCTGCGATCCGGATCAGCTCGCCGAGGTGCGGCAGGCACTGCAGCGTGACGGCGGTCCCCAGGCCTACGTGCTCCCCGAGGAGCCGCTACTCGTCGCACCGTCGGTCGCCGAGTTGCGGGATGCCGTCGACGGCACCGTGATCAGCGGTGACGAGACCCTGCTCGATCGCGAGGCGTTGGACGTGCTGGTCGCCGGCATGACGGCCGAACACGTGTTGGAGAGGTTGACCGAAGGGGTAACCGTGGTCACGCCGGGGGACCGGTCCGACGTGGTCCTCGCCGTGGTCAGTGCGCATGCGGCAGAAGGCTTTCCGTCGCTGTCGAGCATCATCCTCAACGGCGGGCTCGATCTGCATCCGTCGATCGCGGCGCTGGTCTCGGGGCTGGGACTGCGGCTGCCGATCGTCGCCACCGGCTACGGCACCTTCGAAACCGCCAGTCGGGTGGCGGGTACGCGAGGCCGGGTGACCGCCACGTCGACACGCAAGATCGACACCGCGCTGGCGTTGATGGAGACCCACGTCGACACCGCGGACCTGCTGGGCCGCCTGGCCATTCCGATCCCGACGGTGACGACGCCGCACATGTTCACCTACCAGCTGCTGGATCAGGCGCGGGCGGACCGCAGGCACATCGTGCTGCCCGAAGGCGACGACGACCGCATCCTCAAGGCGGCCGGACGGCTGCTGCAGCGTGGCGTCGCCGACCTGACGATCCTGGGCGAGGAGACCCGCGTCCGGGCCCGCGCCGCGGAACTGGGTGCCGACCTGAGTGCGGCCGCGGTGCTCGACCCGCGCACCAGCGACCTGTGTGATCGCTTCGCCGAGCAGTACGCCGATCTCCGCAGGCACAAGGGCGTCACCGTCGAGCAGGCTCGCGAGATCATGCACGACGTCTCGTATTTCGGCACCATGCTGGTGCACAACGACATGGTCGACGGCATGGTGTCGGGCGCCAGGCACACCACGGCCCACACCGTGCGGCCCGCGTTCGAGATCATCAAGACCCTGCCGGACGTGTCCACCGTGTCGAGCATCTTCCTGATGTGCCTGGCCGACCGTGTGCTCGCCTACGGCGATTGCGCGATCGTGCCCGACCCGACGGCGGAAGAGCTGGCCGACATCGCGATCTCCTCCGCCCGCACCGCGGCCCGCTTCGGCATCGAGCCGCGGGTCGCCATGCTGTCGTACTCGACGGGCACCTCCGGCACCGGCGCCGACGTCGAGAAGGTCAGGGACGCCACGGAACTGGTGCGAAAGCGCGAACCCGACCTGCTGGTCGAGGGGCCGATCCAGTACGACGCGGCGGTGGAACCGTCGGTCGCCGAGACCAAGATGCCCGACTCGCCGGTCGCCGGCCGGGCCACCGTGCTGATCTTCCCCGACCTCAACACCGGTAACAACACCTACAAGGCGGTGCAGCGAAGCGCCGGGGCCATCGCCATCGGACCGGTCCTGCAGGGGCTGAACAAACCGGTCAACGACCTGTCCCGAGGCGCACTCGTCGAAGACATCGTCAACACGGTCGCGATCACCGCGATCCAGGCCCAGGGGGACCGATGAGCCGCACTGTTCTGGTCCTCAATTCGGGATCGTCTTCGGTCAAATTCCAACTGGTGGAGCCGGATTCGGGGCTCGCCCTGGCCGACGGCATCGTCGAGCGCATCGGGGAGGACTCGTCGGCGGCGAGCCTCACGTTCGGTGAGCGCCGGGTGACCCGTGAGGACCGGGTCGCCGATCACGACGCCGCGCTGCGAACGGCGTTCGACCTGTTCGACGAGGCGGGCGCCGATCTCGGCAGCGGCCTGGTCGCCGTCGGCCACCGCGTGGTGCACGGCGGGCCCGATCTCTACCGGCCGACCGTCGTCGACGACGCGCTGATCGCCACACTCGAGGACCTCGCCCCGCTCGCGCCACTGCACAACCCGCCCGCCGTCCTCGGGATCCGCGTGGCCCGCAAGGCACTGCCGGACCTGCCGCACGTCGCGGTGTTCGACACCGCCTTCTTCCACGACCTGCCCGCTGCCGCAGCCACTTACGCGATCGACCGCGAGGTCGCCGAGCGGTGGCAGATCCGGCGTTACGGTTTCCACGGCACGTCACACCAGTACGTCAGCGAGCAGGCCGCGCGGTTCCTCGACGTTCCGCTCACCTCGTTGAGCCAGATCGTGCTGCACCTGGGCAACGGTGCGTCGGCGTCGGCGATCCTCGGTGGCCGCCCCGTCGACACCTCGATGGGGTTGACGCCGATGGAGGGGTTGGTGATGGGCACGCGGTCGGGCGACATCGACCCCGGGCTGTTCGTGTACCTGTGGCGCGAAGCCGGCATGAGCGTCGAGGAGATCGAGACGATGCTCAACAAGCGCGCCGGGGTACGCGGCCTCGGCGGGGAGATCGACTTCCGGGTGCTGCACGAGCGCATCGAATCCGGCGACGAGGCCGCCCGGCTGGCCTACGACGTGTACATCCACCGGCTGCGCAAGTACATCGGGGCCTACCTCGCCTTGCTGGGCAGCGCCGACGTCATCACCTTCACCGCAGGGGTCGGCGAGAACGATGCGGAGGTGCGGCGCGATGCGCTGTCCGGCATGGGACGGCTGGGCATCGAGTTGGACGAACACCTCAACGAGAGTCCGTCGCACACCGCACGGCGGATCTCGGCGGAGACCTCACCCACGACGGTGCTCGTCATCCCGACCAACGAGGAATTGGCGATCGCCCGCGCCTGCGTCGACGTCATCTAGTGCCGATCTAGAAGGTGCTCATCGGGCGCACGCTGTTGGCCAGGTCGATCAGCGCGTAACGGTGCGCCTGGGTGGGGGCGACGCGGGCCAGCGCACGCAGCGACGCCTCGACGCCGAGCTGCAGCCCGTACTCGGTGAACGGGAATCCGAGGATGTGGTTGGTGCTCGCCGAATTGTCGACCAGCCAGTCCATCGCCGTACCGAGCACCAGCGCCCGGATCTGCAGCACCCGCGGTTCGGTGTCGGGCAGCGCCTCGACCCGGCGGGCGGCGTCGCGGATCTGCTGTTCGGTGATCTCGCTCGACGACCGGCCCGACAGCAGCGTCACCGCACTGGTCAACCGGGCCGTCGTGAAATGCCGTGAGGTGGCCGGGACTTCGTCGAGTGTGCGCACCGCGCCCTCACGGTCACCCTCGGCCGACTGTGCCCGGGCCAGGCCGAAGCCGGCCGAGACGATGCCGTGGTCGGTGCCCCACACCGTCTCGTAGAACTTGCGCGACGGCGCCAGTTCGAGGTCGGACCCGCACAGCTCCGCGGTCGCCGCCAGTGCCAGCTTCGGCGCCAACTCGCCAGGCAGCGTATCGAGCACCTCGGTGAAATGCTTTGTCGCAGCATCATAGTCGGCCGACAGCAGCGCAGCGACCGCGCGGAACCACACCAGCCGCCACCGCCAGCCCACCCGGGTGGCGAGGTCGTCGAGTTTGCGTGTGGCCTTCGCGACGTCACCGAGGTCGAGCAGCGCCCTCGCCTCCATCAGCGGCAACTCGACCGACTCCGACAGGTCGATGCCCTCCGAGTCCAGCGCACCGTGTCGTGCGGCGCGCAACTGGTCAAGCGTCTGCACCGGTTGACTGAGCACGCTGGCCGACAGCACGGCCGCCCCGACGTCGGTCGGATCCACCAGCGGCACGGGCAGGGCGCGGACGATCTCCTGCGCGGTGAGCTTCTCGGAGTGCACCTGACCGTCGACGTAGACATCGGTGTGGGCCACCAGCAGATCGATACCGAACGTCGACCGCGTCGGCGAGAACACCGTCGACAGACCGGGTCTCGGCACACCGGTGTCTCGGGCCACCACCTCGCGCAGCACACCCAGCAGCTGTGAGGACATCTCTTCGGCACTGGCGAACCGGCGCCGCGGGTCCGGGTCGATCGCACGGCGCAGCAGCCGGCCGAACGAGTCGTACTTCGCCAGGACCGGATCGTCCTCGGGCAGCCCGTCGACGTAACGCCCCTTGCGGGTGCGCAGTTCGAGCGTCAGCGCGGCCAGCGTCCGGCCCACGGTGTAGATGTCGCTCTGCACCGTCGGCCCCGTGCGGACGATCTCCGGCGCCTGGTACCCCGGGGTGCCGTACAGGTAGCCGAACGAGTTGATCGTCGACACCGCACCCAGGTCGATCAGCTTGACCTGGTCCTCGGTCAGCATGATGTTCTCGGGTTTGAGATCGTTGTAGGTCAGCCCCAGCGAGTGCAGATATCCCAGCGCCGGCAAGATCTCCAGCATGTAGCCGATCGCCTGGGCGACCGGAAGCCGTTTGCCCCTGGCCTGTTTCAGCGACGTCCCGCCGACGTACTCCATCACGATGTAGCCGACGGGGTTGCCGTGCTTGTCCGCGTGTTCGACGAAGTTGTAGATCTTGACGATGCCCGGGTGCGTCACCTCCGCCAGGAACTGGCGTTCGGCCATCGCGATGGCCTGGGCCTCCGCATCGCCGGAATGCACCAGACCCTTGAGCACGACGGGGCGTTCGTTGACGTTGTGATCGAACGCCAGGTACACCCAGCCCAGGCCGCCGTGCGCGATGCAGCCCTTGATCTCGTACTGATCGGCGACCATGTCCCCCGGGTTGAGCTGCGGCAGGAACGAGTACTGGCTGCCGCAGTGCGGGCACCAGCCCTCCGACAGCGCCTTGCCGTCCGACGAGGAACGCCCCACCGGCCGACCGCAGTTCCAGCAGAACCGCTTCCCCTCGGCGACGACCGGGTTGGTCATCAGCGCCTCGAGCGGATCCTTGGCGGGCACGCGCGGGATCTCCACCAGCCCGCCGCCGAGCCGCCGGACCGGCGACAGCGTGCGCATCACCGTCGTGATGTGGTCCTGGGGTTCGGTGTCGCCGGTGTGCACCGAGATGCTGTCGGAGTCGTCGAAGTTCGGCCGGAACACCGCCTGGGTCGCCATCGGCCGCATCGTCGACGCGGAATCCATGTCCAGGTCGTCGAGGCTCGCCGGCTGCGTACCAGGGTCGTCCTCCGTGCCGGCCTCCATCGCCGCGTCGAGATCGTGTTCGGGAGTGGCCATCAGTCCACGTACCTCGCGACCGGGGGTGCGGGCGCCGGACCCAGCACCGTCAACCACTTCCGGTACAGCGCCGACCAGGTGCCGTCGTTGCGGATGCGCTGCAGCGTGCCGTTGACGAACCGCACCAGCGCGGTGTTCTCGATGTTCACGCCGATGCCGTAGGGCTCCTGGTTCATGCTCGGGCCCACGATGTGCAGATACGGATCCTGGGCCACCAGACCCGCGAGGATCGCGTCATCGGTGCTGACCGCGTCGACCTGCCTCTGCTGCAGGGCCACCAGGCAGTCGGCCCACGTCACCGTCGACACGATGATCGGCGGGGGGCTGATCTGCTGGACCCGCCGCAGCGACGTCGTCCCCTTCACCACGCACACCCGCCGGCCCGACAGGTCCGCGGCACGGGTGATCGCCGAATCCCGCGGCGCCAGGATCCGCTGGTTGGCGTTCAGGTACACCGTCGAGAACGCGACCTCCTTCTTGCGTTCGCAGGTGATCGTCATGGTCTTGACGACGACGTCGACCTGGTTGTTCTGCAGCGCGGTGATCCGGTCCGCCGACGACATGATCCGGTAGTCGACCTGGGCGGGGCTGCCGAAGATGTCGCGGGCGATCTCCCCGGCGATGTCGACGTCGAAGCCGGTGATGTTGCCGGTGATCGGGTCGCGGAAGGAGAACAGGTTGCTGCCGATGTCCAGCCCGACGATGAGCCTGCCCCGCTCCCGGATGTAGGCGACGGCGGCGTCGGCCTCGGCGCGGGTGGGGAAGGGGCGCAGGCTGGCCCTGCGGTCGCAGTCGTCGTTGTCCGGCATCGGCAACCGCACCTGCTCGGGCGGCATCTCCTGCATCCCCGCAGGGGTGGGCGGGGCCAGCGTCACGCCCGGCGTCGGCACCACCGAAGCCGCCTGCCCACACCCCGCCAACACCACCACGGTGGTGAGCAGCGCCAACAGCCTGGACACCCTCATCACCAGCGGTCTGTTCTTCGCGCGAGCGCTCATCACCGGCTGTCTGTTCTTCGCGCGAGCGCTCATCACCGGTACTCACTGAGTCGGGGCCACAGTCCCAGCGCCACCGCCACCGCCGCGATCACGCTGAGCGCGGCCGCACCCGCCGTCGCGCCCGACAGCACCCGCCGCGCGTTGAGGATGTCGTTGCGCAGTTGGCTGCGGCTCTGCTCGATCGCCTTGCCGAGCGCGTCGTTGAGCTTGTCGAACGCCGGGGTCGAATCGTCCTCACCCGTGCCGAGCGCGACCTGGGTGGCGGCCTGGTAGTTGCCGACCGCGATGTAGGCGTTGATGCGGTCGTCGGCGGCACGCCACCGGGCGAGCAGATCCTCGGCGGCGACCAGTTCGGTGCTGTCGATCGCGTCCTCGCGTGCGAGGTACTGCGACAGTTTCGTCTGCATCCCGTCGATCCGCTCGTAGTACGACTGTTTGCGGACCTCCTCGTCGCCGCGGCGGATCAAGGCCAGCGTCTCGTCGGCGCGTGCCTGCTGCGCGGTGATCGCCAGGGTGGTGATGGTCTTGAGCGATTCGGCCCCGGTGCCCTTGGCGCTGCGGCTGTCGGCGGTCGAGATCGTCAGCGCGGTCCCGACCCACAGCACCATGATCAGCACCGCCAGCCCGCCCGCGACGAAACCCATGTTGACCCGGCGCCGCGTCCGGCGGGCCAGCCAGCGGTTGGCGAACAGACCGAACAGCAGCGTGGCCAGGACCACCAGGATGACCGGCGCCGGGATGCGGGTCGACGCCGTCGTCTCCACTTCCACCTGCGCGGACGTGCGTTCGTAGAGGCGTTGCGCGTCGGGCAGGATCTGCGTCTGCATCAGCGACGAAGCCTCGGACAGGTAGGACGATCCGACCGGGTTGCCCGCCCGGTTGTTCGTCCGCGCCGTCTCCACCAGTCCGGTGTACACGGCGAGTTCGGCGTTGATGCGGCCGAGCAGCTGTACCAGCTCCTCGTCGGTGAGTCCGCTGGAGGCGCGGGTCAGCGCGACCGCGGCGTCGGTGATGGCCTGTTCGTATCGTTGCCGCACGTCACGCGGTTCGGTGCCGGCGATGAACGCGGTCGCGGCGGCGGCGTCGGCCACCGACAGCCGGCTGTAGAGTTCGCCCGCCGCGAACGACAGCGGTTCGGTGTGGTTGAGCACGGTGGTCAGCGCCTGCTGGCGGTCGTTGATCGTCGTCGACGTCGCGAAGGCACTGGCGACCGCGAGCGCGGAGAGCACGATGCCGATCGTGAGGATGCGGCCCGGAGTGGTCCACAGGAACCACCACCGCGGGTGGGCGGGAGTGGTCGGCGACCGGGACGCGAGCGGCTCGGTCGACGGGTGCGCCAACTCCACAGTCACCTGTGCGCCGTCCTCATCTATCCGGCAACTTTCCGACCGTCCGACTCTATAAAAGAATCCTAAGAGGTTCTGTCACGGCTCGCGCTCAATCGAGCCGAGCCGTCGATCACGATGCCGCCCTATCCTGTACGGGTGCGTGGCGACGGTGACGGCTGGGTGTTCTCCGACAGCGGCGGCCGCTACTGGGGCCGGCACGGCGCCGCGGGTCTGCTGCTGCGCGCCCCGGGGCCCGACGGTTCGGCCGCCGTGCTGCTGCAGCACCGGGCGCCGTGGAGTCACCAGGGCGGGACATGGGGTCTGCCGGGTGGCGCCCGCGACAGCCACGAGACACCCGAACAGGCCGCCGTGCGGGAGGCCCACGAGGAAGCCGGCCTGACGGCCGATCAGCTCACCGTCCGGACGACGGTCGTGACCGCCGAGGTCGCGGGTTCCGGCGGCGCGTCGTGGACCTACACCACCGTGATCGCCGACGCGCCCGCACTGCTGCGCACCGTGCCCAACCGGGAGAGCGCCGAACTGCGCTGGGTGCCCGAGGACGACGTGGACTCGTTGCCGCTGCACCCCGGTTTCGCGGCCAGCTGGCAGCGCCTCCGTACCGTCACCGCGACCATCCCGCTGCTGATCAACGGACAGCAGTGAGCGCCGCCTTGAGGCGCTGAGCCGCGGCCCGCGGATCGTCGGCGGCGGTGATCGCCCGCACCACCACGATCCGGCGGGCGCCCGCCGCGAGCACCTCCGGCAGGCGCGCCTCGTCGATCCCGCCGATCGCGAACCAGGGTTTGTCGGTGTGACGCGCGGCCGCCTCGCGCACCAGGTCCAGCCCCGGCGCCGGCCGCCCGGGTTTGGTGGGGGTCGGCCAGCACGGGCCCACGCAGAAGTAGTCGACGTCCTCGGCGACCGCCGCTGCGACCTGAGCGCTGTCGTGGGTGGACCGGCCGATCAACGGGCGCGGGCCGACGATGCCGCGCGCCACCGGCAGCGGCAGATCGTCCTGGCCCAGGTGAAGCACGTCGGCGCCCGCTGCCAGCGCGATGTCGGCGCGGTCGTTGACGGCCAGCAGTGCACCGTGACGGCGCGCGGCCTCGCCGAGCACCTCGAGGGCGGCCAGTTCCTGGCGCGCCTCCAGTGGGCCGAACCGCTGTTCACCGGGCGAGCCCTTGTCCCGCAGCTGGATCAGGTCGACGCCTCCGGCGAGTGCGGCGTCGGCGAATTCCGCGAGGTCTCCGCGCTCGCGGCGGGCGTCGGTGCACAGGTACAGCGCCGCCGCTCGGAGGCGGTCGAGGGGTTCACGCACACGGCGACGGTAGCGCCTCGGCACGGGTAGGGTGGTTGGCCACACGGGAGTCCCGGGATGGCGGGACTGAGAGTGGGCCCGATACCGGCCCTTACCGTCGGACCTGATCCGGGTCATGCCGGCGAAGGGAGGTGCTCATGCAGCCTTTCGGATCACTGGCCGTCATCGGTGGCGGTGTCATCGGCCTCTCGGTCGCGCGCCGTGCCGCACTCGACGGCTGGTCGGTGCGGGTGCACCGCAGCCCCGAGAAGGGGGCGTCGTGGGTCGCGGGCGGGATGCTCGCCCCGCACAGCGAGGGCTGGCCCGGCGAGCACGAACTGCTGCGCATCGGACTGGACTCGCTGCGGCTGTGGCACGGGGGTTTCCTCGACGGGCTGCCCGACGGTGTCGTCACGGCCCGCGAGTCGCTGGTGGTGGCCGTGGACCGCGCCGACGCCGTCGACCTTCGGACCGTCGGCGAATGGCTGGCCGCGCAGGGGCATCCGGTCACGCTCACCACGGCGGCCCGTGACATCGAACCGCTGTTGGCGCAGGGCATCCGGCACGGTTTCGTCGCCGACACCGAACTGGCCGTCGACAACCGAGCCGTCGTCGAGGCGCTGGAGGCGCACTGCGACGCGCTCGGGGTGCGGTGGGCCCCGCCGGTCACCACGCTCGCCGAGACCGACGACGCCGACCTGCGGGTGGTGGCCAACGGCATCGACGCACCCGCGCTGTGGCCGGGGCTGCCGATCCGCCCGGTCAAGGGGGAGGTGCTGCGGCTGCGCTGGCGCCGCGGCTGCATGCCCGTCCCGCGCCGGGTGGTCCGGGCCAGGGTGCACGGCAGGCAGGTGTACCTGGTGCCGCGGGCCGACGGCGTGGTGGTCGGCGCCACCCAGTACGAGCACGGCCGTGACACCGCACCGGCGGTGACCGGGGTGCGTGATCTGCTCGACGATGCCTGCACGGTCATGCCGGCACTCGGCGAATACGAGTTCGCCGAATGCGCGGCGGGGCTGCGGCCCATGACGCCCGACGGGCGGCCGATCGTCGAGCGGCTCGACGAGCGCACACTGGTGGCGGCCGGCCACGGACGCAACGGCTTCCTGCTCGCGCCGTGGACCGCCGAACGGATCGCCACCGAACTGCGAACGACTGTGGGAGTCAGCACATGAACGTGACGGTCAACAACGAAGACGTCGAACTCGACGAGCAAACCACCGTCGCCCAGCTGGTGCAGCGGATGGGGTTTCCGGAGAAGGGCATCGCGGTGGCGGTCGACTGGTCGGTGCTGCCGCGGTCGGAATGGGAGACGCCGCTGCGCGACGGTGCGCGCGTCGAGGTGGTCACGGCGGTGCAGGGTGGCTGACCACAAACTCACCATCGCCGGCCGCGAGTTCGGATCCCGCCTGATCCTCGGCACCGGCGGTGCGGCCAATCTCGCGGTCCTCGAACAGGCGCTGATGGCATCGGGCACCGAACTGACCACGGTCGCGATGCGGCGGGTGGACGCCGAGACCGGCACCGGCGTGCTGGAGATGCTGCACCGGGTCGGGATCACCCCGCTGCCCAACACCGCGGGCTGCCGGGGCGCGGCCGAGGCCGTGCTCACCGCGCAGCTCGGCCGTGAGGCGCTCGGCACCGACTGGGTCAAACTCGAGGTCATCGCCGACGAACGCACGCTGCTGCCCGACGCCGTCGAATTGGTCCGCGCCGCAGAACAACTCGTCGACGACGGGTTCACCGTCCTGCCCTACACCAACGACGATCCGGTGCTCGCCAAGCGGTTGGAGGACATCGGCTGCGCCGCGGTCATGCCGCTGGGCTCACCGATCGGCACCGGTCTCGGCATCGCCAACCCGCACCACATCGAGATGATCGTCGACGCCGCGAACGTCCCCGTGATCCTCGACGCCGGTATCGGCACGGCCAGCGACGCCGCACTGGCGATGGAGCTGGGGTGCGACGCGGTGCTGCTGGCCAGCGCCGTCACCCGCGCCGCCGATCCGCCCGCGATGGCCGCGGCGATGGCCGCCGCCGTCACCGCGGGACACCTCGCCCGCCACGCCGGCCGCATCCCGAAGCGATTCTGGGCCCAGGCGTCGAGCCCGGCACCGTGAGTCGGTATGTGGCGCTGGGCTCCTCGATGGCCGCCGGCCCGGGGATCAAGCCGTCGGCGTCGGGGGCGCCGTTTCGGGCGGGCCGGTCGGCACGCAACTATCCGCACCTGGTGGCCGACCGGTTGGGTCTCGACCTGACCGACGTCACGTACTCGGGCGCCACCACGTCCAACGTCCTCGAGGAGGCGCAACACGGGACGCCGCCGCAGATCGAGGCGCTCGACGGCACCGAGACCCTCGTGACGGTGACGATCGGCGGCAACGACGTCGGTTACGTGCCGATGCTGATGGCCGCCGGGCTGCCGCGGCTCATCCGGCGGATACCGCGGGTGGCCGCGCTGTTCGACGCCACGGCGCGCGATCGTGCACTGGTGGAGGTCGGCGAGTCGCTGCGCCGTGTCGGCGAGACGGTGCGGGCCGGGGCGCCGCGGGCCCGGGTGCTGTTCGTCGACTATCTGACGTTGTTGCCGCCCGCGGGCGAGCCGGTGTCGCCGCTGTCGGGGGCCGATGCGGCGCTGGGCAGAAGGATCGCCGACACGCTCGAGCGGCTCACCGGCGAGGCCGCCGCCGACACCGGATGCGAATGGGTGCGCGCCGCACAGGCCAGCCGCACCCATCACGCGTGGTCGGCGCAACCGTGGACCACACGGCCCGGGATGCCGTGGCCGGGCCGGCCCGCACCACTGCACCCCAACGCCGCGGGCATGCGCGCGGTGGCCGACCTCGTGATCGAACACGTTGAGGCGCAGAGTGATTGAACTCAACGGGCTGACGAAGCGGTTCGGCCGGGTCAGCGCCGTCGACGACCTCACGTGTTCGATCGAGGCGGGTGTCGTCACCGGGTTCCTCGGCCCCAACGGTGCGGGCAAGTCCACCACGATGCGGATGATCCTGGGGTTGGACCGCCCGACCGCGGGGACGGCCACGGTCGAGGGCCGTCCCTACCGGGAGCTGAAGCACCCGCTGCGGACGGTGGGTGCGCTGCTCGACGCCCGCCAGCTCCATCCGAACCGCACCGCGCGGGCCCACCTGCGGTGGATCGCGGCGAGCAACGCGCTGCCGCGCACCCGGATCGACGAGGTCCTCGACATGGTGGGGCTCACCGAGGCCGCCGACAAACACGCCGGAACCTTCTCGCTGGGCATGTCGCAGCGGCTGGGAATCGCCGCCGCACTGCTCGGCGACCCGCCGGTGCTGCTGTTCGACGAACCGGTCAACGGCCTGGACCCGGAAGGGATCCGGTGGATCCGCACGCTGATGCGGAGCCTGGCCGGGGAGGGGCGCACGGTGTTCGTGTCCAGCCATCTGCTCGCCGAGATGGCCCAGACCGCCGACCGGTTGCTTGTCATCGGGCGGGGCAGGCTGATCGCGGCGACCACGACCGGCGACTTCCTCGACCGGTCCGGGCTGGACACCGTGCGCGTCCGGTCACCGCACCGGGACAGGTTGTGCGAGGTACTGGCGCAGGCCGGGTTGTCCGCGGCGGTCGAGGATTCGGCCGTCCTGGTGCGGGGTGCGACGACCGAACAGATCGGTGACCTGGCGGCCCGCCACGGCGTCACGCTGCACGAGCTGAGCGTGCAGCGCGCCTCCCTGGAGGAGGCCTACCTCAGCCTGACCGACGCGGCCGTCGACTACCGGGCCCGCTCATGACGATCAGGGCCGAGCAGATCAAACTCGCCACCACGCGCTCACCGTTGTGGACGGTGGCCGGCGTCGTGGTGCTGAGCCTCGGGCTTGCGGCGATACAGGGTTCGGTCGGCAGCCTGTCGATCCCCGTCGAACCCGAACGCGCGGCGACCGGCGTCGCGACGTTCGGCGTTCCCGTCCTGATGATCCTCGCCGCGCTCAGCGTCACCGGTGAGTACCGCACCGGGATGATCCGGGCGACGTTCCTCGCCGTTCCGAACCGGACCCGGGTGCTGGCCGCCAAGGCCGTCGTCGCCGCGGTGTTCGCCGGATTCTGGACCGGGGTCATGACCGTGGCGTCGGCTCTCACGGTAGGGGCGGTCGGCAGCGAGCGGCAGGGTGCGCAGCTCGCGCTGTCGCAACCCGGAGTCTGGCGCACGGTCGCGGCGATCACGCTGTACGCGATGCTGGGATCCGTTCTGGCCGTGGGCCTTGGCGCGCTGATCCGGCACAGCGCAGGCGTCATCGCGGTACTGCTGCTGTTGCCCTTCGTGGTGGAGCCGCTGCTGGGTGCGCTGCCGCAGATCGGTCAACGGGTGGGCCCGCTGCTGCCGTTCACCAATGCCAACGCCTTCACCGAGGTGCCGTCGTTGCGGACGGTGTCGATGTGGTGGGGGCCGGTCGGGTCGCTGGCCTACTTCGCGGCCGTGGTCGCGGTGGTGTTCGCGGTCGCGCTCGTCGACGTCAACCGCCGCGACCCGTGAGCGTCGATCCGTGTGACCGCCGTGGCGTAGCGATCGCGCCGGGCGATTCAGCTGCGGTTCGGCCGCGCACACAGCTGCAGCCGCTAACGTGGATGCAATGGTGCGCAAGATGCTGGTGGTGCTGTCGGTTGCGGCCGTCACGGTGGGGTCGGCCGGCTGCGGGCGCGACGAGGCGCCGGCCCCGGCTCCCGCGTTGCCCACCCAGGAGACCGCGCCCGCCGCTGTCGACTTCGGCAACGCACTGCGGGACAAGGTGACCGTCGACGCGATGATGGGGCACCTCACCGAGTTCCAGGAGATCGCCGACGCGCACGGCGGCAACCGCGCCCTGGGTACCCCGGGATACGACGCCAGCGTCGACTATGTGGCGAACGCGTTGCGGGACAGGGGATTCGACGTCCAGACCCCCGACTTCGAGGTCCGGCTGCCGTTCGCTGAGAAGCCACAACTGAGCGTCGCGGGCCGCGCCATCGAGGCGATCCCGCTGGAGTACACGATCGGCACCGCCCCGCAGGGCGTGTCCGGTCCGCTGGTGGCGGCCCCCGTCGACGACTCACCGGGTTGCACGGCGACCGACTACGACGGCCTGCCGGTGCAGGGTGCGGTGGTGCTGGTGGACCGCGGGGAGTGTCCGTTCGCGATCAAACAGGCGATCGCCGCACAGCGGGGCGCGGTGGCGATGGTGGTGGTCAACAACGTCGACGGCGACCTCGTCAGCGGCACCCTCGGCGACGACACCGACGTCAAGATCCCCGCCGTGGGCATCACCAGAGACCTCGGGGCCGAACTGCGCGACGCCCCCGGTCCGACGACCCTGCGACTGGAGGCCGGGGTGCGCACCGAGCGCACCCGCAACGTCATCGCCCAGACCAAGACCGGATCCACCGCGGACGTCGTGATGGTCGGCGCGCACCTCGACAGCGTGCCCGAGGGGCCCGGCATCAACGACAACGGATCGGGTGTGGCGGCGGTACTCGAGACCGCCCTGCAACTCGGCGCCGAACCGGAGGTGCGCAACGCGGTGCGGTTCGGTTTCTGGGGCGCCGAGGAGCAGGGCCTGCTCGGGTCGCAGGACTACACCGAGTCGCTCGACGAAGACGAGCTCAAGGACATCGCGCTCTACCTCAACTTCGACATGCTGGGTTCACCGAATCCCGGGTATTTCACCTACGACGGCGACCAGTCCGCACCGCCGAACCCCGAGGCGGGCACGCCCCGGGTGCCGGAAGGCTCCGCGGGCATCGAACGCACGCTGGCCCAGTACCTCGACGACGCCGGCAAGCCGGCCGAGGACACCAGCTTCGACGGCCGCTCGGACTACGACGGCTTCACACTCGCCGGCATCCCGGCGGGCGGATTGTTCTCCGGCGCCGAGGAGAAGAAGACATCCGAGCAGGCCGAGCGCTGGGGTGGTGAGGCCGACCAGCCCTTCGACCCCAACTATCACAAGAAGGAGGACGATCTCGGGCACATCGACCGCACCGCGATGGAGATCAACGGCGGCGGCGTCGCCTACGCGGTCGGGCTGTATGCCCAGGATCAGCGCGGGCGCAACGGCATTCCACTCCGCGACGATCGCACTCGCCACCCCACCGGCGACTGATGCGCCTCCGCTGGGCCGTCATCGCCGCGACGGCGGTACTCGTCACCGCCTGTTCCTCACCGCCTCCGCCGCCGGTCGATCTCGCCGTCGACCTGCCGGCCAAGATCGGCATGAATGCGCTCTACACCCACCTGGAGGCGTTGCAAGACATCGCCGAACGCCACGGCGGTAACCGCGCCCAGGGCACGCCGGGCTTCGATGCGAGCGTCGACTACGTCGCAGGGTTGTTGCGGGACAAAGGCTTCGACGTCCAGACCCCGGATTTCGACCGCTATGGCGGTACCCGCGGCGGTGCGCCGCTGTTGACCGTCAACGGCCGCGGCCATCCGGTGGACAAGGCGTCGTTGCTGGTCGACACCGGTCCCGCGGGCGTCACCGCCGTCACGTTGCGTCCGGTGAAGGCGGCCGGATGCACCCCGGCCGACTATGGCCGCACCGATGTCCGCCGCGCGATCGCGGTCGTCGACGACACCGGATGCTCGGTCGTCACCAAGCACAACGCCGCCACCGCCCGAGGCGCCGTCGGGATGCTCGTGGTCACTTCCCGCGCCGACGGCAGCCCGCCCGGGCTGTTCACGCCGGGCTACTACCGCGAACTCACCATCCCGGTCGGGGTCATCGGTGCCGATGTGAACGCGGCGCTGCGGCGCACCACCGCGCCGGTGCGACTGCGCCTCGACGGCAGCCCGGTGCTGGCGAAGTCGCGAAACGTGCTGGCGCAGACCAAGACCGGGGACACGCGCAATGTGGTGATGGCCGGGGCGCACCTCGACAGCGTGGCAGGCGGACCCGGTATCAACGACAACGGCACGGGCGTGGCCGCGGTACTGGAGACAGCGCTGCAGCTGGGTGGTTCTCCTCAGGTGGACAACGCCGTGCGGTTCGCGTTCTGGGGATCCGAGGAGATCGGCCTGGAAGGGTCGCGCGCCTACATCCGTGGCCTCGACGCCGAGCACCTCGACGACATCGCGCTGTACGTGAACGTCGACATGCTCGGCTCGCCCAACGCCGGATACTTCACCTACGACGGCGACCAGTCCGCAGCCACCGCGCCGATGCCCGTCCCGGAGGGGTCGGCGGGTGTCGAACGGCTGCTCGCCGCATACCTCAACACCGCAGGCGTGCGGCCGGCCGACATGCCGTTGGGCAATGCCACCGACTACGAACCGTTCCTCGCCGCAGGCGTCCCGATCGGCGGCCTGACCACCGGTGCGGCACAACAGAAGACACCGGTGCAGGCGCGGCTGTGGGGTGGGCGGGCGGCCGCGGCGTTCGATCCGAACTACCACACCAGGCGCGACACCGTCGACAACGTCGACCGTCGGGCCCTGAGCATCATGGCCCCGGGCGTGGCGTTCGCGGTCGGCACCTACGCACAGTCCATCGACGGCGCCAACGGGGTGCCCGCCCGCGACGAACGCGACCGCACGGTGCCGTAGCCCCTACCGAAACCGTCGTTGACACGAGCGCCGCCCTCGACAGCGAACTGGACATCTGGATCGATTTGTCGAACGCGGGTTGCTGCTCCCGGCCGAGCCGGGCGCCGAGCGGGTAGCCGGTCCACGACGGGTGAGTCACCTCATAGCGGCGGGGCAAAGGTGAGCCAGGCCATAGCGGTGCCGGTTACCGACCGGTAATACGTGGTGCGGTGTCGGCTTCGGCCGCGTCAGCGAACATCGCTGAGGTGGGGGACGCCCCGCGTCGCCTTTGCGCGCCGACTGGATGGTTGTCGTCGCAAACAGTTAGCCGAGCGCAGCGCAGTACCGCCGCAGCGGGCTCGTCAGCTACCTTCGTTTCCTGGATAGGCTTGGCGAGGCCGACGGTCGGCACAACTGTCGACGCGCTGATCTGCGAATTCACTCTTGTTTTTAACTTACTCTCAGGTAGGTTTTTCGGCGGGGTGGGGCTGAGCAAAGGAGAATTCATGCAGGCTGCTGTTCGCTCTTACGTGACGGCAGGTGTTGCCCTCGCGGGCGTCGGCGCCATCGCCCTGAGTCCGGTGGCGCCGATGCCGGACGTCGAGGTGCCGGCCATCTCGTCGTCGCCCGCGGTCGAACTCAACGCCCTGGTCAACCCGATCGAGGTGTTCGCGCCGATTTTCGAGAAGGCGTTCGAGGACGTCGGTGGGCTCGGTCAGCGGGTTTTCGCCGACCCGGCTCCGATCCTGCAGCAGATCGTGGCCAACCAGATCGCCAGTGCCCAGACGCTCGGGGAGATCGCCGGTGTCTTCGGCGAATCGTTCCGCACGGCGCTTGCGGAGGCCCCCGGACGCCTCGGGACCGCCGTCGAGCAACTGTCGGCCGGTGAGATCACCGCGGCGCTGAACACCCTGTTCGATCTCGCCATCTCGCCCGTCATCGGGCCGCTTCTCGACAGCATCTTCTCCGGCGACGGCGTCCTCCAGGACCTGGTGGGCGTACTCCAACAACCGTTCGCCAACGCGCAGAACGTGATCGGCCTGCTCGGCGACCAGGACTTCCTGCTGACCATCGGACTCGTCCCGCTGCAGACGGTGTACGCCCTCAACACGGCTGTCGGCGGAGCGGCCGAAGCGCTGCTCGCCGCCGCCGAGGCGGGCGATCCCGAGGCGTTCGTCAACGCGATCACCGAAGGCGGCGCGGACATCACCGCGGCGGTGCTCGACCGGCTGCTCAACCCGGGCACCGCTCCGTACCGCTACGACCAGGGCATCATCGGCGCACTCCTCAGCGCGCGCGACATGATCGCGCAGGCCCTGGGCGCACCGGCCCCGACCCGGGCCGCCGTGAAGACGGTGACGTTGGACGTCGAGACCGCGCCGGAGACCACGATCGAGTCGGATGACGTTGCCGCGGGGGATGTTTCGGCTCTGGATGCCGGCGTCGCCGCGCCGGATGCCGCGGAGCCGGCCGCGTCGGTGGACGAGGACACCGCAGCGGTCGAGGGTGGCGACGACGAGCTCGCCGACGAACCGGTGAGCGCGGTGACGAAGAGGACCGATCCACTCGACGACCTCCGCAAGGGCTTCGAAGGCGCTGTCGACGACGTCCGCAACGGCTTCAAGCACGCCGCTGCCGGCCTGGCCGGCAAGGCCGACAAGCCTGCGAAGGCGGAAACGTCCTCGGATTCCGCTGACGGATCCCCGTCCCCCTCGTCCCCGTCGTCCTCATCCGAGGGTGACTCGGCATCGGCCGACGCGCAGTAGCGCACGGCCGGCGGAACGCCCGGTCGGCGACCGGGCGGGCGTTCCGTCACCCCGGCGCCGACGGGGTCACCTCGAAGCCGCCCCGCCCGTCGATGCGGACCTCGAACAGCCGGTCGAAGCCATCGTCGAGCCGCGGCGCCCGCATCCGTTCGAGCGTGGCGAACACCCCGACGTCCGGGATGCGGGCCCGGCCGGTGCGGGCGGCGTTACGCCGTAGTGAACCGTCGACGTCGGGGAACCAGTAGGCGTCGATCTCGGCTCCGTGTGCGCGGGCGGTCTCGATGATCGGATTCCATTCCGCCGGTGACGGGTTGGTGTTGTCGACGGCCACGCTGCAGCCCTGTTCGAGTGCTTCGGCGATGAGATGCATCTGCCTCCGCTGCCGGTTGCGGTTGTGCCGGAAGGCGTCCTTGCTCACGTGGACGTGTGTGGTCGCCAGTCGCTGCCGGTAGAAGGTGGTCTTACCCGCCGCCTGCAGGCCGATGAGCACCGCGACCCGGGGCATGGGCGGCTAGTGCAGGAACCAGTCGAGCGCGCGCTGCGCGTGCGCGGCGGGAACGGTGTGGCCGTCCGGAAACTCCTCGTAGACCACCTGATAGCCGGCCTGCTGCAACCGGGGCAGCAGCCGGCGGCTGGTCCGGTCGATCGGCAGCACGCGGTCGTCGACACCGTGCGAGATGTAGATGCCGGGCCGCCCGACCGGGTCACCGGGAGCCGTGAAGCCCGGGGAGAAGGCCAGGATGTGGGTGAACAGGTCGCCGTTGGTCATCCCCAGCGACAGGGCGTACGACGCGCCGTCCGAAAAGCCGCCCACCGCAAGGTATCCGGGGTCCACCGCGAAGCGTCTGAACACGTGCGCCAGCCCCTTGTCGATCACCGCCACGTCCGGTCCGAAGCCGCCGGCGACCACGTCCCACGTGGCCCTGCGACTGGCGGGCGCGAGGAGCAGCATCCCGGCCTCGTCGGCGAACCGGAGCAGCGGGTCGATGCCGCCCCGCGCGTCGCCGCCCGCGCCGTGCAGCATCACCACGAGCGGCGCGGGTGTTCCGGCGCGGTAACCGGCGGGCACGTACAGCAGCGCGACGCGGCCGCCGCCGATGTCGAGTTCGTGCAGCCCCGGCGCTTCCGGTGGGAGGTCGGGCGGGCCGGGGCGGGACTGCAGGCGGCCCTCCGGGGCATCGGGACGCGCCGGATCCACCGCGCAGGCGAGAACGAGGAGCATCAGGGCCAGCATCGGGGCGTTGCGGATCACCCGGGCCGTACTACCCGCCTGTCGCGGAGATACTCGCCTCCCGGTCGGTGCGCAGCCCGAGCAGTCGCATGCCGTGGTACACCAGCAGGGCGGCGATCGATCCGAGCGCGATGCCGGTGAACGTGAGTTCGCCTGCCTGCCAAGTGAAGTCGGCGATGCCGATGATCAGCGGAATCGCGGCGGTCATCTGGTTGACGGGCAGCGAGAAGTCGATGTGGTTGGTCAGCCAGATCCGGATGCCCAGCACGCCGACCAACCCGTAGAGCACCACGGTCGCGCCGCCGAGCACGCCGGCCGGGGTGGCCGAGATGGCCGCGCCGATCTTCGGGCACAGCGACAGGACGATGGCCACCACGGCGGCCACCCAGTACGCGGCCGTCGAGTACACCCGGGTGGCGGCCATGACGCCGATGTTCTCGGCGTACGTGGTGGTCGCCGATCCGCCGCCGACGCCGGCGAGGGTGGTCGCGACCCCGTCGGCGGCCAGCGCCCGGCCGATCAACGGGTCCATGTCGGTCTTCGTCATCTGACCGACCGACTTCACGTGACCGATGTTCTCGGCGATCAGCGCCACCACCGCGGGCAGGAACATCGGCAGCACGGCCAGGGAGAACGACGGCGCCTGGAAGTCGGGCAGCCCCAGCCACGGCGCGGCGGCGATCGCCGAGGTGTCGACCTCGCCGAGCGCCAGCGCGAGCAGGTAGCCGACGACCACCGCGAGGAAGATGGCCAATCGGCCGACGAGCCCACGGAAGAACGCCAGCGTCGCCACCAGGAGGACCAGGGTGACCGTGGCGACGACCGGGCCCTGCTCGAAGTTGGCCTTCGCGGCCGGCGCCAGGTTGAACCCGATCAGCGCCACGATCGCGCCCGTCACCACCGGCGGCAGCGTGACGTCGAGCCACCGGGTGCCGACCAGGTGGACGACACCGCCGATGACGATGAGCACCAACCCGAGCGCGACGATCCCGCCGAGCGCGCTGCCGGTGCCCTCCGACGCGACCGCCGCGGTCACCGGGGCGATCACCGAGAAGCTGGAGCCCAGGTAGCTGGGCAGCCGGTTGCCGGTGATGACCAGGAACAGGATGGTCCCGATGCCGGAGAACAGCAGCGTGGTGGCGGGCGGGAAGCCGGTCAGGACCGGCACCAGGAACGTCGCGCCGAACATCGCCACGACGTGCTGGGCGCCCAGCCCGATGGTGCGTGGCCAGCTCAGCCGCTCACCGGGGGCGACGACGAAGTGGGCGTCCGAGCGGGATTCGACGGGCTTCCACGTCAGCAGGTTCACGGTTGCCTATCTTGCACCGCCACGGCTCCGGCGCGCGCGGCGTACGCCGTAGACCAGCGCACCGACCGCGAGCACTGCGGCGCCCGACAGCACCGACGTCCACGGCAGTGCGAATGCCACCACCAGGCATCCCACCAGTCCGACCGCCGGCACCACCCGGTGCCGGAGAGTCCACGCCGACGCGTTCGCCACCGCGTAGTAGACCAGCACCGCGAACGACGAGAACCCGATCGCCTCCCGCAGATCGACGGTCGCGGCCAGCACGGCGACGATCACACCGACCGCCACCTCCGCCCGGTGCGGGCTGCCGAACCGGCCGTGCACCGCGGCCAGCCCCACCGGCAGATGCCGGTCGCGCGCCATCGCCAGCGTGGTCCGGGAGACCCCGAGGATCAGTGCCAGCAGCGAGCCCAGTGCGGCGATCGCGGCACCGACCGCCACCACCGGCACCAGCCCGGGCACCCCCGCGGCTCGTACGGCCTCGGACAGCGGGGCTGCGGCGCCGGCCAGCCTCGCGCTGCCCAGTACGGCCAGCACGGCGACCGCCACGAGCGCGTACACGGCCAGCGTCAGACCCAGGGCGATCGGGATGGCCCGGGGGATGGTGCGCGCCGGGTCGCGTACCTCCTCGCCGAGGGTGGCGATGCGGGCGTATCCGGCGAACGCGAAGAACAGCAGCCCCGCCGCCTGCAACACCCCGCCCACCGTCACGTCGTGCGGGACGGTCAGCCGGTCGGCAGCGGGATCACCGAGCCCGAGCGCGACCACGACCACGACGGCGAGCACGGCCAGCACGATCGCCACGATCAGGCGCGTCAGGAGGGCGGATTTGCGGATCCCGGCGTAGTTGACCGCTGTCAGCGCCACCACGGCGGCGACCGCGACCAGCCGTGAACCGTCGGGCCAGACGTAGACGCCGACCGTGAGCGCCATGGCCGCGCAGGAGGCGGTCTTGCCGGTGACGAAGCTCCACCCGGCGAGGTGGCCCCAGAACTCGCCTAGTCGCTCCCGCCCGTACACGTAGGTGCCCCCGGACTCGGGATAGCGCGCGGCGAGCCATGCCGACGACGTGGCGTTGCAGTAGGCCACGACTGCCGCGACCGCCAATCCGAGGAGCAGCCCGCCACCGGCCGCCGCGGCGGCGGGTGCCAGTGCGGTGAAGATGCCGGCCCCGATCATGGCGCCGAGTCCGATCACGATCGCGTCGGCCAGACCGAGGCGGCGTGGCAGTGCGGCACTGCCGGGTGCGGTCACCCCGTGATGTTAGGAGGTTTCGCGATCACCGGCGAGCGCTTCGGCGTCCCGGTGGCTGACCGTCGCCACCAGCAACACCGCCACCGTGACGAGCACCCCGACGGCGATCAGCGGGATGGTCCACATCCGGCGGGCCAGTAGGGCGTCCTGGCAGGAGGTGACGTAGTCCGTGCCGCTGCCGGCGTTCTCCGCCTGGGTCAGGTTGGCGGCGAATCCGCTTCCGCAGTTGATCTGCCAGCCCCATTGGTCGTACCCGTCGATGAAGACGGGGAAGCGCAGCGCGAACAAACCTATGGCCAGCAGGATGGCGCCGGCGATCGCGATGTACCACGCGCGTGCTCGCACGATGCCCCCTTCCGGATCTTGTCGAATATGTTAATGGTGATTCTTCGGCTGTGGCGAGGTCTCGGAAAATCCGGGGACTCACCGTGGGGTGGTGCGCCGACGGGCAGCGTTAGTGTGTTCGGCATGGCGCCCACCCCGCCCGGCCGCGGCGACGGTGTTCGGCGCCGTCCCAAAGACCGCAAAGCCCAGATCGCCCGGGCGTCGGCCGAGGCGTTCAGCCTGCTGGGGTACCACGGCGTCAGCATGGACGCCATCGCCGCGCGGGTGGGCATCTCCGCGGCCGCGCTGTACCGGCACTACACCGGCAAGTACGAGTTGTTCCGGGACGCGGTGCTCGCGCTGGGACAGCAGTTGGTCGACGCCACAGCGTTCGTCGACGAGGCCGCCGCCGAGGGCGCCGCCGGCGATGCGCGCGAGACCCTGGTCCACCTCGCCACCGCACTGTGCGACACCGCGCTGGCCAACCGCGAGTCCGGCGGGCTGTACCGCTGGGAGGCGCGGTACCTGCGCGGTGACGATCAGGCGACGCTGGACTCGCAGATCCGCACGGTGCACCGCCGCTTCCAGCAACCGCTGTCCGCGCTGCGGCCGGAACTCGACTCGCGGCAACGGTGGACGCTGTCGACGGCGATGATCAGTGTGCTGGGCAGCATCGTGGACCACCGGGCCAAATTGCCCGCCGGCCAGATCCGGCCGCTGCTCGCCGACCTCGTCCTGACCTTCGTGTCCGCCGAGTTCCCCACGCTGCCCGACGCGCCGGACCCACCGGTCTTCGGCGCACCCGCGCACCGGTCGAAATACGAAGCGCTGCTTGTGGAGTCGATGCGCCTGTTCAACCAGAAGGGGTATCGCGACACCTCGATGGAGGACATCGCCGCGGCGGTCGGGATGCCGGCCTCGGGCATCTACCGGTATTTCTCCGGCAAGAGCGACATCCTCGCCGGGGCGTTCCGCCGGTCGGCCGACCGGTGGTCGGCGGAGATGTCGGCGATCCTCGACAGCACGGCCGACCGCGAAGAGGCGCTCACCCGGCTGATCGACGGCCACGTGGCACGGTCGTTCAGCGAGCCCGAACTGGACTACGTGTATTACACCGAGCGGCTCAACATGTCAGCGGCCGACCAGCAGATCCTGCGCAACCTGCAGCGGTCAACCGTGGAGACGTGGGCCGACCTGGTGGTGACGCTGCGCCCAGAATGGACTGCGGGACAAGCGCGTTTCGCGGTCTACGCGGCGATGGCGGTCACCACCGATCTGGGCCGGCTGGTGCACTACCGCAACTCGCGCTATTCGCGTGCGCTCGTCGCCGGGATGATGGATCTGGCCCTGCTCGGCCGCTACCGCTTGCGGACGGTGTTACCCGCCAAGTAGGCCGCGTATCCCAGCAGGCCGGCGACGCCGAGCTTGCGGGTCCTGCGGCCGGCCAACGCCAGGCCGATCACGGTCTCGAGGCCGCCGTTGGTGTAGATGTGGCGGCGCGTGTTCTGCGGGAACGCCGCCACCGTGATCGGCTCGAACAGCTGCGGACGGGCGAAATGCGCCAGCCCGGTGCCGGCGATCGCCAGCCCGGTCAGCGTGGCGGCGCGGTTGTCCTGTTGCGGCACGGATGATCCTCTCTCACGCAATCTGATAGTCGCTCAGGGGGAATCGCGAGGCTTCACGGATGGCCTCGCGGGTCGACATCGGCCGCAGCAGCGACGGTTCGCCGCTGGGGTTGAAATAGTAGGACCGCGACGAGGCGCAGTTGCCCACCGTCCACAGCGAGCTGCCGAGCGCTTCGGTCATCCGCTCGAGGTAGTGCGCGTTCGCCTCCTCGGTCACCTCGAACGTCGTGGCGCCGCGGCGGTGCATCTCGGTGAAGAGCCGGTCCATCAGCCGCATCTGGTACTCCATGGTGTTGAAGAAGTTCAGACCGAGGAATGCGTACGGGCTGGCCAGGCTGAGATAGTTCGGGAAGTAGGGCATCGACACACCCTGGTAGGCCTGAAAACGTGTGTCGCGCCACCACTTTCCGAGATTGCGGCCGTTGCGGCCGATCACCTCGATGGCCGGGAAGTTGGCCTCCCACAGGTCGAAGCCGGTGGCCAGGACCAGCGTGTCGATCTCGGTCCTGGTGCCGTCGGCGTTGACGATGCCGTCGGCTTCGACACGTTCGATCCCGTCTGCCTGCAGGTGCACATGCGGTTTGGTGAAGGTGCGGAAGTAGCTGTTGGAGAACGTCGGTCGCTTACAGCCGATGTCGTAGTCGGGGGTGAGCTTGCGCCGCAGTTCCTTGTCGCGGATCGAGATGAACTGGTGGATCTTGCACAGGTCCATCGCCGACATGTTGAGGCGCCGGAACAGCGGCACCTTGTAGTGCACGACGCCGATGTTGATCATCGCCTCGTAGATCGTGTCGGTGATCAGCCGCACCAGGCGCTGCAGCAGCGGTACGCGAGCGAACAGCCGTTTGGTGCGTTCGGAGAATCTGATGTCGACCTTGGGCGCCACCCAGATCGGGGTGCGCTGGTAGACCGTGAGGTCCCCGGCGGTCTTCGCCAGTTCGGGGATCAACTGCACCGCGGTCGCGCCGGTGCCGATGATCGCGATCCGGCGGCCGGCCGGGTCGAAGCTGTCGTCCCAGTCGGTGGTGTGGATGACCGTGCCCTCGAAATCGGTGATGCCGGGGATGTCGGGCATGCGCGGTTGCGACAGGAAGCCCGTCGCCGTGATCAGGTAGCGGGTCGTGAGCGTCTCCCCGTCGGCGGTCGTCACCCGCCAGAGTTTGGCGTCCTCGTCCCACCGGGCGCCCTCGACGGCGGTGTTGAACCGGATGTGCCTGCGGACGTCGTACTTGTCGGCCACGTCGTCGGCGTACTGCTTGATCTCCTCGCCGGTGGAGAACAGCCGCGACCACTTGGGGTTGGGCTCGAAGAAGTAGCTGTACGTCGTGGTGGGGACATCGACGGCCAGGCCCGGATAGTGGTTGACGTACCACGTCCCGCCCAGATCGTCCTCGCGGTCGAGGATGACGAAGTTCGCGTAGCCCAGTCGTTTGAGCTGAATCGCGGCGCCGATCCCGGCGAATCCCGCTCCCACGATGACCGCGTCGTACTGCTCCGAAGTCATGAGTAGACGGTACCCCAGGTATCGGTGTCGACCGGCTGCCGACCTGCCTCGCCCTCAGCCCCGCAGCGACCCCGCACGCGGCGGGGTCAGGGTCGCCACGCAGGTCACGGCACGGTCGCCGTCGGCCCAGGTCTCTTCGGTGGGGTAGAGCACGTACAGCTGGACCGAATCATCGGTGACCGCCGCCGGGGAGTAGTTCGCCAGCTCCGGCCCGCACCGGTTGGAGTACTCGGTCACCGCGTCGGCGCCGGGGAAGTCCCCGTCGGGCATCGTCAGCACCGCGAACACCTCACCGGCGTGCGGTTCGTCGCAGCTGACGGTCTTGACCGTCAGCACTCGGCTGCCGTCGGGGATCTCCGACAGGCAGTCGCCGAGTTTGACCTCCGTCGCCGTCACGGTTCCCTGGCGCACCGCGAGGAACACCACCAGCGCGATGGCGATGACGGCCACGACGACGACGAGCGCCACGATGCCCACGATCAGCCACAACTTGTTGTTCTTCTTGGGCGGCGGTGGCGGGCCCGCGGGCGGCATGCCGGCGTAGGGCTGCGGCGGTGGCGGCGGGTAGTACGGCTGGCCGTAGGGCTGCTGACCGTATGCGGGTTGGTGGTACGGGGGCTCGCCGGGTGGTGGGGGTGGCGGGCCCGGCGGCATGGTCATGCGACGACGATAGCCTGGTCAGCCCAGCAGCCGCAGCGCCGCGTCCACCGCCAGCTTGGGGACGTCGAGCGTTTTCGACGCCAGGTCGTGGCGGGCGCCGGTGACCTCGACGACCGCGGTGGGGCCGCCGACGAGTGCGGCGGCCGCGGTGAGCTCGTCGATGGCGCCGAACGGATCCTTGGTGCCGTGCGTGAACACCGTCGGCACGCCGATGCGGGGCAGGTGTTCGGTGCGCAACCGGTCCGGCTTCCCCGGGGGATGGAGCGGATAGGAGAACAGGGTCAGCACGTCGACGGCGACCCCGTCGTCCGGGCCCTCACCCGCGACGGCCATCGACGTCATCCGGCCGCCGTACGAGTGGCCACCGGCGATCACCGGACCGTCCGTCAGCCCCCGTGCGACGGCCACCGCCTCGGCCACGCCCGCCTGGTCCGCGGCGGCCGACCCGGACGGTGGCCCCTTGGGTCTGCGTCGCCGGTAGGGCAGGTTGTAGCGGATCGCCAGCCAGCCGCGGTTCGCCCATTCGTCGCAGAGCCGCACCAGCATCGGCGCCTCCCGGCTGCCGCCGGCGCCGTGGGTCAGCAGCACCACTCCGGCCGGGGTGTCCACGGGGGTGTGTGCGACGCCCGCGATCTCATCGAGGTTCATCGGCCGTCAACCGGAACAGGGCGGAGACCGGACCGTGTCCGCCGCCGAGCGGATAGGCCGCGCGCAGGCATTCGGTCACCCACCGCTTGGCGAACGCGATCGCATCCGGCATCGCGTACCCGGCGGCCAGGGCGCTCGCGGCCGCCGCGGCCAGCGTGTCGCCCGCACCGTGGTCGTGGCCGGTGTCGATGCGCGGCCCGTCGAACTCGAAGAAGTCCGCGCCGTCGTACAGCAGGTCGGGGCTGTGCGGGGAGGACCGCAGATGTCCGCCCTTCACCAGCGCCCACTGCGGCCCGAGCGCGTGCAGCGCCTCCGCCGCGGCCCGCTGGGATTTCTCGTCGACGACGTCGATGCCGACCAGGAGGCGGACCTCGTCCAGGTTCGGCGTGACCAGGGTCGCCAGCGGGAACAGTTCGGTGCGCAGCGCGTCCAGCGCGCTGGAGTGCAGCAGCGGATCGCCGTGCATGGACGCGCACACCGGGTCGACGACCAGCGGCACCGAACCCGCCAGCCCCTGCGCCCGCCACGTGGCGGCGATGGTCTCGATGATCGCCGAGGACGCCAGCATCCCCGTCTTGGCGGCCTGCACGCCGATGTCGGAGGCCACCGCCTCGATCTGGCCGGCGATCACCTCGAGGGGGATCTCGTGAAAACCCTTGACCCCCATCGAGTTCTGCACGGTCACCGCGGTGACCGCGACCAGTCCGTGCACGCCGAGCAGCGCGAACGTGCGCATATCGGCCTGGATGCCCGCGCCGCCGCCGGAATCGGATCCGGCGATCGTCATGACCCGCAGCGGTGTGTGGCCCGGTCGGGGCAGGGGCAGAAACATCGTGTCCGTCATCGAGAACTCCCTACGCCGGCATTACCCGGTCAGGTTCGTACGGTCGACAACCCCAGTTGTCCTCTCAGCACGCTCGGTGCGCGCTCCCGCGTGGTCGTGTGGTGCGCTGCTCAACCTATCGCAGAGCGCGGGACCCCGGCGCTCGAATTGCCGCCACATCATTTGTATAGCTAACATATGTGTTCTGCCGCGCCGGACGGCGCAGCCCCGCGTCGGATACGAAACGAACGAAGACTGCAGATGACGACCGATATGACCAGTGGCGCCGCCGAACAGCAGACCGAGACCGGCCGTCGCCGGATCGCCACCGACCGCGACCACCCGCTCTACAAGTGGGTCGTGCTGTCCAACACCACGCTGGGCATGCTGCTGGCGACGGTGAACTCCTCGATCGTGCTGATCTCGCTGCCCGCGATCTTCCGGGGCATCGGCCTCAACCCCTTGCAACCCGCGAACGTGAGCTACCTGCTGTGGCTGCTGATGGGCTACATGGTGGTCACCGCGGTGCTCGTGGTGCTGTTCGGGCGGTTGGGTGACATGTTCGGCCGGGTCCGCATCTACAACCTCGGCTTCGTCATCTTCACGCTGTGCGCGATCGCCCTGTCCTTCCAGCCGTTCGACCTCGACGCCGGTGCGTGGTGGCTGATCGGGTGGCGGGTGGTCCAGGGGGTCGGCGGCGCGATGCTCATCGCCTCATCGGCGGCCATCCTCACCGATGCCTTCCCCGCCCACCAGCGCGGAATGGCGTTGGGCGTCAACATGGTCGCCGCCGTCGCCGGCTCGTTCCTCGGTCTGGTGATCGGCGGTGCGCTGTCCGAATGGCACTGGCAGGCCATCTTCTGGGTGGGTGTTCCGATCGGCGTCCTCGGCACCGTGTGGGCGATGCGGTCACTGCGCGAACTCGGTGAGCGCAGCGAGGGGAAGCTGGACTGGGCGGGCACCCTGACCCTCGGGGTCGGTTTGACGGTGCTGCTGACCGGGATCACCTACAGCATCCAGCCCTACGGTGGTGCGCCCACCGGATGGGGCAACCCGTGGGTGCTCGGCGCGATCGGATTCGGCGTCCTGGCGCTGGTGGCGTTCTGCCTCGTCGAACTGCGGGTGGCCCAGCCGCTGGTCGACATCCGGCTCTTCCGCATCACCGCCTTCGGCATGGGCAACCTCGCCGGGCTGATGTCGTCGGTGGGCCGCGGCGGACTGCAGTTCATGCTGATCATCTGGTTGCAGGGCATCTGGCTTCCCCTGCGCGGCTATGAATTCGAGGCCACACCGCTGTGGGCGGCGATCTACATGCTGCCGTTGACCTTCGGGTTCCTGGTCGCGGGGCCGCTGTCGGGGTGGCTGTCGGATCGCTACGGTGCCCGGCCGTTCACGGTCGGTGGCATGGTCCTGATGTGCGTCACCTTCGTCGCGCTGGTGATGATTCCCGTCGACTTCGACTACTGGCTCTTCGCGGTGCTGATCTTCCTCAACGGCGTCGGTGGCGGCGTGTTCACCTCACCCAACTCGGCCTCGATCATGTCGAGCGTGCCGCCGAGCGCCCGCGGGGCCGCCTCCGGTGTGCGGGCCACGTTCTTCAACGCGGGCGGCTCGCTGTCGATCGGCATCTTCTTCTCGCTGATGATCGTCGGGTTGGCCAACACGCTGCCCGGCGCGATGAGCGCGGGCTTGCAGGCGCAGGGTGTTTCGGCGGCCGTCGCCGACGAGGTCGCCGCCACCCCGCCCGTCGGCAGCCTGTTCGCGGCGTTCCTCGGCTACAACCCGATCGGTGAACTGCTCGAGCCCTCCCACGCGCTGCAGCAGCCCGGCGTCAACGCCGAGGTGCTGACCGGCCAGACCTTCTTCCCGAACCTCATCACCGGCCCGTTCCACACCGGTCTGGTCGTGGTGTTCGTCGCCGCCGCGGCGATGATGTTGATCGGAGCGGTGGCATCGCTGTTCAACGCGGGACGCTACGCCGAGCAACGATGACCATCCGGCCCGCAGCGCCGCCCATCTGCTGCGAAGATGGATAGGTGCCTCTGCAGCTCATCAGCCGCTACGCGGAGTTGAGCGCCGTCGACGCCCTGCTGGACTCGGTGTCGACGGGTACCTGCGTCCTCGTCCTCGAGGGTGAGGTCGGCATCGGCAAGAGCACGGTGTGGCGCGCCGGCGTGGAACGCGCCCGGACTCGCGGCTTCCGCGTGCTGTCGGCGCAACCCGTGGCGAGCGAGTCGGCCGCGGCGTATTCGTCGCTGGCCGAACTGCTCGCCGGCGTGGACACCACGGTCCTGGACCACCTTCCCGCCCCGCAGCGGTTGGCGATCGACCGGGTGCTGTCGCCGGCCGATGACACCGGCCCCGGTACGGATCAGCGCGCGGTGGCGGCGGCAATGCGGTCCGTGGTGGAGCGACTCGCGCAGTCCGGCCCGGTCCTGGTCGCGATCGACGATGTGCAGTGGCTCGACCCGGCGACCGCACTGGTCATGGCATCGGTGGTGCGGCGGTCCGCCGGGCCCATCGGGTTCCTCGTCACCGTGCGCGCCGGTGAAGCCGACCGCGCGGAACTGCGATGGGAACCGTCCCGCCCCGAACGCCTGCACCGCGCCCAGGTGCATCCCATGTCGGTCGGCGGACTGCACGCGATGATCACCCACCGGCTCGGACGGTCCCTCACTCGCCCGAAGATGGCGTGGATCCACGAGGTATCGGCGGGAAATCCCTTCCACGCACTGGAATTGGCCCGAGCGCTGGACCGCGACAACGGGGGTGCAACGCCGCTGCCCGGCACGGTCGCCGAGTTGGTGTGGACGCGCATCGCCGAACTGCCCGAGTTCACCAGGGACGCCCTGCTCGCCGCGGCCTCTCTGGCGACGCCCACGGTCGACATCGTCGCCCGTGCGGTCGGCGGCGACGTCGACCGGACCGTCGCCGCCCTGGAAGAAGCCGAACGGCACGGCATCGTCGAGATCGACGGCTACCGACTGGCTTTCGCACATCCGCTGTTGGCGCGCGGCGTCTACACCGACGCACCGGCCGACAGACGCCGCGCCATGCACGGCCGGCTCGCCGAGATCGTCGAGAACCCCGAGTCACGGGCGCGTCACCGGGCACTGGCCGGTGAGGAGGACGACGAGAACACCATCCGCGCCCTCGACGAGGCGGCGCAGTCGGCGCGGATCCGCGGTGCACCGGGGGTGGCCGCGGAACTGCTCGACATGGCCCGCGCCAGGGGCGGCGGTGACACCCCCGAGCGCACCCTGCGGTCGGCGGCCTGTCACTTCGAGGCGGGAGACACCGCTCGGGCGCGGGAGTTGTTGGAGCGCACCATCTCGGAGATGGGTCAGGGGGAACTGCGGGCCAGAGCCCTCCACCAGCTGGGCCTGGTGCGGCTGTGGGAGAACAGCTCCTCGGAAGCGGTGCCGCTGCTGGAGCGCGCCGTCGCCGAGCCGGGGGTCAGTCCCGACCGCCGGGTGCAGATGCTCGTGATGCTCGCGTTCATCGAGTTCAACGCCGGACATGGGGACCGGGCGATGCGGTGCGCGGAAGACGCTGTGGCACAAGCGTCGGCGCTCGGGCGGGCCGATCTGCTTAGCCAGGCCAGGCCCATGCGCGCGATGCTGCGCTTCCTGTTCGGCGACGGTCTCGACGAGGCGGAACTCGACGGTGTCTTCGACTTCGACGAACCCGACGACATGCCGCTGGCGGCGCGGCCGCGGACGCTGCACGCCCTGCTGATGCTGTGGACCGGCCACCTCGACGAAGCCGCCCGACAGTTCACCGCGATCGCCCGGCGCTGTGACGAACGGGGTGACGAGAGCGAACGCTCCTTCATCGATTTCCATCTCGGCCAGGTCGACCTGTGGCGCGCCGACCTCACCGCCGCGAAGCGGGTGGCCGACGACAGCGTCGAGCGGGCGCTGCAGTCGCACGGGGATCTGCCGCTGTTCATCGCGCTGATCGTGCAGACCATGGTGAGCGCGCACCTCGGCTGCGTGGAGGACGCCCGGCGTTTCGCCGCACAGGCGTTCACCGTGGGGCAGCGTTGCCACTCCAGCCGGCTGGGGGTGTGGGCGGTGGCGGCCCTCGGGTTCCTCGAGCTGTCACTCGGCGACCACCGTGCCGCGGTGGACGTGCTGGCGCCCGCGGTGCGGGAATGGTCGGCGGCGCGCGCGCCCACCGAACTGATCACGGCGCCGTTCCTGCCCGACGCCGCCGAAGCGCTGATCGGCGTCGGCCGCCTCGACGAGGCGCAGCGGCTGGTCGAGGCGATGGAGGCCGACGGGCACCGGCTGGACCGGCCGTGGATGCTCGCCGTCGGCGCGCGCTGTCGCGCGCTCCTGCTCGCCGCCCGCGGCGACCCGGCGGGCGCCCTGGCGGCCGGTGAGCGCGCGCTCGTCGAGCATCAGCGGCTGCCCATGCCCTTCGAACTGGCCCGGACCCAGCTCGTGGTCGGCCGGCTACAGCACCGCAGACGCCAGTACGACGCCGCCACCGACACCGTCTCGGCCGCGCTCACCGCGTTCGAGCGGATCGGGGCCGACCTGTGGGCCCGGCAGGCCCGCGCCGAGCTCGACGCGCTGACGGGCAGGCAGACCGCCGCCGGCCTCGCCGAATCCGAACGCCGATTCGCCGAGCTGGCCGCCCAGGGCATGACCAATCGCGAGATCGCCGCGGCGCTGTTCGTGAGCGAGAAGACGGTGGAGGCCAACCTGTCTCGCGTCTACCGCAAGCTGGGCATCCGGTCGCGCGCCGAACTCGCCCGGGTGCTCAGTCGTTGAGGTCGACCAGCACTGGGGCGTGGTCGCTGGCGCCCTTGCCTTTTCGTTCCTCGCGGACGATCTCGGCGTGGGTGACCCGGTCGGCGAACGCCGGTGAGCCGAGGATGAAGTCGATGCGCATACCGCGGCGCTTCTGGAACGCCAGCCGGGTGTAGTCCCAGTAGGTGTAGACACCGGGGCCGGGGGTGAACGGCCGCACCACGTCGGCGTACCCGGCGTCGACGATGGCGTTGAACGCGTCCCGCTCGGGCGGTGTGACGTGGGTGCTGTCCTGGTAGGCCTCCACGCTCCACACGTCGTCGTCGGTCGGGGCGATGTTCCAGTCACCGACCATCGCGATGGGAAGGGTCGGGTCGTCGGTCACCCATCGGTGCGCTGTCTCGCGCAGTGCGGCAAGCCATTCCAGTTTGTAGGCGTAGTGCGGTGAGCCGACGAAGCGGCCGTTGGGCACATACAGGCTCCACACCCGCACACCGGCACACGTCGCGCCGAGCGCACGCGCCTCCGCGGCCGCCTCCACGTCGGGTTTGTCACCCCAGGTCGGTTGGCCGTCGAATCCGACCGCCACATCCTCGATGCCGACCCGCGAGGCGATCGCCACGCCGTTCCACTGGTTGAAGCCGCAGTGCACGACGTCGTAGCCCAGCGCGGCGAACGGCATGGTGGGGAACTGCTCGTCGGAGCACTTCGTCTCCTGCATGGCCAGGACGTCCACGTCGGCCCGCTGCAGCCAGTCGGTGACCCGGTCCACCCGGGCGCGAATGGAGTTGACGTTCCAGGTGGCCAGCCGCATGCGCTACAGCTTAGAAGCGTCGACGTAGCGCTCCCGGTGCTGCGCGGTGAAGCCCATCGACTCGTACAGGGCGATCGCGCCGGCGTTGTCGGCCAGGACCTGCACGTACGCGTGGCTCGCCCCGTTTCGTGCACCCCAGTCCAGCAGCGCGGCGCACAGGGTGCGGGCGTGCCCGCGGCGGCGCCGGTCCTCGGCGACCCGCACCGCCGACAGCCCCACCCACAGCGTGCCGTCGTGGGCCGGGGTGACGGCGGCGCGGCCCACCGCGGCGTCGTCGATGCGGCCGAACGTCACCTGCCCGTCGATCACGGCGGTGAGCACGCCGACGGGCACGTCGCGCTCGTATACGGTCAGCCAGGCGGTGTCGGGCCGCGCGGTCAGCGTCACCTCCGGCGCCGTCTCGGCGGGCAGTGCGCGCACCATCACGATGCTCTCGAGATGGACGTCGGTTGCGGGCAACCGCACCAACCGGTCGGGAACGGCCAGCCACGGGGTGAGGCCGCGCCGGGCATACCACTCCCGGATCGCCGGCACCGTCGCCGCGCCGACGTGAAGATCCAGTGGGACAGCCGAATTGCCGCGATGGGTGTACCCGTCGGACGCGCGCAGCAGCCAGCCGTCGAGCCATTCGCGATGCAGGCCCGGCCACGCCAGCGCCGCGGCGTGCTCGACCGCGCGGATCTGGGAGGCCTTCACCGGAACGTCGGTGAGTGTCCGCACCGTGACGACGTCGGCCGGTGAAACCTCCACGACGTCACCGGCTTTCGTGCGCACGCGCACCACCGGCTCGCGGTCGAGCAGATGGCCGACCACGTCGTTGAGCGGCGGCACGCTGCCGGCGGGCCGCCGGTAGCGCAGACTGACCCGCGTCCCGGGCCGGGGCAGGTCGGACACGGACTCAGTGACCGAACGGATCGGGATCCCGGCCCGGCGTCCAGCTCAAGCCCGGCACACCCCAGCCGTTGTGCTTGACGGCGCGTTTCGCCGCCCGCGCGTGCCGGCCGATCAGCCGGTCGAGGTAGAGGAACCCGTCGAGGTGGCCGGTCTCGTGCTGCAGCATCCGCGCGAACAGGCCGGTGCCCTCGACGGTGATGGGCGTGCCGTCGGCGTCGAGGCCGGTGACCCTGGCCCAGTCGGCGCGCCCGGTGGGGAACTGCTCGCCGGGCACGGACAGGCAGCCCTCCTCGTCGTCGTCGGGATCGGGCATGGTCTCCGGGATGTCGGAGGTCTCGAGCACCGGGTTGACGACCACCCCGCGGCGGCGTCCGGTGCGTCCCCGCGAATCGGGGCAGTCGTAGACGAACACCCGCTGGGAGACGCCGATCTGGTTGGCGGCCAAGCCCACACCGTTGGCGGCGTCCATCGTCTCGTAGAGATCGCGGATGAGGTCGGCCAGTTCGGCGGGCAGGGAACCGTCCTCGCCCACGGGAACCGGTGTGGTTGCGGTGCGCAGGACGGGATCTCCCACGATGCGAATCGGAACGACGGCCACGGGAGCAGCTTAGGTGAGCGGCTCGAGTGAGCCGACTCGCCCGCAGCGGTGACGCCGCAACCCTGCCGGCCGTGATTGAATGAGCGCCGAACCACATGGATGTCATTTCGAGTGTCGGAGGGTCCGAGGAGCAATATGGACGGCGCCATGGCGCAGACTGAGCAATCCGGCGACGACTCTGATCTGCCTGCAGGACTGACCAGGCGCGAATTCGACATTCTGGCGTTCGAACGCCAGTGGTGGAAGTACGCCGGCAGCAAAGAGGACGCCATCAAAGAGCTGTTCTCGATGTCGGCGACGCGCTACTACCAGGTGCTCAACGCCCTCGTCGACCGCCCGGAGGCCCTCGCGGCGGATCCGATGCTGGTCAAACGCCTGCGCCGGCTGCGGGCCAGCAGGCAGAAGGCGCGCGCGGCGCGCCGCCTGGGCTTCGAGGTCACCTGATCCATCCCGCTGGATACAGTGGGGCGTGATGAACCAGCGAGAATCCTCCGGACTGCCTCTGCGCGCCATCGTGATGGTGCTGCTCTTCCTCGGCATCGTCTTCCTGTTGGTGGGGTTCCAGGCGCTGGGGTCGGGCGACGATTCGGCGTCCGAAGAGACCACCGTGGCCACCACGACGACGGCCACCCCCGCGCCGGAGCCCCCGCCGGAGGGCGAGGCGGCCCGGCCCGAGGTCCGTGTGTTCAACATCTCCTCGGTGGAGGGCGCCGCCGAAGGTGTGGCGACTCGACTGCGGGACGACGGCTGGGACGTCGCCGAGACCGGCAACCTGACCCTGGACGGCGTCACCGGGACGACGGTGTACTTCGGTGACGGTCCGGGCGAGCGGGAGGCCGCCGAGGACGTGGGCCGACTGCTCGAGGCGCCTGTCGAAGCGCGCACACCCGAGCTGGCCGAACAACCACCAGGCATCATCGTTGCGGTCACCGGTTAGGCTCTTGACCATGCTCAAGCCCGCCGCCGTAGCCGCCATGTTCGCCGTTCCCGCGCTCGCGCTGAGTGCCTGCACCCCCAATGAGCCGGCGTCGAGCGAACCCGGCACCACGCCGCCCGTGTGGACCGGTTCACCGTCGCCGACGGCGGCGCCCGGCGAGGGCGAAGGCGGCGGAGGCGGGTCCGAAGGGCACGGCGAGGGCGGCCAGAAGCTGACCGCCGAGCTGAAGAGCCCCGACGGCACCACCGTCGCGAACGCCGAGTTCGACTTCAGCGGCGGCTATGCCACCGTCACGGTGCAGACGGTCGCCTCCGGCCAGCTGGAGCCGGGGTTCCACGGCATGCACGTCCACCAGGTCGGCAAGTGTGAGCCGAATTCGGTGGCCCCCAACGGCGGTGCGCCGGGCAACTTCAACTCCGCGGGCGGGCACTTCCAGACCGAGGGCAACACCGGACACCCGGCCAGCGGAGACCTCACCTCGTTGCAGGTCCGCGAGGACGGTTCGGCGATGGTGGTGACCACCACCGACGCGTTCACCGCCGAAGACCTGACGTCGGGCGAGGGCACCGCGATCATCATCCACGAGCGGGCCGACAACTTCGCGAACATCCCGCCGGAGCGCTACAACCAGGTCAACGGCACCCCGGGCCCGGATCAGGCGACCATGGCCACCGGTGACGCCGGTGGGCGGGTGGCGTGCGGTGTTATCCGTCCCGCCCAGTAGTCGTATCGACTTCGCCGGGTCACCCCGGCCCACCGTCGGCGTGGAGTGGGAGTTCGCCCTCGTCGACGCCGACACCCGCGACCTGAGCAACGAGGCGGCCACCGTCATCGCCGAGATCGGCGAGAGCCCGCACGTGCACAAGGAACTGCTGCGCAACACCGTCGAGGTCGTCACCGGGATCTGCGAGAACTCCGGTGAGGCGATGGCCGATCTGCGCGGCACCCTGCAGACGGTGCGGCGGATCGTGCGCGACCGCGGGATGGAGCTGTTCTGCGCGGGCACCCACCCGTTCGCGAAATGGTCGGCGCAACAACTGACCGATGCGCCGCGCTACGCCGAGCTCATCAAGCGCACGCAGTGGTGGGGCAGGCAGATGCTGATCTGGGGTGTGCACGTCCACGTCGGGATCTCGTCGGCGCACAAGGTCATGCCGATCATCTCGTCGCTGCTCAACCAGTACCCGCACCTGCTGGCGCTGTCGGCGTCGTCGCCGTACTGGGACGGTGCCGACACCGGATACGCGAGCAACCGGGCGATGATGTTCCAGCAGCTGCCGACCGCCGGTCTGCCGTTCCAGTTCCAGTCGTGGCCGGAGTTCGAGCGGTTCGTCCACGACCAGAAGAAGACCGGGATCATCGACCACATGAACGAGATCCGGTGGGACATCCGGCCGTCGCCCCATCTGGGGACGGTGGAGGTGCGGGTGTTCGACGGGGTGTCCAACCTGGCCGAGCTCGGTTCGTTGGTCGCGCTCACCCACTGTCTGGTGGTCGACCTCGACCGCAGGCTCGACGCGGGGGAGCAGCTGCCGGTGATGCCGCCGTGGCACGTCCAGGAGAACAAGTGGCGCGCTGCCCGGTACGGCCTGGACGCCGAGATCATCCTCGACGCCGACAGCAACGAGCGGTTGGTCACCGAGGATCTCGACGATCTGCTCACCAGGCTCGAACCGGTCGCACGGTCGCTGGACTGCGCCGACGAACTCGCCGGGGTCGCCGACATCTACCGCAACGGCGCGGGCTACCAGCGGCAGCGCCGCGTCGCCGAAGAACACGACGGCGATCTCCGTGCGGTCGTTGACGCCCTGGTCGCCGAACTGGAGCTATAGGCTGGGCTGATGACGGTGCGGCGGTGGGTGCTGGTGGCCTGTGCGGCCGCCGCGGTCACCGCCGCCGGCTGCAGCAACGTCACCACGGGTACGCCGATGGCCGAACCCGACCAGACCGGTCTGTCGACCACCGCCACCAGTCCCTCCCCGACGACCAGGGCGCGGGTGCCCGACCCGACGTCGTCGGCGCCGCGACCACCCGGCGCGCCGCCGGCCGGGCTGGCCGACACCACGTGCGGTGAGTACGTCGACATGGATCAGGCGACGCAGCGTCAGGTGATCGAAGCGGTCGGCGAACAGAACGAACTCGTCGCGCTCAACCCGGAACTGTGGATCACGATGGCCAGTGCGATGTGTACGTTCGCCGACCCGGCCACGCTGGTCAAGGACGCCGTCGTGGGCGGCGGCTTCAACTGAATCTGATCGCGAGATCGTAAGTGGCGGCGAAAGATTCGGCCGCCACACCGTCCAGCAGTTCACCGCTGTCGGCCACCAGCCGGCAGACCACGGCCACGGGCGGGTACCCGGCGGCCGCGACCAGGTCGCAGGCGAGCTCCCAGACCCGTCGGCGTTCGGCGTAGCCGCCGTCGGCGCAGCGGATCGGCAGCACGTGGCCCGGCCGGATCAGGTCGGCGGCGACGGTCGCCGGATCGGCGAGTACGCGCACGGTGTGGGCGCGGTCCCGTGCGGAGATGCCGGTGCCGATACCCGCGGCGGCGTCCACCGCGACGGTGAACCCCGTGCCGCTGTCCTCGGCGCCGAGGACCGGTTGGTCCGGGATGCGCAGCGCGTCGAGCAGGGCGCCCGGCATGGCGGCGTGGATCAGACCGCTGCTGTGGCGGATCGCGAAGTGCAGCTGCGCGGTCGTCGCGGTCGCGGCGGGGAAAGCCAGAACGGCGCCCGCCTCGTCGAGCAGCAGAGCGGGGCAGGACACCGCGGCGGGTGCGAATGCGGCGGTCATCGGATCTCCCGAGGGTCGGGCGGAGCGCTGTGTCATCGATGTAACGATCGTGAGAATAGCGTATTGCAGTCATCAAAGCGCTTCAAAGTTCGCAATACGGTCTTGACGAGACCGTGAGCCGCGAATAGCGTAAGCGCGCCCCACCGGTATTGCCCAGCCCACTCAGGAGCCCGCAGTATGACCGCCACCGCAGGCGCGCTCGACACCTTGATGACGTCCCCGGCCCGCGAGTTCGCCGCCACCGACCACGGGGCGTTCGTCTCCGGTGAGTACCTCGCACCCGGCGGCGACACCGTCGCCGACATCGACCCGTCGACCGGTGAGGTGATCGGCCGCATCGCCGATTCCGACGTCGAGACGGTCGACCGGGCGGTCCGCTCGGCGGCCGCGGCATTCCAGGGCGAGTGGGGCGGCATGCTGCCCGGGCAGCGGGAGGCCGTCCTGCACCGGTTCGCCGACCTGGTCGAAGCCCACAGCGCCGAACTGGCTCAGTACGACGCACTCGAAGGCGGTAAGCCGGTCTCCTACGTCGAGGCGGTCGACCTGCCGCTGGCCGTCGAGCAGTTCCGCTACTACGCCGGATGGCCGACCAAGCTGGTCGGCAGCGTGATCCCGGTCGACACCCCGGACAGCCACGTCTACGCGCGCCGCACGCCGCTGGGCGTCGTGGCAGCCGTGACGCCGTGGAACTTCCCGCTGTGTCAGGCCGCGATCAAACTCGCCCCCGCACTGGCCGCAGGCAACACCGTCGTCCTCAAACCCTCCGAACTCACTTCGCTGTCGGCACTTCGGTTGGCGGAGTTGGCGATCGAGGCCGGACTGCCGCCCGGCACGGTCAACGTCGTCCCCGGCACGGGCGCCACCACCGGTCAGGCGCTGATCTCGCATCCGGCGGTCGCCAAGATCTCGTTCACCGGGTCGGAGGCCGTCGGACGGCATCTCGGTGCCGAGGCCGGCCGGGCGCTCAAGCACATCTCGCTCGAACTGGGCGGCAAGAACCCGAACATCGTGTTCGCCGACGCCGACATCGCCAAGGCCGCCGCCGCCGCGGCGACGACCGCCTACTTCTATTCGGGGCAGGTGTGTTTCAGCGGGTCGCGGCTGATGGTGGAGCGCTCGGTGCTCGACCAGGTGCTCGACGCGGTGCGCGAACACGCCCGCGGCCTGGTGCTCGGACACAGCCTGGACCGATCGACGACCATGGGCCCGCTGGCCTCAGAAGCCCATCGCGACAAGGTCGAACGCTACCTCGACACCGTGTCCGGTACCGGCGGCGAGGTCGCGTTCGGCGGCAATCGCGTGCCCGGTGGCGGCTTCTTCCTCGAACCGACCGCGATCGTCGGGCCCGCCGACAGCGATCCGGTGGTGACCGACGAGATCTTCGGGCCGGTGCTGGTCGTACAGCCCTTCGACTCGGTCGAGGACGTCCTGCCGCGCGCCAACGACGGCCGGTACGGGCTGACCGCAGGGGTCTGGACCACCGATGTCCGCAAGGCACACGCGGTGTCGCAGCGCCTGCAGGCCGGCACCGTGTGGGTCAACACCTACGCCGACTACAACGCGGCGGCGCCGTTCGGCGGATTCAAGAGTTCCGGGTTCGGAAAGGACTGCGGCCCCGAAGGTCTGGACAAGTATCTGCAGACTCAGACGATCTGGATGTCGTTGTCGTGACCCGCCAGTCCGTCGGTGCGGCGGGGGCGGACGGCCTTGTAGTGCAGCGCGATGTACGACCACGACTCGAGGGCCGCCACCCCCTCGATCGCGCGGATGTCGTCGTCGAGGACCGACAGCAGAGCCTCCCCGCTGTCGGTCACCACCTCGGCCAGCACATCCCAGCGGCCCGAGGTCAACGCGACATAGGAGACCGGCTGCAGGCCGGTCAGCGCCTCGGCCACGTCCCTGGCGCTGCCGTGACCGTCCACCCGGATCGTCACCCAGCTCGACCAGCGGTACCCGAGCCGCAGCGGGTTGACGATGCACATCACCCGTACCGCACCGGATTCCACCAGCCGGGTGTAGCGGAAGCGGATCGTCGTCTCCGAAACACCAAGGGCGGCAGCGAAATCGCGGAATGCGGCGCGGCCGTCGACGGCCAGCCGCGAGATGATCGCCCGATCGGTCTCGTCGAGCTGGCGCGGCCGGACACCGTCACGGTCCCCGCGCACACCCGAGAAGCGCGCCTGCTGGTAGTGCAGCCGCAGATAGGGCAACAGTTCGACGGCGGCGACGCCGGGCGTCGTGCGGATCTTGCCGAACGCGACGTCGTGCAATTCCCTGGGGTCGGTGCAGATCAGCTCCACCTGCACGGCGAACGGGCCGGTCGTCACCGTCACGTAGTCGGTCTCCGGCAGTTGCGCCAGTTCGTCGGCCAGTTCGACCGGCGAGCGCGACCCGTCCACCGTGACCAGGGCCAGCGCCATCGAGCCGAAGCCCAGCAAGCTGGGATCGGTGACCGCTGCGATCGTCACGTAACCCTGGTCGATAAGCCGCGAAACACGACGCCGCACAGTCTTTTCCGTCACCTCGAGCCGCCGCGCCAATTCCACGTACGGGATGCGGCCGTCGATCTGCAGATGGTCGATCAGTTGCAGGTCCAGCCCGTCGAGGTCCCCATCACCGGATTCGGACTGCATGCCCTGAGGCTACCGCCCAACCGAACAATCAAGGAGTGCACACCATGCGGGTAGGACTGCTACAAGAAGGCGACTTGACCGGAACCACCGCTTACCAGCGGTACCACCAGCTGATCGAGGAGGTGACGCTGGCCGACCGGCTCGGCTTCTCGACCTGGGGGACCTCCGAACAGCACTTCAGCCCACCGAGCTTCTCGATCGCCGCACCGGAGGTGCTGTACGCGGCGATCGCCATGCGCACCGAGCGGATCACGCTGCGCACCATGGCGTCGGTGATGCTGAAGTGGAACCATCCGATCCTGGTCGCCGAGCGGCTCGCCACACTCGACATCGTCTCCCACGGGCGGGCCGAGGTGTGCACCGCCCGGTCGAACAACCTCACCACGCTGTCGGCCTTCGGCGTCGATCCGTCCGAGACCCGCGATCAGTGGGAGGACGGCATGGACGTGCTGATGAAGGCGATGACCGCCGAGAAGCTCGAGCACGACGGACCGGTCTGGCAGATCCCGTCGGTGGAGGTCGTGCCGAAGCCCTACACCAAACCGCATCCGGCGGTGTCGGTGGCGGCCTCGAGCGCCCAGACCCACGCCAACGCCGGCAAGCGCGGCATCGGCGCCATCACGTTCGACAACTATTTCGGCTTCGACTACCTGCAGGAATGCCTCGACGCCTACCGCAAGGCCTTCGACACGGCCGACCACTCGGCGGTGGCGGCGCCCAACGACTACCGGGGTCTCTACGTCGCGACGGCGTACTGCGCACAGGACCGCGACGAGGCCCGGTCGGTGGCCCGTGACATCGCGATGGACTACTTCAGATTCATCCTCAACCTCTACATCCCGCTGTCGAAGAACCCGGGCTACACGTACTTGGATACCCTTGAGCAGCTCATCGAGCACCAGGACGACCTGGACTGGCTGTGCGAATACACCCCCTCGGTGATGATCGGCACCCCTGACGACTTCATCGAGCGGATCCGCCGGCTCGAGGGCATGGGCATCGACGAAGTGCTGCTGCGCATCGACGGCGTCGGACACGAGAACATCACGAAGTCGCTGGAACTCATCGGGCACGAAGTGATCCCGGTGGTCGATCCGAGCCACAACTAGACCACCGGTCCGCTGAGAAGGAGCGAACGCGTGTCACAAGAACTGCCGCCCGAACTGCTCAATCGCTGTGCGGCCATCCAGGACGGCGAGGCGCAGGGCATACCGCTGGCGCCGTCGGACTACGTCTGGCTGGCCGTGGCGACCATCGCCGTGCCGATTCTGCTGGTGATCATCGGGATGGCGCTGTGAGCGCCCCGGTGAGGTTCGGCGACTGGAAGATCGCCGAGGAGAACGGCTGGCCGCTTCTGCGCGGGGAACGCGGATTCGGCAAGCTGGCGATCTTCCTCGCCGCGTTCTCGGCGGCGATGGCGACGTGGTGCTTCTCCATCGGCGGATTCGTGTCGTACTACCTCGACGCCACCGCGGGCACCTTCGCCGTGCTGGCCGGATCACTGATCGGCATCCTGCTGGTGACGCTGGCGACACTGCCGATGTGCGCGAAGTACGGCATCGACTCGGTGGTCGCGAGCCGCGCCCAGCTGGGCACGCGGGGTTCGGTGCTCTCACTGCTGCTCGTGTACTGCTCGACGATGGGCTGGAACGTCATCCTGTTCATCTACAAGGGTCGCGCGATCGCCGAACTGCTGATCTCGTTCGGCGTCATGGACCGCAGGTACTACAACGTCTGCGTCGGGGTGGTCGCCGTGCTGGCGATCTTCCTGGTGCTGTGGCTGATCCGCAAGGGACCGGAGTACGTGCGGAGCCGCGGGCCGGTGATCGCGATCATGGTCGCGGTGATGAGCATGGTCGTCCTGGCGCTGCTGCTGCAGCGGGTGGGGCTGCAGGGTGTGCTCGACGCCGTGCCGCTGGCCCCGTACGACGGCGCGGCCGGCAACTGGACCAGCGCCTTCGAGGTGCTGATCGCGGTGAACCTGTCGTGGTGGGCCTACGTCGGCACCATCGTGCGGACGAATCCCAGTGCGCGGCAATCGCTGTGGCCGGTCGTGATCGGTTTCGGCCTCGGCGTCGGGATCGGCTCGCTGGTCGGTCTGTACACGGGTCTGGTCGTCACCGATTCGCACGGCGACCCGACGTCGTTCCTGATCGGTCAGGGCGGCCTGGTGGTGGGCATCGTCATGCTGGCCTTCCTGCTGGTGGCCAACGTCGGTACCGCGATGATGGGCATCTACGCGTCCAGCCTCGCCGTGCGCCAACTGCCCAAGGGCAACACGCTGTCGTGGAAGATGACGATCTTCCTGGTGTCGGTGCCCGCGATGGTGGTGGTCGGGTTGTTCGCCAACTCCGCTGAGGCGTTCTTCGCCACGTTCCTGGCCTTCCTCGGGGTGACGTTCGCTCCGATGTGCGGCATCCAGATCGCCGACTGGTTCATCCTGCGCCGGCAGCGCTACGACGTGCTCTCGCTGTACCTGCCCGGTCCCTCGTCGAAGTACTACTACCTGGCCGGTTTCAATCCGGTGGGGTTCGTCGCCTTCGCCGCGGGCATCGCCGTCTACATCTACCTGTTGGACCCGATCTCGTACGTGTACCGGGCGCCGTTCCAGTACCTGTCGGCATCGTTCCCGTCGGCGATCGTCGCCGGGGCGGTCTACGTCGTCGGCACACTCGTCTTCCTGCGGCCCAAGGGCATCGGCGGATACGGGGCGGTGTCCGCGCCGCCCGCCCACAACGCCACCCCCGTGGCCTGACCACTTCTGATCTGAACTATCGAAAGGTCCGTCATGCACGACGTTTTCGTGATGTACAACCACCCGACCGACCCGGAGGCGTTCGACGCGCACTACCGCAGCACGCACATCCCGCTGGTCCACGAGCTGCCGCTGCTCAAGGAGTTCACCTGGGGTCACGTGCACCGCGACGAGCACGACTCCGGCTATTACCTGGTGGCCCGGTTGACCTACGAGAGCGCCGACGCCGCAGCAGAGTCGATGGCGTCGGAGGCCGGCAAGAAGTCCGTCGAGGATCTGGCGAACTTCGCCTCCAAGGGCGTCACGGTCCTCAATGTCACGCGCGGCAATGCCTGAGGCGACCGTCTACCGCGCCGACACCGTACTCACGCTGAGCGGCAACGAGTTCGAGGGGCCCGGCGGCGTGGTGGTGGCCGACGGCGTCATCCAGGCCGTGCTGCCCGCCGCGGAACTGGACTCGGTGTCGGCGAGCCGCACCGTCGACTTCGGCGCCAAGGTGCTGATGCCGGGCTTCGTCGATCCGCACGCCCACGCCGAGGTGGCCGCCAAGGCGACGTTCGGCATGGTGGACGTGCGGGCACCCGGATGCCGCGACGTCGCCGACGTCCTGGATACGTTGCGAGCCAACACCGGTCGCGCCCGTGACGGTTGGCTGGTGGCGCAGGCGAACCTGTTCTTCGACCAGAAGCTGGCCGATCGACGGTTCCCGACGCGCGACGAATTGGACTCGGTCAGCACCGATCTCGCGATCGCGATCCGCGCCGGTGGACATCTGAGCATTCTCAACAGCCGCGCGCTGGCACTGGCGGGGATCGACGAGAACTACCGGGCGGTCGACTACAGCGTCACCGGGAAGCCGTCGGTGCACCGTGACGAGGCGGGCCGGCCGACCGGTGTCGTCACCGAGATGGACAAGCTGCTGCCGTTCCCCAAACTCGACGCCGAGCAGTCCAGGCTGGCGGTCGAGGCCGGGATCCGGGATCTGTTCACCGCGTGTGGAGTGACCACGATCGGCGAGATTTCCGATTCCCTCGACGAGGGGCTCGAGGTCTACGACGCCGCGCTGGCGGCCGGGCGGATCAACGCCCGCGTCCACGTGTACCTGTGGACGCCGGGCACCGTATCGCTCGAGCAGGCCTGTGACCACCGTAGCTGGGCCAACCTGGCGAGTGATCCTGCCCTGCTGCGCATCCAGGGAGTCAAGGCGTTCGCCGACGGCGGCTACTCCGCGGCACGGGCGGCGTTGAGCCGTCCGTACGCGCACGGCGACGGCCACAACTGCGGTGAGGTGGCGCTGTCGACCGAGGAGATCGTGGAGTTGGCGTCGCGTACGCAGCAGGCGGGTCTGCAGCTGGCGGTGCACGCCAACGGTGACCGCGCGCAGCTGGAGGTGTGTGAGGCGCTCGCCTCGGTGCCTCGGGTCGCCGACGGGCCCCGGATCCGCATCGAGCACGCCGGCAACTTCGTGCCCGACTACCCGGAGCTCAGCGCGGCGTGGCGGCGGGCGGGCATCGTGCCGGTGCCGCAGCCGGTGTTCATCTACAACTTCGCCGAGTTCATCCCCGACTATGTGGGGGAGTACGCGCGCGACCGGCAGTTCCCGCTGCGGCGGATGCTCGGCGACGGCTGGCCGGTCTCGGGCAGCTCGGACGTGTGGGTGGGCTCGGAGATCGGGCAGACGAACCCGTTCCTTTCGATCGCAAGTGCGGTGGCGCGACGGACGTTCCACGGTCATGAACTTGACCCCGGCCAGCGGGTGAGCGTGTACGACGCCCTGCGTATGCACACCGTCGGCGGCGCCTACGCCCTGGGCGAGGAACGCAGCCGCGGCACGCTTGCGGCAGGCAAGCTGGCCGACCTGATCGCACTGGATCGCAATCCGCTGACCACCGACCCCGACGCGCTGACCGGTATCGCCGTCGACGAGGTGGTGCTGGGCGGGGAGCTGGTGTACAGCCGCTGACGACCGTGGATTGACCATCCTTCGCGGACGGGCGCATATTGAGGGTGTGACCGTGACGCCGATGTTCCCGCTCGAGGTGGCGATGCTGCCCGGTGAGGAGCTGCCCCTGCGGATCTTCGAGCCGCGGTACGTCGCCCTGGTGCAGGACTGTCTGGCGATGCCGGATCCGGCCTTCGGTGTGGTGCTGATCGAGGCGGGTCGCGAGGTCGGCGGCGGCGACCGTCGCAGCAACGTCGGCGCGCTGGCCCGAATCGTCGACCACTCGGACCTCGGTGTCGGCCGGTTCCGATTGAGATGTTTGATGGGCGAACGCATCCGGGTAACGCAGTGGCTGGAGGACGCACCGTATCCGCGCGCCGACATCGAGGTATGGGAGGACGACGGGGGTCAGCCAGTCGACTCCGCTGCGGTGTTCGACGTCGAGGACCGGATCGTCGCGTTGTACGAACGGATCGCCACCGCGCGTGGTTCGGAGTTCGGCGGGCGCTCGGCTGTGCTGGGTCCCGAGGAACCCGATGTGGTGAAACGGTTGTACGGCTTGGCTTCTCGGGTGCCGATGGGTCAGGCCGACAAGTACGCCGTGCTGTCCGCGCCGTCGTTGTCGACACGGTTGGCCGCGCTCAGTGAGGCCGTCGACACGGTCACGGCGATGGTGGAATTCCAGCTGTCGGAGTGACAGCCCACCCGTCAGAAGGGTGGGGGTTTGTTGCGTTCGGTGGCGAGGTGGTCGTTGAGTTTGCGTTCGGCGTGGATGCGGCGGGCGCGGTCTTGGGTGCGGGTGTGGCGGCGTTTGGGCGTGTTGAGGCCGCGGTTCGGGTTTGGTTCGGCGGCGGGTGTTTGGGGTGTGGGTGCGGTGGGGGTGCACAGGGTGGGGAACAGCAGGGTGCTGCCGGGGTGGGTGGTGTAGGTGTGGCCGCTGGGGAGGTCCACAGGATGGTGCCGTCGGGGAGTTGGTGGTCGGTCCAGCCGGTGGTGCCGGTCCAGAAGGTTTTGAGGAGGTGGTGTTTTCGGCAGAGGGTTTTGAGGTTGGACGCGCAGGTGGGTCCGTGGGGGTAGGGGATGGTGTGGTCGATGTCGGCGGTGTGGGCGGGTTTGTCGCAGCCGGGGAAGCGGCAGGTGAGGTCGCGGCAGCGGATGAATTCTTGGAGCGTGGCTGAGGGTCGGTAGTGGGGTTCGGGTGGGGCGCTGCCGGGGTGGGTGATGGTGCGGATGGTGGCGCGGTGCAGGAATGCGGGCGGCACGGTGTTGTTGAGTATGCCGGCGCCGATGACGAATGCCGGTGCGGGCGTGGGCTTTCCGTGCTCCGGCTCGGGATCGGCCGAGGCGTCGACTGATTGTGCGGGCTTCTCGGCCGCGGTGGGGTTGTTTTGGGTGTGGGTGAGGGTGTGGTCGGTGGTGACGATGTGGATGGTGACGTCTTTGGTGGGTTGGCTGTTGCTGGTGGTGGGGCAGTCGGGGTTGTCGCATTCGCAGCGTATGGGGTGCCGGTGGCGATGGCGGCCAGGGCGTCGTTGCGGCGTTCGTCGGCGGTGCGGGGGTCGTCGGGGCATACCGAGTGGGCGAGGTCGGTGACGCGTTGTTCGAGTGCGGCGCCGTCGGGGGCGTACATGCGGGCCCACAGGGTCATGAAGCCGGCGGCGTCGCTGAGGAAGCCGAATTGGACGTCGCGTTCGTTTTCGGCGTCTTTGACCCGTCGCCGCGCGGCGGGGTCGTGGGTTTCGACGACGGCGTCGACGGCGGCCATCAGGGTGGGGTCGGTGATCAGGGCGGTGCGCCCGACGATGGTGCGCACGAGTTGGTCGCTGATCAGTCCGGCGGTGAACAGGGCGCCGACTTGGGGGAGGCGGTCGGCGAGCATGACGGCGCGGTGGGTTTGGAACATGGCCAGTGATTCGGTGATGTTCTGGGCGGCGGCCAGTTCGCTGACGGCGCTGGCTTCGGGGTCGACGAACCAGTGGTGGCGGTCGGTGGCGTCGTCGCAGCCGGTGCGGCGGCGGAACAGTTCGGCCATGGCGGCCAGTTTGCGGGCGGCGGCGGCGTTTTCGGCGCGTCCCCAGCCGGCGGCGGCGGTGATCAGCTCACGGTCGGTGAGTGTGCGCATGCCGCCGATCTCGGGTAACGAACCATCGAACATGCTTTCGATACTAGGTCCTGGCACCGACACGAGCACCGCACCCTCACCCAAACCACCACCCCTGTGGACGAACCCGCCGCTGGGGATGATTCGAAGGTCAGCGCAGCAGTTTCGCGTCCACGAAGACGGTGTCGGCACGGGTGTCGGCCACCCCGTGATCGCCGCACCGCCCGTAACGGGTCATCAGTTCCTGCGCGCCGATCGTCGTCACCTGCCACCCCTGCTCCGTCAACCAGTCGGCGACACCCGACCCGACGGCCTCGACCGCAAGTCGGCTGCCGGGGGCACTGAGCTCGTGGATACGGTGGAACAGCAGGTGCGGACCGTCGGGGATGTACGGCAGTAAACCCTCGACGGCCCAGGCCGTCGGCTCGGTGACGTCGAATCCATTGTCGCGCAGCGCCGCCGGCCAGTCTTCGAACAGGTCGGCCGGAACCGGCACATACCGGGACACCGCCGGGCTGTCGCCGTGCTCGCGCAGTGCCTCGTTCTTGAACGTCAGCACGCCCGGGTGATCGATCTCGAATACCGCGGTGCCGCCGACCCACGGCAGCCGCCACGCCCGCGCATCGAGCCCCGCTGCCACGATCACCATCTGCTCGATCCCGAATGCGCCTGCGGCGATGAAGAACTCGTCGAACCACTTGGTGCGCGACGAGGCATAGTTGGCGATGCTGTCGATCCGCTGCGATGACTCCTCGGTGGGGAGGTGGCAACCCCGGCTGAGTGCGGCGTCGATGAACACCTGAGCGTAGGGATCGTTGAAGAGCGGACAGTCAGCGTGCGACTCCCGCTGTCTGGCCAGGGCGACGGCCAACGCGCTCGCGATGCCGTCAGGGGTTGTCATGGCCGCGGTGTTCCCCTTCCGCGGTCATCTCAAGCATTTCGTCCCTGGTCAGCAGGTCGTCACGGATGTTCTGTTCCCGGTAGGCCAGTTGACCGACACGATTGGCGATCACCGGTGCGGTGATGAGCGTGAACAGTCCGGTCAGGATGACCATGCCGACGTCGATGTTGCCGCGCAGCCGGATCGCGGCGCCGGCGAGGACCAACAACAGACCCAGCACCTGCGGTTTGGTCGCGGCGTGCATGCGCGACAGCGTGTCGGGGAACCGGACGACGCCGATGGCGGCAGTCAGCGCCAACGTCGATCCACCCAGCACCAGGACACTGGCGACGATGTCGAAAACGTTCACGAGCGCCTCCTGGTGCGGGTCGACCTGTCGACGTCGGGAACACGGAAGCGGGCCACGCTGACCGAGCCCACGAAGCTGATCAGGGCCAGTGCGGTCAAGCTGTACGTCACCGTCGTGTCGAGACTGAACGCCGCCCAGGTGCCGATCGCACACATGGTGACGGCGACCAGGGTGTCCAGCGCGACCAGGCGGTCGAGCGTGCTCGGACCCGCCAGCAGGCGGAACATCGTCGCGGCCGCCGCGCCGGTGAGCATCACGCCCGCGACGATCCATACCCAGGTCATGCGCGATCCGCCTTCGCTCCTCGCTCGTCGGTCATGCGCGATCCGCCTTCGCTCCTCGCTCGTCGGTCATGCGCGATCCGCCTCCGTCTCGGTCGATGGGCGCCAGTCGGCCTCCCGTTCGAACGCCGCGATGAGCAACCGTTCGAACTGGCCGACCTGGCGGTAGAAGCGGCTCAACGCCCGGTCCGACCCGACATCGATGACGTGGACGTACACCATCCGCCTGGTCTGATCGATCTCGAGCACGATGGTGCCCGGTGTCAGATTCATGATGTTCACGGCCAGGGCGAGTACCAGATCGGATTTCACCGAGAAGTGGGCCCGCAGCACCGCGGTCAGCGGTGGCGGCCCCGGCTTCACGGCCAGCCACGCCACCTGCACCGACGACACCACCAGGTAGTACGCCACGGTGGCGATCAGGCGCAGCAGCGACAGCACGTGCACTCGGCCCTCGACCGGCACCGGCGGAAGCGGCAGCAGCAGCGTGATCAGCAGGGCGATGGCCAGGCCGCTGATGATGTTGGCCGCAGACAGCGTGCCCCACAACAGGATCCACACCAGCGTCAGCCAGCACAGCACCCAGGCGCGCAGCGCCAGCCGCCGTGGTGACCACCTCGTCCCGTCGACTACCTTCATGGCCGCTCACCCACCACCGCGGTGATGTACTGGGTGCGGTCGTTGACCTCGTCGGCGGCTCGGCCGCTGTAGGCGAAGATCGGCCCCGCGGCCACGGTCAGCGCCAGTCCGACCGCGATCAGCGCACCGGTCGGCACCAGCATGCCCGCGGGCATCCGGCCCACATGGTCGCGGTCGACGAACTGAATGTCCTCCGATTCGGCGGTGTCGTCGAGCAACGCCGCCGGCGCGGTGGAGGACAGGTGACCTTCGGGAGCGTCCTCACGTGAGCGCCAGAACGCCTTCGTCCACACCCGCGCCACCACGTACAGCGTCAGCAGGCTCGTGACCACGCCGCCCGCCACCAGCGCCCACGCCAGTGGCGATCCGTTCGCGGCGCCGGCCTCCATCAACGCCACCTTGCCGATGAACCCGGAGAACGGCGGGATACCACCGAGATTCAAGGCCGGGACGACGAAGACGAACGCCAGCAGCGGGCTCGCCGCGGCCAGCCCGCCCAGGCGTGTCATCGTCGACGCGCCGGCCTGCCGTTCGATCAGGCCGACGACGAGGAACAGCGTCGTCTGCACCACGATGTGGTGGGCCACGTAGTAGATGGCCCCGGTCATGCCGAGCTGGTTGGACAACGCGATGCCGAACACCATGTAGCCGATGTGGCTGACGAGCGTGAACGACAGCAGACGTTTGATGTCGCTCTGCGCGATGGCGCCGAGGATCCCGATGATCATGGTGAGCAACGCCGCCCACAGCAGCACCTTGTCCAGACCGCCCCCGGGGAACAGCAGCGAGTGCGCCCGGATGATCGCGTACACGCCGACTTTCGTCAGCAGGCCGGCGAACACCGCGGTCACCGGTGCGGGGGCGGTCGGGTATGAGTCGGGAAGCCATGTCGACAGCGGGAACACCGCGGCCTTGATCCCGAACGCCACCAGCAGCACGGCGAACAACGCCATCCGCGTGCCCTCGGAGATGTCGTCGAGGCGGACGGCCAGTTCGGCCATGTTGAGGGTGCCGGTGGCGGCGTACACCAGGCCGATGCCGAGCAGGAAGATCAGCGACGAGACCATCGACACCATCACGTACGAGATCCCGGCCCGCACCCGCTCGGCGCTCGCGCCGATGGTGAGCAGCACGAAGCTCGCGGACAGCAGCACCTCGAACCCGACGTACAGGTTGAACAGGTCACCGGCGAGGAATGCGGTGCACACACCCGCCGACAGCACCAGGTAGGTGGGCAGGAAGATCGACACCGGCTGACGGCCGTCCCCGTCGCGGATGCCCTGGCCGATGGCGTAGGCGACCACCGCCAACAGCACGATCGACGACACCATCAGCATCAGCGCCGACAACCGGTCGACGACCAGGGTGATGCCGAGCGGCCCCATTCCCGGGACACTCTGACCCCACCCGCCGACGTGGACCGCGATCGTGCCGTCGCGATCGGTGAGGTAGACCAGGACCGCGCACACCGCGACGACGGCGACCAGCGACAGCTGCGCGATCACCCGCTGCAGCACCGGGCGCCGGCCCGCGAACAGGGTGAGCGCCGCCGCGAGTGTCGGGATCAGCACCGGCAGCGGTGTCAGCACCGCAGCCACTGTCATGCGCGGTCCGCCTTCACTTCTCGCCGCGCCGTCACCGCGATCCCTCCCGGCCCGGCAGCGCGTCGAGCTCGTCGGGCAGGTCGGTGTCCGTCGCGAGATCGGGTTCGGGCGGACGGTCCTCGTCGAGGGCGGCGGCGTCTCTGGCCGCCATCCCCGACACCCGGGTGTCCTCGGGATCGTTGCCGACGTCCTCGGCGGTGGTCAGCCGGTAGGACCGGTAGGTGAGTGCGAGGACGAACGCGGCGATCCCCATGCTGATGACGATCGCGGTGAGGATCATGCCCTGGGCCAACGGATCCGCGGTGGTGGTCTCGTCGGCGCTGGTGCGGCCCCGCACCGGGGGATTGCCGGACGGTCCGGCCACGGTGAGGATGAGCAGATTGATGGCATTGCCGATCAACAACAGCCCCAACAACATCCGGGTCAGGTTGCGTTCGAGGAGCAGATAGACGCCGATACTGGTGAGGCCGCCGATCAGAATCAGGGGGACGAGGAAGGTCGTCATCGCGCACCCACCTTCGCCGCCGAGGTACCCGGCCCCGAGGGCTGGGCCATCTCAACGTCCACCTGTGCGCCCAGGCTGCGCAGTACGTCCAGAACCAGTCCGACGACGATCAGATACACCCCTAGATCGAAGAACAATGCGGTCACCAGCTTGACGCTGCCGAGGATCGGCAGGTCGAATTCGAAGACGGCCGAGGACAGGACGGGTGCCCCGAGGAACAGTGAGGTCACCGCGGTGCCCGCGGACAGCGCGAGCCCGACGCCGAGGATCTTGCCCGCGTCCAGCGGCAGCGTCTCGCCGAGTTCGTACCGGCCGCCGGCGAGGTAGCGCAGCACCAGGGCCAGACCCGCCGTCAGGCCGCCGGCGAATCCGCCGCCGGGAGTGTTGTGGCCGGCGAAGAAGAAGTACGCGGACAGCACCATGATGAGCGGGAAGATGACGCGCGTCGCGACCTCGAGTACGAGCGACCGATGGCGGGGATCGCGCAGTTCACTGCCGCGCAACCACGTGATGTCGCCGACGGCCGGGCTGGTGGCGTAGCTGCCGATGCGCCCGATGTCGGGCTGACCGGCGTCGGCCACCCGCGGCGCGGTGCCGAAGCGGCGATTGCGGAACACCAGCGAGGCGACGCCGGTGGCCGCAACCAGCAGCACCGAGATCTCGCCCATGGTGTCCCAGGCGCGGATGTCGACCAGCAGCACGTTCACCGCGTTCGAGCCGGCGCCGCGGTAGTACGCCGCATCGGGGATCAGCTCGGCGATCCCGACACCGGTGCGGGCGGCCATCGCGTACACCGCCAGCGACGTCACGGTGACGCCGACCGCCAGCGACAGCAGGGCGCGGGGCAGCCGTTTGTGGTTGATGTGGGCCTTCTCGGCTTCTGCGGGCAGGGTGCGCAGCACCAGCACGAAGATGACCAGCACCAGCGTCTCGACGAGGAACTGGGTCAGCGCCAGATCCGGCGCGCCGTGCAGCGCGAAGATGGCGCCGCAGCCGTAGCCGGTGACGCCGATCAGCAGCACGGCGGCCAGCCGGTTGCGCATCGCGGCGGCGCCGATGGCCGCCGACAGCATCAGCAGACCGACCACCACCACCCACGGGGAGTCCCACAGGGCGAATTCGGGGCGGTCGCGCGCGCCGAGGGCGAGGGCGGCGGCCGGGACGGCGACGAGGGTGCAGAGGATGACCGACTGGGTGGCGGGGATCGAGCCGCGCTGCGTGGTCGCGGTGAGCCGCACCGACACCATGTCCAGTCCCCGGATGAGCGCGTCGTAGACGTGGTCGGCATTGCCCAGCGGCAGGTAGGCGACCCGGGCGCGCCGCAGTTTGGAGCGTTCGAAGAAGGCCGCGATACCGGTCGCGATCACCACGACCGACAGCAGCAGCGGCAGGTTCAGGCCGTGCCAGAGGGCCAGGTGGTACTCCGAGCCGCCGGGCACGGTTTCGGCGTAGTCGCCGAGGATCGCGTCCAGCGGTGCCGGCCACAGACCCGAGACCAGACCGGCGGCGGCGAGGACGGCGGGCGCGGCCAGGAACGCCGCCGACGGATGGTGCATCTCGCGGACGCGCACGCTCGGCTCGTGCAGACCTTTGCGGCTGAACGCACCCCACAGGAAGCGCAGGCTGTAGATCGTCGTGAACACCGAACCGAGGACGATCCCGGCGAGCACCCAGGGGGCGAACGGGCCGAGCGCGGCGCTGTGCAACACCGTCTCGAAATCGGCCTCTTTGGCGACGAAGCCGAGGAACGGCGGGAGTGCCGCCATGCTCCCGACCGCGCCGACGGCGATGATCAGCAGCGGTCTGCTGCGATCCCCGAGCCAGGCCAGCCGTCGGATGTCGCGGGTGCCCGTCGCGTGGTCGATGACGCCCACCACCATGAACAGCGACGCCTTGAACATCGCGTGGGCGACGAGCATGGCCAGCCCGGCCAGCATCATGTCCTTGCCGCCGGTGCCCACCATGATCGTGATGAGACCGAGTTGGCTGACGGTGCCGAAGGCCAGGATCAGCTTGAGGTCGTATTCGCGCACCGCGCGCCAGCCGGCCAGCAGCATCGTGGCCAGCCCGAGCGTGATGATCACCGGCCGCCACACCGGGGAGTCGGCGAAGCCGGGGGTCATCCGCGCCACCAGGAACACACCGGCCTTGACCATGGCGGCAGCGTGCAGGTACGCGCTGACGGGGGTGGGCGCGGCCATCGCCCCGGGCAGCCAGAAGTGCAGCGGCACGATGGCCGACTTCGACAGCGCACCGACCAGGATCAGCGCCACCCCGACGGCGGCGGCCACGCCGGACGGTGGTGCGGCGACCAGTTCGGAGAGCAGGTACGTGCCCGAGAGGTTGCCGAGGATGATGATGCCGACCAGCATCGCCAGACCGCCGAAGGTGGTGACGAGCAACGCCTGCGTGGCGGCCCGGCGGCTCGTCGCGCGCTCGGCGTAGTGGCCGACCAGCAGGAACGACAGGACCGTCGTCGTCTCCCAGAACACGTACAGGATCAGCATGTTGTCGCTGATGACGAGGCCGAACATGGAGCCGGCGAAGGCCACCATCTCGGCGGCGAAGCTGGGCAGCCGTTTCTCGGTGTGGCCGTCGCGGTGGTGGAAGTAGGTGCCGCAGTAGAACAGCACGAGTGCGCCGATGCCGAGCACGAGCACGCTCATGATCGCGGCCAGGGTGTCGAACCGCAGCGTGATGTCCATCGACAGCTCGGGCAGCCAGACCAGGTCGACGGTGTGCGCGGCGCCGGGCTCGGGCCAGTTCAGCGCTACCCAGACCAGCGACACCAGCGGGACGACCGCCAGCGGATAGAACGCGAGACGTCCCCATCTGGCCACCAGAAGTGGTGCCAACGCGGTCGCGACCGCATGGGCACAGAGGATGGCCAGCATGGCACTCCGATCTTGATTGGGGTCGGGGTGTCAGCCTCAGCTGCTTTGGATTGTGTCAATTCTACGTGGGTTGCTGGCGGGCCCGTCGGCACACCGGCGATCGGTTCACCGGCTACGCCATGCCGGCGGTATCGATTCAGCGGTGACGCGTCCGCATACGGATCCGCCGACGTAGCGCATCGGCAGTGCGTGGGCGACCACGCCGATACCGGCGCCGAGGATCGGCCAGACCGGCCAGAAGTACCAGGAGCCCGCGGTCAACCCCACGGCAAGCCACACCGTCAGGACGATGACGACCATGGTCAGGTAGGCGGCCATGTGCCAGTGCACGGTGCGTTTCGCGGCTCGGCGGAGCGCGGCCCGCCTCGCCGGGTCGTTGCGGCGCAGGAGGGCGACCGGCAGGTCGGCGGTGAGGGCGTGGAGCTCGGCAGCGGTGTGGGCGGCGAATGCGGTCTGCAGGCGTTGCTCGTAGTCGGCCATGTCGAGGTAGCCCTGGGTCAGGGCGAGGCCGAGCAGGCCGGCGGTGCGCTCGCGGTCGTCGTTGCCGACGCGCACCGTGGTGGGGACGGTCATCATGCCTCCCGATCTTGACGGTGACTAGATCCGATGGTTCGACTGTCCCATTCGAACTTGTCAGTGTCAAGATGTATTCCGGCGGTGTCACCGGCCTTCGGCGAAGGCCCGCAACGAGTCGATCTGCAACGGATCCAGCGACGGCCGCACCGCCTCGCGCGCCGCCGCGACATCGTCGGCCGTGACGTCGGCGGCGTCGATCGACCGCCGCATCGCCGTCATCGCGGCCTCGCGCAGCAGTGCCACGCAGTCCGCGGCGCTGTAGCCGTCCAGGTCGGCGGCCAGCGCGTCGAGGTCGACGGCCTGTTCGCCCTCGGTGACCAGGGGGATGGACTTGCCCGCGGTGCGCAGGATCTCGCGGCGCGCCTCGGCGTCGGGCGGTTCGACGAACACCAGCCGCTCCAGCCGCCCCGGCCGCAGCAGCGCGGGGTCGATCAGATCCGGCCGGTTGGTGGCGCCGAGCACGACGACGTTGCGCATCGGTTCGATGCCGTCGAGTTCGGTCAGCAGCGATGCGACCACGCGGTCGGTCACCCCGGAGTCGAAGCTCTGTCCGCGCCGGGGCGCCAGCGCGTCGATCTCGTCGAGGAACACCAGTGAGGGCGCCGAGTCGCGGGCACGGCGGAACAGTTCGCGCACCGCCTTCTCCGACGCACCGACCCATTTGTCCATCAGCTCGGCGCCCTTGACCGCGTGCACCGACAGCCGCCCCGAACTGGCCAGCGCCCGCACCACGAACGTCTTACCGCAGCCGGGCGGTCCGTAGAGCAGCACGCCGCGCGGCGGTTCGACGCCGAGTCGTTCGAAGGTGTCCGGGTGCTGCAGCGGCCACAGCACCGCCTCGGTCAGAGCCTGCTTCGTCTCGGCCATGTCGCCGACGTCGGCGAGCGTCACCGATCCCACGGACACCTCTTCGGTGGCCGATCTCGACAGCGGGCGGATCACGGTGAGCGCCCCGGTGAGATCGGCCTGGGTCAGTTGCGGCGGTGCGCCGTCGGCGCTCGCGCGCGCGGCCGCCCGCAGTGCCGCCTCGCGCACCAGGGCGCACAGATCGGCGACGACGAAACCCGGTGTGCGCCCGGCGATCTCGTCGAGCTGCAGATCCTGGGCGGGCACCCCGCGCAGCAGCACCTCGAGCAGTTGCCCGCGGGTGGCGGCGTCGGGCAGGCTCAGCCCGAGTTCCCGGTCGCACAGGGCGGGGTCGCGCAGGCGGGCGTCGACGCTGTCGGGCCGGGCCGACGTCGCCACGAACGCAACCCCGGGTGTGGCGACGGCGGTGCGCAGTTCGGTGAGGATCAGCGTGCCCACCGGTTCGGGCGTCGCGGGCAGCAGCGCGTCGACATCGGTGATCAGCAGCACGCCGCCGCCGTCGCGCACGGTCGCCACCGCCGACGACACGGCCCTGAGCCGGTCCTCGGCATGCAGCGCACCGACTTCCGGGCCGTCCAGTTCGACGACCCGTCGTTGTGCGCACACGGTCCGCACCAGGGTGGCCTTGCCGACTCCGGCGGGCCCCGACACCAGGACCCCGAGATTCGCCGTCGCGCCGAGGGTTTCGAGCAGCGACGGCTCGTCGAGCGAGAGTTTGAGCCATTCGGCGAGCCGCCCGGCCTGGCTGTGGTGGCCCTTCAGATCGTCGTAGCTCACCGCCGGCACCTCCTTCGACGGCTCCGTGACGGTGGCCTGGCCGATCGTGTCGTCACCCGCGGCGGGCGGAGAGCCGGCCTCCGCGGTGGTCCCGTCGCCCCAGGTGACCGACGAATTCGGCTGGATGCTCACCGTGCCCGGCGGGTCGACGCTGGTGACGGTCAGCAACTCCGAGGTCCACGTGATGCCGACCGAGGAGGCCAGCGCCGTCGTCGCCGCCGACGTGGACGTGCCGGGGCCGAGATCGCGCGGGAGCAGGGACACGGTGTCGCCCACCGTCATCACCTTGCCGAGCAGGGCCTGCCGCAACGTCGCCGGCGAGATCGAGGTGGTGGCGAGCCGCGACCCCGACACCGTCACCGCCCGCGCGCCGTGCACCGTCACCGGTGCCACGATGACGCTGCTGTTCTCGCGCAACCCGGCGTTGGACAGCGTCACGTCGTCGAGCAGCGCGGTGCCCGTCGGCGTGCCCGGCGGCGCGACGCCCACCACGGCGGCGGTGGTGCGGACGCCGGTGAGCGCCACCGCATCCCACTCGCGCATGCCGAGCGCGGCGATGACCTCGGGGTGCAGCCGCACGACCCCGCGCCGGGAGTCGAGCGCCGAGGTGTTGAGCCGCGCCGTGAGCCGCAGGTGGCTCAGACCCGGTTCCTCGCCGAACGTCTCGGTCTCGGTCACGTCAACGGCCGGGTTTGCGCAGCCCCAGCCGGGCCATGGACCGGCGGTGCGGTTGGGTGCGCCGAATCTGGCGAATCTCGCGGCGGGTGGCGCGGCGGATGGCCCGGCGCTGCCGCGGTTGGTCCTCCCACGTCTCGGGGTGGGCCGCCAGCCAACGGTTCGTCCGGACCGCGAACGGGATGTGGATGACGTAGGCCAGGATGATCACCAGGATCACCAGGTAGCCGTAGAGGATCGACGCCGCGACGCCGATCGCCAGCAGTGCCAGCAACGGCGCCACCATGTTCGGCGGCACCGAGAAGGTGTGGATCTTGCGCATGGGGATGGTGCTCACCACCAGTAGTGACACGCCCACCATCCAGATGACGACCGCGGCCTCCGACGTCCACCAGCCGTCGCCGAACTGCATCTTCGCCGCCAGCGGACCGATCGCGCCGATCGCGCCCGCGGGCGCGGGCATCCCGACGAAGAACTCCTTGGTGTAGGCGGGCAGATCCTCGGCGAGCATCGCGTTGTAGCGGGCCAGCCGCAGTACGATGCACACCGCGTACAGCAGCACCACGATCCAGCCGATGCGCGACTGCGACAGCAGGGTGCCGTAGATGATGAACGCCGGTGCCACACCGAAGTTCACCGCGTCGGCGAGCGAGTCGATCTCCTCGCCCATCTTCGACGTGGCGTTGAGCATGCGGGCGATGCGCCCGTCGAGGGCGTCGAGGATCGCCGCGACCGCCAGGAACGCCATCGCCTCGGTGGGGCGGTCGTCGAGCGCGAACTTCACCGACGACAGGCCGAGGCAGATCGCGGCGACGGTCATCGCACTCGGCAGCATGCGCAGGCTGACGACGCGTTTGGAGATGCGGGGCTGGATCACGGCAGCTCCGCAAGGATCGTCTCGCCGCCGACGGCGCGCTGACCCGGCAGCACCTTGACCTCGGTGCCCTCGGGCAGGTAGGTGTCCAGCCGCGAGCCGTAGCGAATCAGCCCGTAGGTGTCGCCGATGCTCACCTTGTCACCGGGCGTCAGGTCGCAGACGATGCGGCGGGCCACCAGGCCGGCGATCTGCACGGCGATCACCTCGGCGCCCGACGGGGTGCGGATGACGACGCTGTTGCGCTCGTTGTCCTCGCTGGCCGCCGCCAGCTCCGCCGACCCGAACAGACCCGGGCGGTGCGCCACGGCCACCACCTCACCGCTGATCGGGATGCGCTGGACGTGGGCGTCGAAGATCGACAGGAAGATGCTGACCCGCGGGACCGGCCGGGCGGGCAGACCGAGCTCCGCGGGCGGTTCGGCCTCCTCGACCAGGCAGATGAGGCCGTCGGCGGGGGCGACGACCACATCGGGGCGCGTCGGTGGCACCCGTGGCGGATGCCGGAAGAAGGCGGCGTTGGCGCCGGCGGCGAGCAGGCCGGTGTTGCGCACCCACCGGTTGCGGCGGCCTGCTGCCGCCAATGCCAGGCCGGCGCCGATGAACGGCAGGCCGGCCGGGTGTACCGGCGGAACGGTGGTCTTCACCAGCGCCATGAACCGCTCTGGGCCGGATCTCAGGTCATCGGTGCGGGGGCGTCTGGCCATCGGCTGGATTCTACGTGCGTGAGGTGTCGGACAAGCTAGCTCAGGTCCCAGATGTCCACCCGCGATCCGGCGGGCAGCTCGCTGACGTCTTCGGGGATCTCGAGCAGACAGTTGGCCGATGCCAGCCAGCGCAGGTGGTGCGAGGCCGGCGGGCCGTAGCTCGTCACCTCCCCGGTTCCCGGGTCGAAGACGCCGCGGCGGAACTGGCGTTTCCCGCGCGGCGACGTCAGATCCTCGGTCAGCACGGCGTTGCGGCGCGGGCGTTCCGGCTGGACCACGCCCATCGCCGCCCGCAGCGGCACCCGCAGGAACACCTCGAAGGAGACCAGCGCGCTGACCGGGTTGCCGGGCAGGGTGACGACGGGTGTGCCGCCGACGCGGCCCGCGCCCTGCGGCATCCCGGGTTGCATGGCCACCTTCGTGAACTCGACCCCACCGGCGCCCAGTGCGTCCTTGACGACCTCGTACGCCCCGGCGCTCACCCCGCCCGTGGTGATGACGAGATCGGCCTCGCCGGCGTAGCGGCCCAGCGTGTCCCGGAACGCGTCGACGTCGTCGCCGGTCATCGGCGAGGCGACGACCTCACCGCCGGCCTCGCGGATCGCGGCGGCCAGCATGACCGCATTCGACTCGTAGATCTGTCCCGGCTGCAGCGGCATGCCGGGGGCGACGAGTTCGGTGCCCGTCGACATGACCAGCACCCGGTGACGCGGAATCACCGACAGCTCACCGAGTCCGAGCGCCGCGGCCAGACCGAGTGCCGCCGGAGTGAGCGCGACCCCCGACCGCAGCACCGTGGTCCCCGCCGTGACGTCCTCACCGGCGGTGCGGACGTGCTGCCCGGGTCGAGCGGCCGCGCGGATCGCGACGGTGTCGGTGGCCGCGTTCGTCGCCTCCACCGGAACCACGGCCGTCGCACCGCGCGGCAGGGGTGCGCCCGTCATGATGCGGTGTGCGGTGCCCGGCTGCAGCACCAGTGGATCGGTGCGCCCGGCCGGGATGTCCTCGACCACCGGCAACAGCACCGGCCGGTCCTCGCTCGCGCCGGCCGCGTCCTCGGCCATGACGGCGTAACCGTCCATCGCGGAGTTGTCGAACCCGGGCAGCGACAGCGGCGCGACGATGTCCTCGGCCAGTGTCAGGCCGAGTGTTTCGGAGATCGGCAGCCGGACCGGCGGGCGGCGTTCGATCAGCCCGGCGACGACACGCTGGTGCTCTTCGACTGTCCGCATCGCTACACCGGGAAGGTGACGCCGGTGAGCTCCTCGGACACCGTCCACAGGCGCCGCGCGACCTCCGCGTCGTGCGAACTCCTGTTGGACTCCACCCGCTTGGGGTGGCCGCGTTGCTCGCCCAGGCCGCCCGGGCCGAAGTACTCGCCGCCGCGCACCTGTGGGTCGGTCGCGGCGCGCAGCGTGGGGAGTGCGCCCATCTCCGGCGTCTGGGAGAGCAGCCCCCAGACGAGTTCGACGGGCCTGCGGGCCACCGGCCACAGATTGCGGGTCAGCTCGGTGCTCGAGGTGCCGGGATGGGCGGCGACGGCGATGGTGGGCGCACCCTTGGCCGAGAGTCTGCGGTCCAGTTCGTAGGTGAACAGCAGGTTCGCCAGTTTGGACTGCCCGTAGGCGTTGATGCGTTGGTATCCGCGCTCGGACTGCAGGTCGTCGAAGTTGATCCGGCCCCACTTGTGGGCGTTGCTGCTGACCGTCACCACCCGCGAACCCTCGACCGGAAGGATGTTGTCGAGAAGCTGTCCGGTCAGCGCGAAGTGGCCGAGGTGGTTGGTGCCGAGCTGCAGCTCGAATCCGTCCTTGGTGACGCCCTTGGGCGTCATCATCACCCCGGCGTTGTTGATCAGCAGATCGATGCGCGGGTAGTCGGCGCGCAGTTCGTCCGACGCCGCACGGATGCTGTCCAGGGAGGTCAGGTCCAGTTCGCGGACGCTGACGTCCGCGTGCGGCGCCGAGGCGTGGATCCGCTCCGCCGCGGCCCGGCCCTTGTCGGTGTTGCGCACGGCGAGCACCACATGGGCGCCCTTGCCCGCCAGCACCGCCGCCGCCTCGTAGCCGATCCCGGTGTTGGCGCCGGTGATGACGGCGACGCGGCCCTCCTGGTCGGGCACATCGGCGGCAGTCCATGTGGTCATGGCCGAAACCCTACTGAAGATGCGCCATGCTCGACCCATGGACAGTGTCGTACTGGCGGACCCGCAGCACCGACCCAGCGCCAAGGCGCCGCTGCTGTGGGCGACGTCGGCGGCCCTGCCCTGGGCGGCCCTCGTGGCGGCGCAGGTGGCCTGGTGGCTGGCGGACCCGTCGCCGCGGTGGCTGCACCTGCTGGCCGCGGTGGGCACGGTGCTCGGCGTCGTGCTGTTCGTCGGGATCGTGCCGGTGTGGCGGTATCGGGTGCACCGCTGGGACGTCGACGCGCGCGCCGTCTACACCCGCACCGGCTGGCTGGTGCAGGAGCGGCGGATCGCCCCGATCTCCCGGGTGCAGACGGTCGACACCGCGCGGGGCCCGCTCGACCGGTTGTTCGGACTGGCCACCGTCACCGTGACGACGGCGTCGTCGGCCGGGGCCGTGCGGATCGTCGCGCTCGACGCCCCGGTCGCCGAACGGATCGTCGCGCAGCTCACCGACATCGCCGCACTCGGCGAACAGGATGCGACGTGACGGCGCCCGCCCCGCAGTGGCTGCGGCTGAGCCCGCGCATGCTGCTGGTGCACCCGGTACACGAGGTGCTGCGGCAGGTCCCGGTGCTGATCGGGTCCGTGGTGCTGGGTTCGGCGACCGGAAACCCGCTGTGGGCGGTTGCCGCGCTGGTGGTGACGGTCGGTGTCGGGATCGCGCGGTGGTTCACCACCTCGTACCGCATCGACGCCGAGGAGGTCCAGCTGCGGGCGGGCGTCCTGCAGCGCCGCGTCCTGTCGGTGCCCCGCAACAGGATCCGGTCGGTGTCCACCGATGCCCGGCTGCTGCACCGGTTGCTCGGCCTGACGGTGCTGCGGGTGAGCACCGGGCAGGAGGCGCGCGGTGACGAGGGTTTCGCCCTGGACGCGGTCGAGGCCGGTCAGGTGCCGCGGTTGCGAGCGGAGCTGCTGGCCGGATCGCTGACCGTCGCGGCCGACAGCGAACGGCCGGGCCGGGTGCTGGCCCGATGGGAGCCCGCGTGGCTGCGATACAGTCCGCTCAGTTTCACCGGCCTGGCGATGATCGCCGCCGCGGCCGGTCTGCTGTATCAGGCGGGTGCCGGTGTGCTGCTTCGGGATTCGGCGCTCGCCGAGGGCGGGCGCGATGCCGCGCAACGATTCGGGATCGCCGCGACCGTCGCCGCCGCCGTGACCCTCGTGCTCGTCGCGTCGGTGGTGCTGTCGGTACTGCGATCGCTCCTGACCTACGGCAACCTGCTGCTGGTCCAACGGGACGACGCCGGGAACGCCGGAGTGCTGCATCTCGAACACGGCCTGGTGCGACGGCAGGAGCACACCTACGACATGCGCCGGTTGCGGGGCGGCACGTTGCGCGAACCGCTGGTGGTGCGGATGTTCGGTGGGGCCCGGCTGGACGCCGTCATGACCGGGGTGGGCGGTGCGGGCGAGGCGTCGCTGCTGTTGCCGCCGTGTCCGGCGGCGACCGCCAGGGCGGTGCTGAGCGATCTCATCGCCGCCCGGGAGGAGGTCACCGGACCGCTGCACGGCCACGGTCCGGCCGCGGCGCGCCGACGGTGGACCCGGGGGCTGATCGTTCCCGCGGCGGTCGGGGTGGCGCTGCTGGTACTCAGTGTGTGGGCGGCGCCGCCCGTCTGGGCGTGGCTGCTGTGGGTGGCGCTGACGACGGTCTGCGCGCTGCTGGCCGCCGACCGGGTCCGCTCGCTCGGCCACCGCGTCGGGAACGGCTGGCTGGTGGCGCGCGCAGGCAGCGTGGAGCGCCGCCGCGACTGCATCGCGGGTCCTGGCATCATCGGGTGGACCGTGCGGCAGTCGTTCTTCCAGAGGCGGTCCGGGGTGGCGACGCTGATCGCCGCGACCGCCGCGGGGGAGAAGGCCTATCGCGTCATCGACGTTCCGGCGGACCTCGCGTGGTCGATCGCCGCGCAGGCGTCGCCGTGGCTGAGGGACGTGCCCTGGGCTCGTCGTTGACCGGGTCCGAGTTGCGCGTCGTCCGTCGCCGTTTACTGTCGGCGCATGGCGATCGGTGGGGTGCTCTTCGACATCGATGGCGTGCTGGTGACGTCGTGGCGGCCGATCGAGGGTGCCGCGGAGACCTTGCGCGTGCTCACCGAACACCAGGTGGCCCGGTCCTATCTGACGAACACCACCACCAAAACGCGCAAGCAGATCGCGGACCTGCTCGTCGAGGCGGGGATGCAGGTGAGCGCCGACGAGGTCATCACCGCGGCGGTGCTCACGGCCGAATACGTCCGCGACCGATACCCGGGCGCGCGGTGCTTCCTGGTCAACAGCGGCCGGATCGGTGAGGACATGCCCGGCGTCGACCTGGTGTACGCCGGTGAGTTCGGTCCGGGGCACCCGCCGGAGACACCGGACGTGGTGCTGCTCGGCGGTGCCGGTCCCGAATACGACCACCTGACCCTGAGTTGGGTCTACGACTGGATGGCGCGCGGGGTGCCGGTGGTCGCGATGCACCGCAGCACGTCGTGGAACACCGCCGACGGTCTGCGCATCGACACCGGGATGTATCTGATCGGCATGGAGGAGACGTCGGGTCGCAAGGCCACCGCGGTCGGGAAACCCGCACCTGAAGGGTTTCTGGCCGCGGCGAGCCGACTCGGCGTCGACCCCGACGAGATGTACATGGTCGGTGACGATCTGAACAACGACGTGCTGGCGGGTCAGGTGGTCGGGATGACCGGTGTGCTGGTGCGCACGGGCAAGTTCCGTCAGGACACGCTGGACCGCTGGGCGGCCGACGAATTCGCCATGCAGCCCAATCACGTCATCGACTCGGTCGCGGGTCTGCCCGGTCTGCTCGGCCTCTGACAGCGCGACGGTTCACCCGGTCCCGCAGCCGAATTCAATCGTTCGGCTGAGGCGCGACATCCCCTCCCGGTGATTGTGTGGTGACCCGAGGGGGCGCCACGGGGAGGAGTCAGCGATGCCGAAAGTCGGTGAACACGCGGTGGTATGCGGGGCCAGCATGGCAGGACTGCTGGCAGCCCGGGTCTTGACGGACCACTACGACCGGGTCACGGTGGTCGAGCGCGACGTGCTGACCGACGAGGCGGTGGCTCGCAAGGGGGTTCCGCAGGGCTGTCAACCGCACGCCCTGCTCGCCCGGTGTGCGCAGATCCTCGATGAGCTGTTCCCGGGATACCTCGACGAACTCGTCGAGGCGGGTGCGCACCGGTGGGACGACGGAGATCTGTCGAAGTTCGACATCAGCTTCGCCGGCCGCTGCTCGAACGGCACGTGCGCCGCTGGGTGCTCGCGCTGCCCCGGGTGACCGTGCTCGACGGACGTCCGCGCGGTTTCGTCCGATCCGCCCGCCGACCACACCGACCGAACTGCTCGACTTCGGTGAGGGCATCGCGCCGGCATACGCGCTGCCGCGGCTCGGGCGGCCGAACCGCTGGCCGGTGTCAGCGTGCACCAGTATCCGAGCAACCGCTGGCGGCGTTACGACAAGATGGCCCGGCTGCCGGAGGGTTTCGTGGTCATCGGCGACGCCGTGTGCAGTTTCAACCCGGTCTACGGGCAGGGGATGACGGTTGCGGCGATCGAGGCGACGATCCTCGGCCAGTGTCTGCGCGCCGGCGATGTGGACCTGCCGCGCCGCTTCTTCCGGGCCGCCGCCAAACCGGTCCGGGTGGCCTGGCAGACCGCGGTCGGCTCCGACCTCGCCCTCCCCGAGGTGCAGGGCAGGCCCTCGCTGTCGATGCGGCTGACGAACGCCTACACCGAACACGTGCTACGTGCCGCCGGGATCGCTGCTGCCCCCGGCGTTCGTCATACGCGTCGCGCGGGCGCGGCGGCGCGGACGGGTATCCGACACCGGGACACCGGTTCTCACGGCAGCAGCGCAGTGAGCAGGCGGACCAGTTCGGCCTGACGGTGCGTGTCGGTCTTGTCGAAGACGTGCTGCAGGTGGGTCTTGACCGTCGCCACCGACACCGACAGGTCCTCGGAGATCGGTGCCAGTCCCTGACCGCGCGCCACCCGCAGCGCGACGTCGGATTCCCCATTGGTCAGACCGAACAGCTTGCGCAGCATCTCTTTCGGCGGCTGCGGCCGGTTGCCGGGGTCGGCGATCACGATCAGCGCCCGCGGTTCGAACCTGTCGTGGCGCGCGTCGGCAGCGAACGGGAACGTGTGGGCGACGTAGGCCCGTTCGCCCGACGGACGGGGACACAACACGGAGGCACCGCTGCGCACCGCACCGTCGGCGACTCCGAGCGCGTCCGCCACCGCGCGCTGCACGGCGCAGTCCACCTCGGATCGGGACGCCCGCAGCCGTCCGGATCGGACCATCAGACCGTCCGCGCGGTGCAGGAGCAGCGCGGCCGCCGAATTGCAGTGCACCACAGCGGCATCCCGCCCCACCACGAGCACGGCCTGACGCATGCAGTCGATCGCCGACGCGAGGTCACCGGCATCACGTCTGAGGTCCTCGAGGTGCTTCTCGGTGCGCAGAGCCTGCTGCAGGTGGGGGATGAGTGCGGTGACGAGCTCGGTGCGCTCGACGGTGAGGAACGGCTCGTCGCGGCGGCGATCGGCGATGACGAAGCACGCGGGTCGCTCACCGCCGGCCAACCGGACGAACACGCCGTCATCCATGTGGTTGGGCCGGATCCAGTCGGCATGGAACTCCGAGCGCCGGTCGAGGTCGACGAGGGTCCGTCCGCAGTGGATGAGGCCGACAGGGCTGCGGTCGACCGCGTCGAGGACGTAGTCGAACCGGCGGTAGTACCCGTTGTAGGCCTGCCTGGCCTCAGCCGGCATGCTGCCCCGCGTCATCTCGCGGTTCGGGCCGGTGATGAGGTCCGCCCCGGACGTGCCGTCGAAGATCTCGCGCACCGCGGCCATCGCGTCGACCCAGTGCTCCGGTGTGACGGCGGCGGCGTGGATCGCCGAGACTAGCCGCGAGTACTCAGCGAGTGTGACCATCGCCGGTACCCCGTGCGGACAACCCCGTTCATCGCAAACCCCCGCTCCCGCGTAGACCGACTGTAAGTCTTCGAGAGCCCGATGACAGTGCCGCCGAACGGCACTGCTTCCATCGTCAACGGCCCCTGCGGGCGTCAGGCCTTGAGTGTGCGCACCGCCGCGATGCGGGCCTGCAACTGCTCCGACGTCGCTGCGGCGACCGGTGGCCCACCACAGATCCGGCGCAGTTCGTTGTGGATCCAGCCGTGCGGTTTGTTGAGCCGGTGATGCGCCAGCGATACCAGGGTGTTGAGTTCGGCACGCAGCTCGCGGAGTTGGCCGTAGGGTGTGACCGGAGGCGGCTCGCCGGAGGCGGTACGCCGGGTGAGTTGTTCTTCCTGCCTGCGTCGCAACAGGTCTCGCATCTGGTCGGCGTCGAGCAGACCCGGGATGCCGAGGTAGTCGGCCTCCTCCTCACTGCCCGCCGGGGTCGCCGTACCGAAGGACGACCCGTCGAAGATCACCTGATCCAGTTCGGCGCTGGCGCCGAGGGATTCGAATCCGCGGTCCTCCTCCGTGGGCTCGCTGCGCCGGCGTTCGATCAGCTCCTCGTCACCCATCGACTCGCGGTGCGGTTTGCCCAGCACATGGTTGCGCTGCGCTTCCATCTGGCTGGCGAGGTCGAGCAGCGTCGGCACCGACGGCACGAAAATGCTGGCGGTCTCACCGGGGCGCCGCGAGCGTACGAAGCGGCCGATCGCCTGTGCGAAGAACAGCGGTGTCGAGGCGCTGGTCGCGTACACGCCGACCGCCAGCCGCGGCACGTCCACGCCCTCGGACACCATGCGCACCGCCACCAGCCAGGGGCTGGTGCCCGCGGAGTACTCGGCGATCCGGGCCGATGCGCCCGGGTCGTCGGAGAGCACGACCGTCGGCTCCTCGCCCGTCATCTTCCTCAGCACCGCCGCGTACTGGCGGGCGGCGGTCTGGTCGGTGGCGATGATCATCGCGCCGGCATCGGGCATCCCGCCGGCGCGCAACTGGTGCAGCCGGGTGTCGGCGGCCTTGAGTACCGCGGGGATCCATTCGCCGTTGGCGTCGAGGACCGTGCGCCACGCCCGCGCGGTCTGCTCGGCGTTCAGCGGTTCGCCGAGGCGGGCGGCGTGCTCCTCGCCGGCGCTGCTGCGCCAGCGCGCCTCACCCGAGTAGGCGAGGAAGATGACCGGTCGCACGACGCCGTCGGCCAGCGCGTCGGCGTAGCCGTAGGTGTGGTCGGCCTCCGAACGCAGCAAACCCTCGGCGTCCGGCACGTAGGAGACGAACGGGATCGGGCTGTCGTCGCTGCGGAACGGTGTCCCGGTCAGCGACAGACGGCGGGTGGCGTCGCTGAACGCCTCGCGCATCGCCTCACCCCACGACTTGGCGTCACCGCCGTGGTGGATCTCGTCGAAGATGACCAGGGTGCGGCGGTTCTCCGTGCGGACGCGGTGGCGGGTCGGATGGGAGGCCACCTGGGCGTAGGTGATGACGACCCCGTGGTACTCCGAGGACGTCTGCGAGTTCGAGTTGCTGAACTTCGGGTCCAGCGCGATGCCGATCCGGGCGGCCGCCGACGCCCACTGGATCTTGAGGTGTTCGGTCGGCACCACGATCGTGACCTGCTCGACCGTTCCGTCGGCCAGCAGTTCGGCCGCGATGCGCAGGGCAAACGTGGTCTTACCTGCGCCGGGGGTGGCGACCGCCAGAAAATCGCGCGGTTTGGCACCAAGATACTTCACCAATGCCCGACGCTGCCAGCTTCGCAAAGCCTGGGTGTCGGGCGCCGCAAATGCCCGCACCCAAAGACTCCTCACTGATCGGACACAGCCTAGCGCAACGGATTCCGGCCGCGCATATCCGCATGGCGCGTCGCCGGACACTCGGTGTGTCGCCCGCTCCGCGGGACGCCACCGGGCGCTTCGCTGCCCCGTGCGCGGGCCGGTCGGCGGCCGGTGTGTCGCCGGGCATAGCAAACGCTCTGCGTGGGCGTCCCCATCGTGGGTACGCTTCTGCCCACCATGACGGCACCGTCCGACCCCGCGAGCGACGAACACGATCCGTGCGTCCGAGTATTCGGTACGCGCGTGCACAACCTCAAGGGAGTGGACGTCGCCGCGCCGAGGGACGCGCTGGTGGCGTTCACCGGGATCTCGGGGTCCGGGAAGTCGTCGTTGGCGTTCGGGACGATCTACGCCGAGGCGCAACGCCGGTACTTCGAGTCGGTCGCCCCGTACGCCCGGCGGCTGCTGCTGCCTGCCGGTGCGCCGAAGGTCGACGACATCACCGGGTTGCCGCCCGCGGTGGCGCTGCAGCAGCGGAGGGGAACGGCGACGTCACGGTCGACGGTGGGCACCGTTACGACGCTGTCGAATCTGCTGAGGATGTTGTTCTCGCGCGCCGGGACGTACCCGGCAGGGGCCACCGAACGGCTGGACTCCGATGCCTTCTCCCCGAACACCGCCGTCGGTGCGTGTCCGCGCTGCCACGGGCTCGGCCGGATCCACGAGGTGACGGAGGAGACGCTGGTCCCCGATCCGTCCCTGACCATCCGGCAGGGCGCCGTCGCGGCCTGGCCGGGGGCGTGGCAGGGTCAGAACCTGCGGGACATCCTCATCACGCTCGGCTACGACATCGACAAACCATGGCGCAGACTGCCGAAGCGGCAACGGGATTGGATCCTGTTCACCGACGAGCAGCCGACCGTCGAGATCGATCCGGGCCGGCACCCCGTCACCGCCGACTACTACTACAACGGAACCTTCTCCAGTGCCGAACGCCACGTCCGGCACACCCTGGCCAACTCGCAGAGCGCGACGATGCGCCGCCGGGTGCTGCAGTACGTCAACAGTGTCGACTGCGGGACGTGCGGTGGGTCGGGGCTACGTCCGGAGGCGTTGACCGTCACGTTCGCGGGCCGCACGATCGCCGACTACGTGGCGATGCCGCTGGCCGAACTCGCCGACGTGCTGCGCCCGGTCGCCGCACGCACCGATGCGGCCGCGGCGTTCGAGTCGACGGCGTCCGGTGAGCTCACCGAGGTGGCCACGATGATCGCCGCCGACCTCGTCGCCCGCATCCAGGTGCTCGTCGACCTCGGTCTGGGGTATCTGACGCTCAACCGGCGCACACCGACCGTCTCGCCGGGCGAACTGCAGCGCCTGCGATTGGCCACCCAGTTGCGCGCGGGCCTGTTCGGGGTGCTCTACGTGCTCGACGAGCCGTCGGCGGGGCTGCATCCCGCCGACGCCGAACCGCTGCTCGACGTGCTGGACCGCTTGCGGCGTGCGGGCAATTCGGTGTTCGTCGTCGAGCACGACATGGACGTGGTGCGGCGCGCCGACTGGATCGTCGACGTCGGGCCGGGGGCCGGTGAGCACGGCGGCCGGATCCTCTACAGCGGGCCGGTCCCCGGCCTCGCCGAGGTCGGCGAATCGGTCACGGGCCGTTACCTTTTCGACTCCGCGCCGTCGGCGCAGCGGTCACCTCGCACCCCGTCGGGCGTTCTGCGGATGCGGGGCATTTCGTATCACAACCTGCGCGACGTGGACGTCGACCTGCCGCTGGGTGTGCTCACCGCGGTCACCGGGGTGTCGGGTTCGGGGAAGTCGACACTGGTGGTGAAGGTCCTCGGCGATGTGGTGAACCGCCACCTTGGCCGGGCGGCGTCCCCGCCGGACACCGATGCCGACACCGAGGACTCCGACACCGAGATCGTCGACGTCGACCACGATGCGTCGATCGGGGTGAGCGCCGAGGGTGTCGAGGCGATCACCCGGCTGGTGGCTGTCGACCAGCGGCCGATCGGCCGCACCCCGCGCTCGACCCTGGCCACCTATACCGGACTGTTCGACGCGGTCCGGCGCGAGTTCGCGGCGACGCCCGCGGCCCGCCGGCGCGGCTGGACGGCCGGCCGGTTCTCCTTCAACGTCGCCGAGGGCCGGTGCCCGACGTGTCAGGGCGAGGGTTTCGTGTCGGTCGAACTGCTGTTCCTGCCCGGCACCTACGGCGTCTGCCCGACGTGCCACGGCGCCCGCTACAACGAGGCCACCCTCGGGGTCCGCTACCGCGGCCGCACGATCGCCGATGTGCTGGCGATGACCGTCGACGAGGCGTCGGAGTTCCTCGCCGACATCGCGGGCGCGGCACGCAGCCTGACGACGTTGCGTGAGGTGGGACTCGGTTATCTGCGGCTGGGCCAGCCGGCGACCGAACTGTCCGGCGGGGAGGCGCAGCGCATCAAACTGGCCTCGGAGCTGCAGCGGCCGCGGCGCGGGCACACGCTCTACGTGCTCGACGAGCCCACCACGGGGCTGCACCCATCCGACGTGGATCTGCTCGACGCGCAACTGCACCGGCTGGTCGACGCGGGCAACACCGTCGTGGTGGCCGAACACGACATGCGGATGGTGGCGGGCTCGGACTGGGTCGTCGACCTCGGTCCCGGCGCGGGCGCCGACGGCGGGCAGGTGGTCGCCGCGGGCCCGCCGCGCGAGGTCGGCGCCGCCGAACGCAGCAGGACGGCGCCCTACCTGGCCGCGCGCCTACGTCACTCGACGAAGTAGTTGTCGTTCTTGACGAACCACTCGCGGCGCTCCTCGTCGGTCATCTCGCCGAGCTGCGCCATCCCTTCGAAGTAGTGCTCGCGCGGCGCCCCCGGCGCGAACAGCATCAGGATGGCGGCGGGTTCGTCGGCCTCGTTGCGAAAGCCGTGGACACCGCCCGGCGGCACGTAGAGGAAGTCGTTGCGGTTGCCATCGACCCAGTGGGTGCCGTCGTAGAGCCGGATCGTGCCGGAGAGCACGAAGAACGCCTCGCTCATGGCGCGGTGGAAGTGCGGGCCCGGTCCGCCGCCTTGCGGGGCGATCTCGACGCGGTAGAGGCCGTAGTCGCCGTTCGTGGCCTGCTGGTTGGCCAGGTAGTGGTACTTCACCAGCCCGAAGGACTCGTAGTCCGGCGGTTCGTCACCGCGTTTGAGCCACGCGCTGACCTCCGGTTCGTCCTCGGTGTAGCGCGGCGGCGGATAGGGCGGCACGACCAGGGACACAGGGTGCAGCCTAGAGCGGGAATGTCACTCCGGTGAGCTCTTCGGACACCGTCCACAGCCGGCGCGCCAGCGCCTCGTCGTGCGACTGCGCGCTCGACTCGACGAGCTCGGGATAGCCACGGATCTCGCCCAACCCGCTCGGCCCGTAGTACTGGCCGCCCCGCACGGTGGGGTCGGTCGCGGCGCGCAGGGTCGGCAGCGCCCCCATCGACGCGCTCTGGGTCAGGAGGCCGACCAGCGGGTTGACGGCCGACGGCAGATGCAGGTGGCGCATCAGTTCGGTGTTGGACACCCCGGGGTGCGCGGCGACCGCGATGGTGTCCCGGGAGTCGAGGCGGCGCTGCAGCTCGTGGGTGAACAACAGATTGGCCAGCTTCGACTGTCCGTAGGCGCCGACGCGGCTGTATCGGCGCTCCCACTGCAGATCGTCGAAGTGGATCGCGGCCTGGATGCGGTGGCCCTGGCTGCTGACCGTCACGACCCGCGCTTTCGGCGCCGCCAGCACGTTCTGGAGCAGCAGCCCGGTGAGCGCGAAGTGGCCGAGGTGGTTGGTGCCGAAGGCGAGCTCGAACCCGTCCTCGGTCGTCTGCTTCGGCGGGTACATCACCCCGGCGTTGTTGATCAGCAGGTCGATCCGCGGGAAGGCGGCGTTGAGTTCGTCGGCGGCCGTGCGGACCGAGCGCAGCGAGCCGAGGTCGAGGCTCTGCACGGTCACCGCGGCGTCGGGGTGGGCCGTCCTGATCTGGTCGGCGGCCCGGGTGCCCTTCGTGGTGTCGCGTACCGCGAGGACGACGTGGGCACCGTGCGCCGCCAGCGCTTCAGCGGTGGCCAGGCCCAGGCCGGTGTTGGCGCCCGTGACGACCGCGGTGCGGCCGGACTGGCTCGGGATGTCGGCGGTGGTCCACTTCGACATGTTTCCTCCTACAATAAAGCGGAGCTTGCGTTCCGGTTGGTTGTCACTATACGGAACGACCGCTCCGTTTCCATGATTCCCAGAAAGAGCGGAGGGATATGGCCGGGAACGTCAGCCGGGTCCGACCGCTGCGCGCCGATGCGGTTCGCAACCGGGACCGCGTGCTGCGGGTCGCCTACGAGACGTTCGCGTCCGAGGGGCTGACCGTGCCGGTGGACGAGATCGCCCGGCGCGCCGGCGTCGGTGCCGGCACGATCTACCGGCACTTCCCGACGAAGGAGGCGCTCTACGCGGCGGTCGTCGAACACCGGCTGCAGGAGATGTCCGACCGTGGCAGGCAGCTGCTGTCGTCCGGTGACCCCGGTGAGGCGTTGTTCGCGTTCCTGCGGGCGATGGTGCTGGAGTGGGGCGCCTCCGACCACGTCCTCATCGACGCGCTGGCGGGCCGGGGGATCGACGTCCACACCGTCGCCCCCGAGGCGGACCGCGCCGCACGGGCGGTGCTGGGCGAGCTGCTGGCCGCGGGTCAGCGGGCGGGTACGGTTCGAACCGATCTCGGTGTGCCCGAGCTCAAGGCGATCATGGCGGGTTGTCAGGCCATCGGCGTGTACGAGCCGGATGTCGCCGCGCGCGCGACGGCCGTGGTGACGGACGGTTTGCGTCCTCCGCGCGCGGAGGGGTGATGCCTTGCACTCTCCCTGGTCGAGTGCTAAGAATGCAATTGGCACTCGCGACCGGTGAGTGCTAGGTCGGGACGGTGAGGCGAGGGTCCGCACCTGCGGGGCACACCCAAGCCGTCCGTCGCGGGCACTGGACCCGACCGACGAGAACGTGCATCCGTTATCGGAGGAAACCTTCGCAATGGCCAAGACAATTGCGTACGACGAAGAGGCCCGTCGCGGCCTCGAGCGGGGCCTCAACAGCCTCGCCGACGCGGTAAAGGTGACGTTGGGCCCCAAGGGTCGCAACGTCGTCCTGGAGAAGAAGTGGGGCGCCCCCACGATCACCAACGATGGTGTGTCCATCGCCAAGGAGATCGAGCTGGAGGACCCGTACGAGAAGATCGGCGCCGAGCTGGTCAAAGAGGTCGCCAAGAAGACCGACGACGTCGCGGGTGACGGCACCACCACCGCGACCGTGCTCGCCCAGGCGCTCGTGCGTGAGGGTCTGCGCAACGTGGCCGCCGGCGCCAACCCGCTGGGCCTGAAGCGCGGCATCGAGAAGGCCGTCGAGAAGGTCACCGAGACGCTGCTGAAGTCGGCCAAAGAGGTCGAGACGAAGGAGCAGATCGCGGCGACCGCCGGCATCTCCGCCGGTGACCAGTCCATCGGCGACCTGATCGCCGAGGCCATGGACAAGGTCGGCAACGAGGGCGTCATCACGGTCGAGGAGTCCAACACCTTCGGCCTTCAGCTCGAGCTCACCGAGGGTATGCGCTTCGACAAGGGCTACATCTCGGGTTACTTCGTGACCGACGCCGAGCGTCAGGAAGCGGTCCTCGAGGATCCGTACATCCTGCTCGTGTCGTCGAAGGTCTCGACCGTCAAGGACCTGCTGCCGTTGCTGGAGAAGGTCATCCAGTCCGGCAAGCCGCTGCTGATCATCGCCGAGGACGTCGAGGGCGAAGCCCTGTCGACCCTGGTGGTCAACAAGATCCGCGGCACCTTCAAGTCCGTCGCCGTCAAGGCTCCGGGCTTCGGTGACCGCCGCAAGGCGATGCTGCAGGACATGGCGATCCTCACCGGTGGCCAGGTCATCAGCGAAGAGGTCGGCCTGTCCCTGGAGACCGCCGACGTCTCGCTGCTGGGCCGCGCCCGCAAGGTCGTCGTGACCAAGGACGAGACCACGATCGTCGAGGGTGCCGGTGACGCCGAGGCCATCCAGGGCCGCGTCGCGCAGATCCGCGCCGAGATCGAGAACAGCGACTCCGACTACGACCGCGAGAAGCTGCAGGAGCGCCTGGCCAAGCTGGCCGGCGGTGTTGCGGTGATCAAGGCCGGCGCCGCCACCGAGGTGGAGCTCAAGGAGCGCAAGCACCGCATCGAGGATGCCGTGCGCAACGCCAAGGCCGCCGTCGAGGAGGGCATCGTCGCCGGTGGCGGCGTGGCCCTGCTGCAGGCCGCCCCGTCGCTCGAGGAGCTCAAGCTCTCCGGTGACGAGGCCACCGGTGCCAACATCGTGCGCGTCGCGCTCGAGGCTCCGCTGAAGCAGATCGCCTTCAACGGTGGTCTGGAGCCGGGCGTCGTGGCCGAGAAGGTCCGCAACGCCGACAAGGGCACCGGCCTGAACGCCGCGACCGGTGAGTACGAGGATCTGCTCGCCGCCGGCGTGGCCGACCCGGTGAAGGTGACCCGCTCGGCGCTGCAGAACGCAGCCTCGATCGCGGCGCTGTTCCTCACCACCGAGGCCGTCGTCGCCGACAAGCCGGAGAAGGCCGCCGCACCCGCCGGCGACCCGACCGGTGGCATGGGCGGTATGGACTTCTGAGTCCAGTTTCGAGAAGGCCCGGTCCCGTTCGCGGGGCCGGGCTTTTTCGTGTCCGGCGGCGCCGCCGGACACCCCGAGATGCACAAGCTCGACGCCATGGCCCTTCCGCAACCGTCGCCGACCACGACCGCCGTCGTCGTCACCGGGGCATCCTCCGGTATCGGCGCGGACCTGGCATGGGAGCTCGCCGCACGGGGCCACGGCGTCACGCTCCTCGCCCGTCGCGAAGACAAGCTGCGCGACCTGGCCGACGAGTTGAAAGACGTTCGCGTCGAGACGACCTCATGCGACGTCGCCGACCCTGATGCGCGGGCGCGCCTGTTCGACCACATCGCCGAACGCGGGCTGACCGTCGATGTCCTGGTCGACAACGCCGGCATTGGCACCATCGGCGCGATGGTCAAGTCGCCGGTGGCCGACGAGATCGCTGTGCAGCAGATGGTGCCCCGTGGTGGGGGCGCCATCCTCAACGTCGGCTCGACCGCGGGCGTCCATCCGTTCCCGGGCAGTCCGGTTACGCCGCTACCAAGGCGTTCCTGCACACCTACACCGAAGGGGTGCGCGCGGACACTGGCGGGCACCGGGGTCACCGTCGCCACGTTGTGCCCGGAGCCCGGTGCGCACGGGGTTCCTGAAGGCCGCTGGAATGGATGAGCGTTCGTTCGCCGCCGCGTTCCCGAGGGTTCTGTGGATGCCGTCGCGTGACGTCGCAAAGGTGGGCATCGACGACCTCGCCGCCGACCGGGGCACCGTGATTGCCGGCCTGCCTAACCTCCCGAGCACCTTTGTGGTGCAAGCACTTCCGAGGCGCCTGCTGATGTCACTATTGGTCAATCAGCACCCGGCGCTGGGCCGCAACCGCCGCTCAGCGTGACGGCCAGGGCCGCATCCAGCCCTCGACAGCCAGATCGAGTCCGTTGCACACGTGCAGATGGTGCGGCACCAGCCGACCGCCACGAGCAGTTCGATACGCTACTAGTCATCGAGGAAGGCCGGACACGCAGCGGCGGCCGGGTCGCCGGCTGGTGGATGAGACTGCGGCGTCGGGGAGTTTGAGAAACACCATGAGCATGATGACCGCGGTGGGCGCGTTCGCCGGCGCAACCCTCGACGACGGTCAGGCCGACGTCACCGTGGCGGTGCCGGACTTGCGGCCTCGCGATGTGCTGGTGCGGGTGCACGGCGTCTTGGTAAACCCCGTCGACGTCAAGCGGCGGGCGGGGCTCTCGAGGTCTGCATTCAACCGGCATAGCCCGGTCACGTCCCTCAGCCCGGCCCCTGGGAGGTAGTTCTAGACCATTCCAGAGGGCCGGCATTGACCACTGACGCGGTCGGAAGACGAACGTCTGACCGCGGATTAGTATTCTTCGACGCCTTGACTCAGCATAGTGATCCGGTGGCATGCCCCGTGGTTGATAGGCCACGGGTTACCCCTAGGCGTGGGCGAGCGCCAGCAGCGCGACCAGGTGGTCGACGGCCCTGGTGACCGCTTTCGGGTGCCTAGACCGTGAATCCGCCGTCGACATTCCAATGGGCACCGGTGATGTACGCGGTTTCTGGCCGTGCCAGATAGCTCACCACACTCGCGATGTCGCTCGGACGACCGTAGCGACCCAGCGCCATTACTTGCCGTGATATATCAGCGAATTCGCCTTGCTCGGGGTTCATGTCGGTGGCAATCGGCCCCGGCTGGACATTGTTCACGGTGATTCCGCGTGGCCCGAGCTCGCGAGCCAGTCCACGGGTCAGCCCAGCAACAGCTCCCTTCGTCATGGCGTAGACGGCAAGGCCCGGGCTCGGTACGCGATCGGCGTTGATGCTGCCGATGTTGATGATGCGACCGTCACCGCCCATATGCAGCAGTGCCCGCTGAACGGCGGTGAACATGGCTCGTACGTTGATCGCAAACAAGCGCTCGAACTGATCCATGGGAAAGGTATCGATGTTGTCGACGTGCGCTACGCCCGCGTTGTTTACCAGAATGTCAATCCCTCCCAGTTCCGAGACCGCCTCGTCGACCGATCTGATCACCTCATCGGGTTGCGCGCTGTCGGCATGAATCCCAATTGCGGTCCCGCCGTCGGCGCCGACTTCGGCGGCCAGCCTCTTCGCTTCCACCGCCGATGCTCCATAGGTGAACGCGACCGCGGCGCCGTCGGTGGCTAGCCGTCGCACGATCTCCGCGCCGATGCCACGAGAGCCGCCCGTCACCATCGCTCGCCTCGCCTCTAACGGTCCGGTCATGACGTCTCCCTTTCAATTTGTTGTGCTGACTCACTACGGTCAACGAGTCCAGGGCCGAAGTCGATTCCGCATTTTTCCGTTCACTATCAACGCTTGAGGGTGCCTACGCCAAACTCAGCTCCTTGCCAGCAACCTGACAACGGCGACCCCGACCGCCACTAGAGCCAGCCGAATTTCGGGACGTCGCGGTCGCGGGCAGGCGGATCTATCTGCTTCTCGGTACGCCGTCCAGTCGTTCCTCAACCGTCACTGGGTCTTTCAGGAAATTCATTCCGTCGGTACGTTGGTTGTCCGGATTACTGTTTTGATCACCAAGCTACATCGCAGGTCGCTTCTCAGGCCATGCACACCAAAATCGCGCCCGCTCAATCTATTTGGGTTGTCGCACGCACGACCTCGGTCGTAATGAGGTGATAGGTGTTTCGAGTAATGTACTTGGCGTTACTCATGATGTTGTAGCCGTGGTCGACTCCGTGTACGTCGTGATGCGCCACCAACGCGCCAACGGCCTCCAACTTGCTGGCATACCGCACAGCTTCACCGCGCAAGCGGTCGTACTCGGCGGTAATCACGAGCGCGGGCGCGATGCCCGCGAGGTCGTCGGCATTCGCGCCCCAGGCCGGTGACGCCAACCGGTGCCGGCGCTGTGCCGGATCGGGAATATACGCAGTGTCGAAGACGTCACCCATCCATGGTTTGAGTAGAGCTTTACGTCCGAGGGGCGATTCTTTGTCTTTAGTCGCGGTCACCAAATCCAGTGTGGCATAGTGAAGCACCTGCAACGAGATGCGTGGACCGTCATTCTCGAGCGCCAATCGCGCGGCTGCTGCCGCCAGGTTTCCGCCGGCACTTTGTCCACCGACGCACAGCTTGTGGCCGTTCCAGGGTCGAGCAGCGTCCGATGCCCACCGCACCACATCGTAGATCTGCTCTGGTTGCGTGGGGAACCGTCGCCGCGGGGCCAAGACGTAGTCTGGGTTGACGACAACCACCTTGCCGAATGCGGCGAGGTAGCGACACCATGGGTCGTCCTGCTCCGGGTGACCTACCACGAAGCCGCCGCCGTGGACGTTGACATACACGGCCGGTCTGGCCGGCGCGGGTACGGGGTGATAGGGCGCGGGTACGGGGTGATAGACAGTCGCGATTACCGGCCCATGGCGAGTTGGGATCGACTCGGTCGTAGCGTGCCTTGCGATGTCGCGGAACGTCACCGCCGCCTTCGGAATTGGGTTGACCGTTCGAAATAGCAACGCTGCCGCGTCAGCCACGATCGGGGTACTCGCAAAGGACACAACACTGCTCCTCTCGAAGTCATCCGAACTCACTGCAAGCCGGACGATGGCTCAGCGATCGCCATCAACACCACCAACGCTTGTGAAAGCACGTTGAAAACCACAACAGTGTCACAGCGGGACTGATTATCCTGGGCCTCAGGCGTATACATGCAGGGTGGCGTGTTCCGCGTTGAGCCAATCCAGCCAATTCTGGGACGCTGTAGCCCGATGTCCGACGCGAGGTGGGGTAAGAGCCGTATGGCTCGTCGGCAGCAGCGATCCGGCAGGAGCATCTGCGTGAACCGCGCGAACACAGCGCTCGCCTCGAGAGGAGACTGATCCGGCCGTGCTCATAGCTCAGGGTTTGCGCGCCCAAACACCCACAAGGGGCGGAAGCATCAAGAAGGCGTTTCGTTCGGCCGCTTCGGCAGCCATCCGTTCAGTCAGGGTGTCCAAACCGATTTCGGCCGCGGTGAATAATTCGAAGTGCTCCCCGACGGGAGCGACACTGCGCAGAACATCGGTCACGTAGGCATAGGCCAGACAGTCCGGACCGCTGCCGGCGTACCCGCCAAGGGCAGCCGACGGCACTGGCAAACCGGCATCGACCAACACATTGGCAAGTTTGCTGCCCATATCGATCTCGACACCTGCCCGCGCCATAGTCGCGACCGCCAGTTGGCAATTCAGATCGAACAGCGGCACTGGAGGAACGCTGCGGTACATCGGCATCGCGTACTCCAGGAAAGCGACCGTGCCGCCTGAACGCAGCATCTCGACCAGCCGGCGAACGGTGCCGGCGGGATCGGTCTGATACATCAACACCAGACGCCCGATTACCGCGTCGAAGGGCGCCGCGTCGGGGTCACTGTCGAAGAAGTCGTCGATCTCGCTAACCACGAAGCGCGCCTGCCCGGCGTGAGCGGCCGCTATCGCCCGTTGCCTGGCCACCGTAGCTGATTCAGGGGACCGGTCCACGCCGAGCACAGCGCCAGCTGGCCCTACCAGGTCGGCGGCCAGAAGGGATACGTCGCCGACTCCGCAGCCGATGTCCAGCACACGCATACCCGGTGCCAGACCGGCACGCCGCAGTACATCCAAAGTGAAGTCACGGAACACGGAGCCCTGCCGTTCGAGCCGTGCGAACTCTTGCTTGGTGTATCCGAGGGGGTAGTCGTTGACCGCATATCCCTGAGCTGCGGTGCTTAACCTACGTTGATCGGACATCTGGACTCCTCGATACGGCTGTACCTACTTATGTACGAACGAAGCCCGCCGCGCGTCGCTTCCCCTGCGGTCGTGTCGAAGCCGTCGACTTCGCTGTACACAGCTCGCAGATGGGTTGGGCGACAGGGGCGAAGATGTACGAGGCGCCGTAGAACGGTGTGCCGGTCCTCCGTCGCTGGTATCGAACGACAGTGATGCTGTGTTCGAACTGGTTGCGCGACTCGCCGTGAGGACTCGTCAGGCGACTCGCGCGTCATCGAGCGATTCTTCAAATCCTTCAAATACGGACCCAGCTCTGCAGCGACATCGCCGACGGCGGCACTCTCGACATGGGAGTCGTGGATCCGCGTCAGCCGCAACACCATCCGACCCCACGAAGCACCGGCACACCCCACCCCAACAGACCTGCCTCGCAACGGCCTACCGCAAACCTGCGAGCTTCTTGACTCAAGACACTTCACCGTCTGCCCTGCGCACGGATTCGATGCCGCCCTGACGGATGCGATGCGCAAGGGCGGATCGTCGACGTCCGTACAGCGCATAGATAATCAGGCCTGTACCTAGCCATGCGACGAACCGGATCCATGTCAAGGCGGTTAGATTCAGCATTAGCCATACACATGCCGTGACAGAGCAGATTGGGATCAGCGGCATAAACGGCACTCGGAATCCACGGGGCAGGTCGGGTCGGCGACGGCGTAGCAGGATGACCCCACCGGATACCAGTGTGAATGCAAATAGCGAGCCGATGTTGACCATTTCGTCGAGCATGCCGATCGGAAACAGTGACGCGGCTACCGCGACAACCATTCCGCCGAGTACCGTGATGCGTATGGGAGTCCGGCGACGGCCGGTCCTGGAAAGCCAGCGCGGCATTAATCCGTCGCGGGACATCGCCAGCACGAGTCGCGTCTGGCCGAATAAGACCACGATCTGGACTGTGGTTAAGCCGGCTAGTGCACCAAGTGCGACGATGTGGGCCGCCCAGTTAACCCCGTTGACCGCGAAAGCAGTTGCCAGGTTGGCATTGTCGCCAGCCGCGTGCAGCGTGGTGTATTTCACCATGCCGGTTAGAACGATAACCACGGCGATATACAGCACTGTGACGATCACTAGCGACGCCAAAATGCCACGGGGAACATCGCGCTGCGGTCGTCTGGTCTCTTCTGCAGCGGTGGCGACGATGTCGAAGCCGATGAAGGCGAAGAACACTATAGATGCGCCGGCCAGAAGGCCGTACCAACCGTAGTGACTGCTGCCACCACCGACGACCAAGGAAAGCAGCGACTGTTCGGTCTCCCCACCCGCGGGTTCCGCCGGTGGGATGAATGGGAAGTAATTTGCGGTGTTGATGTAGAACGCGCCGACGATAATCACCAGCAACACGACCGACACCTTGACTGCAGTGATCGCCAAACTCACTCTCGCTGACACCTTCGCCCCGGATGCCAAGATTGCCGTGACGGCCGCGATGATCGACAATGCTCCCCAGTCGATTTGCAAGGCCCCCAAGTGCGTGGTCAGTCGACCGAGTCCGAGCATCGTACCGAGGTATCCGGACCAACTATCAGCGATCACTGCGGCGGCGACGGCGACCTCCAAGATGAGGTCCCACCCGATAATCCAGGCGACAAGTTCTCCAAAGACAATGTAGGAGAACGTATAAGCGCTCCCGGCCACCGGCACGGTGGAAGCGAATTCGGCATAGCACATTGCCGCCAGACCGCAGGCTGTCGCTGCGATGAGGAACGACACCGCGATCGCGGGCCCAGTGATATTCCCAGCCGTTGATGCGGTGATGGTGAAGATGCCGACGCCGATAACCACCGACACGCCGAAAACCGTGAGATCCCACCACGTCAGATCCCTCCGCAGTCGGGAACCCGGTTCATCTGTATCGGCGATCGCCTGCTCCACCGACCTCAATCGTCGGGCCATCGGCCTCTCCCTCTCGTCACGCCGCCGACGTAGTACCGAGGGTTTCAACGTGTTCGAGGCAGGGATCCGTACCAACCTCATGCACATAACCGTATGAGGCCATGACCCCGGCCACATGAGCGGATTGGTCTCGTGACGGGTGGCATGCTCACTAAACTCGATGCACTCGCTCCGTGCTCCCATAGGCGACGGCGCGCGACTCGTTCTAACAGCGAAAATCAGTGCCTACGACAAGACGTTGGCTGCTGCGGCGGCCGGTTTCCGATGTGGTGGGGCGCTTAGCTGCGATGCGCACGCCACACCCGGTGTCAGTCGCGGGCGATGCACGGAATAGTCGGAGCGGATTGCGATGTGACAGGATCTTCAGTTCGTCGGTGGAAAGACCCATGTTCTTCAGGGCGTTATCTGTGGCATCGATGGGCAGCAATGGATAGTCCGCACCGAAGAGGGGCTGTTGGGGTGACGCGAAGGTGCGGACCGCGCTGTGCGTCACGGCCGTGGCCACCGTCGCTACGTCGTAGTGGTGTCTCGCAACGACATTTGCGACCCCACCGGCCACGAAGTCAAAGTACCGCCCATCGCTGCGTCCCAAGACGTTTCACCGCTCGGCCAGCATCGGCAGTGCCCCCAACCATGTGGAAAGATGTACCGCGCCCGGGATAGCGGTGGCTGGCAATCGTGCGCGGGTTTTCTAACCCCAGCTCGGTGAGTCCCACCCCAAGCCGGGGTACAAGCTGGTCCGACATCGGCGATCCGGTGAGGTGCGCCAACACCACGGCACGCCGGGCATCGAGCTCGGTACGGATAACCTGACGACTCCTAGTCGAGCCTCCAACACAACGGAGGTGTTCGCTGTATGAAGGAACCGCCGTGCTCAACCGATGAATGGCGTGACTACACGCATGGACCCATCACCTTGAGCTGTGCGCGGTATTACGTTGCTCGTCAACGAATGAGCGCCGAGCATCACGACGCTATGACTATGGTGACGCCTTCGTCGGCGAGGTCCCGATTCCTTCGAGACGTAAAGCGCTCTACGGCACCGGATGCCAAACTTCGTTCTGTTCGCGTGACGTCGGCGGCGAAGACGTCGGATCATGCCGTTCCTGTGTGCCATCCGGACGGAATTCACAGATGGGTATGGCATCGTCGAGGCATGAGTAGTGATACCCGTGGATTGTCCTTCATCGAACGAACGGTGTTGCTTCCTGTTCTTTCCCTGCATAGTTTGCTGTATCGGCGGACGAACGGCCGGATCGGGCATCGTATGCCAGGGATGCCCCCTAGCCTGCTGCTGCACACGACGGGCGCCAAGTCCGGGCTGCCGCGCACGACGACGCTGACCTACGCCCGGGACGGACGGGAGTACTTGGTGGTGGCGTCGATGGGCGGCGCGCCCACCGCTCCTGGCTGGTATCACAACTTGCAGAGAGACCCGAAGGTGAAGATCAACGTCGGCGCCTCGCGCATATCGGTTAACGCCATCCCCGCGCTTCCCGAAGACCCGGACTACGAGCGACTTTGGAAAATCGTCAACGACAACAACGCAAATCGTTACACGGCTTACCAGGAGCGCACGACGCGACCAATTCCCGTGGTGCGCCTGGTGCCCGCCGCTACGTAGAGCACCAATGGCGGATACTGGGCAGGCGCGTGTAGCCGTCGGGTGCCTTCGGCTGGGCAGCTGCGCCATCGCCGCGAAGCGCTTCCGGCCGCCGGTGCGGTTGAGGCGAAGTTCCACGTAGCGATCCGCCAGCCCGCAGACGGCTGAAGCGATGAGGAACGACACTGCGATCGGGGGTCAGCGATGTTTCGGGCGGTTGATCCGGTGATCGTGAACATGTCAACGCCGATGACCACCGAAACGCCGAAAATAGTGAGATCCCACCATGCCAGTCTCTTCGCAGTCAGGAGCTCGGCTCTCTATCGGTGATCGCCTGGTCCACGGACTTCAATCTCCGCGCCATTGACTCATCCCTCTCGTCGCGCCGCAGACTTGTATCCCTCACGTACCAACGCGGAGTACGTCAGCCACTTACCAAGTTGATGCACAGCGGGTTAGCCCATAGGCGGGGGCGCACAACTTGTGCGAGAGTGGCATCAGGCACCCGCGCAGAGGATACGACCATAAAGTCGTTAGCAACCGCGGGAACAAGGCTTCCGCTGTTGCTACGGGATGTGCCCGAACAGGATTCACCGCAGTCGTCTAGGAGTTGTCGACGAAACGCGGAAACAGGTTGAGCGCGTTGCGATATGACAGGTCCATCAGTTCATCGGGGGAGATGCCCACGTTCTTGAGCGCACTTCCTGTGATATCGATGGGTAGTAACGGGTAGTCCGTACCGAAGAGGAGGCGTTGGGGTGGCGCGAAAGTACGCACCGCAGTGTGCATCGCGGATGTGGCTACCGTGGCTACGTCGTAGTGGTATCTCCCAAGGACTTTCTCGACACCACCGGCCACGAATTCAGAGTAGCGCTCATCGCTGCGTCCCAGTATGTTCCACCGCTCGGTCAGCATCGGCAGCGCACCTCCGCCGTGCGGGAAGATGTACCGGACCTTTGGATAGCGGTGGAATACGCCGTTAAAGAGTAGGCTGGCAATCGTGCGGGGGGTCTCAAACGCCAGCTCGGTGAGCCCTACGCCAAGCCCCGGCACAAGCTGATCCAACATCGGTGACCCCGTGGGATGCACCAATACCACAGCACGTCGGGCATCGAGTTCGGCGATGACCGGGTCTACCCTCGGGTCGCCGAGCCTTATTCCGGCGTGGGAGGAGAACACGCAGAGACCGTCCGCCTTGAGGTCGTCAAGCGCGTAGGAGATTTCCTCCAGCGCCGCATCGACGTTTGGCAGCGGTACGCCGGCCAGGAAGCCGAACCGTTGTGGGTGGTCGCGGACGACCTCGGCGCCGAACTCGTTGAACGAACGAACCAACCGCGCGAGCTCTTGCGGACGCTCCGGCATACCTACAGCGGCGACTACCGAGGTGATTGCTGCTGCGATACCCGCGGAATCCATTTGTTCGATTGCCTCCCGCGGTTTCCACGACCGAACACGTCCGGCATACGTCGCCTTCTCCTGTCCGGGGGGTACGTATAAGGCCACAGAACCCGGCGGCACGAGATGGTGGTGAGTGTCGATCAGCACGGGTACCTCCATGTCGATTGCGCCATATTGAAGGCGTTCACCTTGGTCACTGCGACAACGTGAATGGACCACTTGTGCCGCTTGTAGTGTCTGCTTCTGTCGACCGAGCCAACAGGCGCCATCGCCGACGTAGCTATCGAAGCAATTCGGGTGAATTCCGTTTCATGCAGCGATGCCTGATGTAATGGGCAACTGATGCTTCGTTGAGGAAGCCGAAGTGGTGATTAGCGCATCCGGTCAACGGCGGCTTGCCGCTACGCCGTCATCGGTGAACGGGATGAGTCGAATTCCCCGCCAGCTTTTGAACTCTGAGTCTCTTAACGATCAGCACAGCGAAGTTGTGCGGTTTATGCCGCGCGATCCGTACTCCATTCGATCGCCCGAGCCTGCTTCGACCTCGCGTCGGCGGATGAGTGACTCGGGGCGGACCGCGTATGCGTCGAAACCGGTGCCGGCATCGACGCTGCGGAGAGCCCCGCCCCTCGCTCATGCGGCCGACCGCTCCGCCACAGGTCGGCGGCGCAGAGTTACGTCAGAGATTGCCGGAGGTGTATAGGCCACATCGTTGGGACCGGCATCGGTACCAGGTGGAGCGATCTGATCGATCCGATCCAGGATCTCATCGTCCAGTGTGACGTTGGTGCTAGCCAGGAGGTCGTCGAGCTGTTCCGCGGTGCGCGGCCCGATGATCGCCGACGTGACGCCCGGGTGGGCGATGGCGAATGCCATGGCGAGGTGAGTCATGGGCAGGCCGGCCGACTCGGCGAGCGGAATGAGCTGTTCGACCACCTCGAGCTTGCGCTGGTCTGCAAAATGCTCCCGCCCATGCATCGTTGACCGGTGAGTGTCGATTTGCTGGCCTTTGCGAAATCGGCCGGTAAGCAGGCCCTGACCCAGTGGGCTCCAGACCAGCGTGCCGATACCGTAACGCTGGCAGACTGGCAGCACCTCGCGTTCGATGCTCCGGTTGACGATCGAGTACGGCGGTTGCTCGGTTCGGAAGCGCTCGAGACCACGCCGCTCGGCGACCCACTGCGCTTCGACCAAGTCCGAGGCTGGAAAGGTCGACGATCCGATCGCGCGTACCTTGCCGCTGTGTATCAAGTCCGACAACGCCGACAGCGTCTCCTCCACATCCACCGTCGGGTCGGGGCGGTGAATCTGATAGAGGTCTAGGTGATCGGTCTGCAGGCGGCGCAGGGAATGCTCGACCGCCGCAACGATCCAGCGTCGAGAGTTTCCCCGGTGATTCGGATCCTCGCCCATCGGGTAGTGCACCTTGCTGGCGAGCACAACGTCGTCACGTCGCCCTTTGAGCGCCTTGCCGACAATCACCTCCGATTCACCACCGGAGTACACGTCGGCGGTGTCGACAAAATTGATCCCTGCGTCCAGCGCCTTGTGGATGATTCGGATCGATTCATCGTGATCAGGATTGCCCATGGACCCAAACATCATCGCTCCCAAGCAGTATGGGCTGACCTTGATTCCGGTCTGACCCAACGTGCGGTACTTCATAGTTCTCCTCCTTCGAAGCGCATCGGTGAGTCGCTGCTCATCGTCGAACACGATTTCCACCAACGGGCTGTGCTTGAGCCACTCGTCGAGGTCCTGGCGACCACCGACTCGCGCGGCGATCTCCGGTCGATCCTGCAGGTCTAGAACCGCTGCGATCACACGCCGCCGAGTCGGTTCTTCCACTGCCTTCGCGGTCGCGAACAAATCGGCCGTCACCCCATGTTTGAGGTGCACTACGAAGCGCGGATTAGCTCGCAAGTTCGCATACCAACTGCGACGAGTGGGCATGCCCGTGAGGTACCAGCGACCGTCCACACGGTGGAACCACACCTCGATGCGGCGCGGCAGGCCGGTGCGCCTTCCCACCGTCGTGATGTCGATGGTGCGCTCAATCGTTGATGACTCCGGCCCGATGTCGAGGGCGCGCGCGATAGCGTCGTCCACGGTCGCAGTGCGTTCAGCCGCGCGGGAGCCCATCGCCAGGTGCCACCCCGGGTCCGCCACAGCGTGGTAGCTCATACGCTTCAGGAAATCAGCGTTACGGGCGTCGGGCTATCAAGATCCTCTTGAGTTTTTGCACGATCCTGTCGCTCGGTCGACCTTCAGGGCAGCACCGCCCCGGTGGGCCCAACCCCATCGCGCAATCGCGCCGCATCGACGCTCGGCGGAAGGCCGAATTGGCGCCGGTACTCTCGGCTGAACTGAGACGGACTCTCGTACCCAACACGCTGGCCGACGCCTGTGATGTCGTTCGGATTGTTCGCCAGCAGCAACCTGGCGGCCTGCAGCCGGATGTCTTTCTGGAACTGGATCGGACTCATAGTCGTTACCGCCTGGAAGTTGCGATGGAAGGCGGAGACGCTCATTCCCGACAACTGTGCCACCTCCTCGACCCGGAACGGCCGCGTGTAATTCTCCCGGATCCACCGCACCGCACGCCTGACGTGCGAAAGGCTGCTGTCGGCCACGCCGAGCTGACGGACGAGGTCACCATGATCCCCGGCCATCAACCACCACAGGATCTCGCGCTTGTAAAGAGGCGCTAGCACTTTCCGGTCCCGGGGCCGATCGAGGAGGCGGACCAAGCGCACGATGGCGTCGAGCAACTCATCCGGCGCTACGCTCACCGCGAAACCTGTTCGCGCGGGACCGGACTGGACTAGATGTTGCGGGCCGGCCTGCAGCAGCAGCTCGGCGATCACAGCAGGTTCCAGAGTCATCCCGAAGCCTAGCGTCGGCATGCCGGGAACGCTGTCTATTACCTGTCCCGTGACCGGGACGTCGACGGAGGCGACGAGATACTGACCGGCTCTGTAATCGTAAAATCGATCGCCTAGCGCGAGACGCTTGCCGCCCTGGGCGATTACCGCCAACACCGTCCCCGACATCGCCGTCTCCGGCGCAGGGGCATGATCGAATTTGCAGATCCGGACGCCGTCGATGGCGGTAGTCAGATCAGGCCGCGCATGCCGGTCTAGCAGTGTGCGAAGCTCATCCAGGTACATTCCATTATTCCAAAGCAGAGATTACGACGGTATGGTACTCAGTTCGTGCGCTTGGTTGAAGCGCTAGGCACAGCCTGATCGGCGGTTGCCGAATCGCCCCGAGCCGGATCCGTGCGTGACGGTCCGCGGTTCACGAGCTCAGACCTGCTCGACCATCGGGGGGAAGAAACTCGAGCGGACGATGCTCGAATCGCGAATCGAAAGGGTTCTGATCGCACTTCTCGCAGAGCTCGACGGAATCGTCGAACCACGGGTGGCCGCGATAGCTCTCGCGGGCTCGCACACCACCCATGTGAGGGCGGAGATACTGCTGAAAATTCGGATGGACCTTGACGATCCAGGCCACAGGTTCCGGAGGTTACGGTGCGAGGACCGCTGCGGCGAACGCGCCATGGGCATGTCGCAACTTAGGTGTCATCGATGTCGTAGTCATGAGCACGCCAGCAGGTGCCACCTCTCCACTGGCTCCTGATGAACTTAGGGCTGACCTGCGTCGGCCGTGTGTCGACCTCAGACGGCGCCGCTTGCGGTCATGTCCCGTCCAATACAACGGAAGGCGAGTCACAATGGCCACCATTCAAGCGTCATAGTCGAGCGCCACGTGCCCCGCTCGACCGACGCGGCGTGCTTGTGCATCCTGTCCACCCGGTTGCAGATGGACCACTTCGGTACCGCCGGATTGCCCGGCCCCGACTGTTGGGTTGCTAAATGCAGACGCGGTGCTCCTATCGGATCGCCAGACCGGCCCAGCCGTACACTTCGCGGTACAGGTCTTCGACCTCGTTGGGCCGATCCATGCTGTAGCGATCCTGACCGACCGAATGTCCCTTCTCCGTCAGCCACAGCGAGAGCATCCGGTACGAGGGGCGGAAGCCGGCGACCCGATCGGCTGGGATCACCAGTGCAGTGCCCGGCATGGTCGGCACGACGGTGTCTCGCTCGAAGATCGCGACCGAGCCGACCAAGCGCCAGTCGTGTCGGCGTTCGAGACGATGCAGGAACCGGATGAAGACGGTGAGGTCGGCCTCGACCCCGAGAAGTTCCCCACGGAATTCGACCGTCATCGGCACTTCCGCGACCGCGCGGTCGCCTTGCACGCGAATTACGGGCTGGCCCAGCCGGTGATAGGAGGGATCACTGGCGGCCATCGCCTTGGAGCGCTCGATGTAATCGGGAATGCTGCCGTCGAACCAGCTGGTCTGGATCTTGGCCTCGGGGTGGTAGTACTGCTCGAGTTGATCCCACCATCCGCGGTCACGGGTCTGGCGTTCGCCGGTGATCACCTGCGCGATCTCGACGACATCGACAGCCGTCCGGGACGGCCCGAGTTCAGTTGTCGTTTGCATGATTATCGTCCTGTCTGTGTATGAGTAGGTGAAAGAAGTGATGGGTGGCTGGTCGTGTGCTAGATCGGCAGCTCAACCGGGGTGTTGCGGACGTTGATCCAGATCAGGTCGGTGAGATCCTCGCGCGCGTGCGCACCGTGCCGTCCCCATCCGCTGTCGCGGACTCCGCCGATGGGTGCTTCCATGGAGTCCTCGACGGTCGGGCTGTTGACGTGGACCATGCCGGACTTGATATTTCGAGCCAGCTGCAGGCCGCGGTAGGCGTCACCGGATAGCACCGATGCCGTGAGACCGTAGAGCGACCGGTTGATCACGTCCACGCCCTCTTCCGCCGAGTCGACCGGCTGAACGACCAACAGGGGGCCGAAAGTCTCCTCGTACGAAGCGATCGCGTCATCCGGCACGTCGGTCAGGATCGTCGGCTCGTGGACTCGGCCTTGGTGGCTTCCTCCGGTGACGATCTTGGCACCCTTGTCGACGGCATCGGCAATTCTCTCCTGCATGACGGCGACGGCACGGTCGTTGATCAGCGGCCCGATCACGGTTTGCGGGTCCATCGGATCGCCCTGTGGCAGGTTGGCAGCACGCTGCGCCAGCCTGCTGACGAATTCCTCATACAGTGGTCGCTCGACCAGCACCTTCCGCGCGTTCAGACAGATCTGACCTTGGTGGAAAAACGCGCTGTAGTTGGCGATTCGGACGGCTTCGTCAAGATCGGCGTCGGCCGTTATCAAGATCGGGTTGTAGCCTCCGAGCTCCATTACGGACCGTTTCAGCGTCCTGCCCGCCCGCTCTGCGAGCATCCGCCCGGTGCGAACACTGCCGATGAAGTAGACACAGCGCACCTCCGGCCGGTCGAAGAAGACGTCAGCGATCGGGCCGGCATCTCCAGGGGCATGCGTCACCACATTGATCACCCCGGGAGGAAAGCCGGCTTCGTCGGCGACTTGGGCGACCACCAGACCGGCAGAGATCGGCGCCTCCTCCGACGGCTTGACGACGATGGTGTTACCTGCGGCAATGGTCTGCGCGACTGAACGCCAGACCAGCACATTCGCGCCGTTCCAGGGCGTGAAGTCGACCACGACACCCAATGGCCGACGGACGGCGATCGACAAGGTGCTCTGATCTCCCGCGGCGAGTACCTCGCCCTTGGTCTCATGGGCCCAGCCGGCGGCCTGCCGCAGGACGTTGATCACGACATGCTGCTGGAAGCGAGCGAAAGCCAGCGACGATCCGGTTTCCTCAGCCAAGATCAACGCCAGCTCGTCTTGGCGCCGCTCCACGATCGCGGCCGCGCGCAGGAACAATGCCTGCCGGTCTTCCGGGCTCATGGCGGCCCAGCCGGAAAATGCACGATGGGCTGCAGATACTGCGACATTCGCATCGGCCGCGGTGCCGGCAGCAGCCCTCGCATACAACGCGTCGTTGTAGGGATTGCGGACATCGAAGGTCGCGCCACCGGCGGCGGTAGTCCACTGCCCGTTGATGTAGTGCCGGTAAGTGTGTGCGGCTGTTACTTCATCGATTCCTGACGAGGCCGCGGTTGACTCGGTGATAGACATCAGTCTTCCTCTCTTCGTGGAGTGGAAGGGACTCGTGAAGCCCTCGTGTGCAGAGGGTGGCAACGGTGCGCTCGGCACGCAGGTCACCAATCGCCTCGGTTACGTGCGAGCACAGGGCAGACATCGACGGAGCCGGCGGGTGCGGCATCTGCCACCCAGGTGCCCGCCGGTCTCGTGCCATGACTGCGAAATCGTCGTTGCGGTCATCACGTCCCTTCCCGGTTGATGGGTTCCGTCAACCTGGTTTTAGGGTCTGCCGGCGGCAACGATTAGTCCAACAGATTCTGACGATGACGGTAATCTATGACGTCGATGGAACTTCGCCAGCTGGAGCATTTCGTTGCCCTCGCGGAGGAGTTGCACTTCACCCGCGCCGCGGGGCGGGTCCATATCGTGCAGTCCGCCCTCTCGACCTCGATCCGGACGCTGGAGCGAGAACTCGGCGCGACCCTCGTCACGCGATCGGCCAAGCAGGTCCGCCTCACCGATGCCGGACAGGCGTTCCTGACGGAGGCCAGGCGGACTCTCGCCGCGGCCGATGCCGCACGGAATGCGGTCGCGTTGGTAGGAGGAGTCCTCACCGGAACCTTGTCGGTCGGCTATATGCCCGCACCGAACAGCTTCGACCTGCCGGGATTGCTGAACCGTTTCCACCGGGCCCATCCGGGCGTCAACCTTCGACTTCGCAACGTTCCCAGTACGGAATTGATCGAGCAAGTTCGCAGGCACGCTCTTGATCTCGCCTTCGTGTCTTCCCCCGTCCCGCCACCGCGCGCCGTACAGATCGATACCCTGATCAGGTCGCCCATGCCGTTGGCTTGCCCCGTCGGCCATCGACTGGCGGCCAAGACCCGTATCGAGCTCGGCGATCTCACACCCGAGATCTTCATCGATTTCGTCTCGGGGTGGGGTACGCGCGTGGCCACCGACCAGCTGTTCAGCCAAGCCGGGCTGCATCGCTCGATTGCCTTCGAGGTCAACGACATCCCGCTCTGTATCAAGCTTGTCGAACAAGGACTGGGAATCGCTTTCGTTCCGCCGGAGGTCGCCGAGGCGAATCCTCAGCTGCACTATCTGACAGTCGACCCGGCTCCCGTCTGGCATATCGGCGTGGCACACCAGCAACGCCAGCAGATGTCCGCGGCCGGGAGGACGATGCTTGACCTCATCGAGACGTCTTTGTCCCCAGACCTTCGTTCACGAAACGGGTAGCCACCGTTGGTCGAAGGACCAGTGACCGAAAAAGGCGAGCGGTGCAGTCGTGGTCCTTCCGCCGGACGACTTGGACCGTCATCGCCGGCTGGGAACGACCCGAGCCCGTCGAACTCGAGCATCTGGACGTCGGTCACCCAGCCGTTGTCGCGGCAGTCAAGAGCCTCAACCGGGGGTTACCAGTACGGACTGCCGGATTGCCCTGGGCTGGAGCCAGATTGCCCATAGGGGTCGACCATCACAGGGTCATCGATGCCCGCCAGCAGCGGCGTCGTGCTGCAACCCGCTAGGAACCGAATGCGACGGGCATCCAGTTGCGAGGAGGCGACGGGCGATCTGCTGGGTCTCGGCGCGGGCAGCGTCGGCTTCATCATGATCCGGTTGGCGAAGGCGATGACCGGGGCGAGTGATCGCCACCTCCAGCCGGGGCGACTACCGGGCCCGGGCCACGAATATGGGCGCCGACGCTGTCGTCGACCACCACCGACTTCTGGCCGCCGCCGATCTGGCGGACGGGGTGCTGCGGACCACCGTCACCCGGACCATCGAGGATTGCTCGGCGGCCGGACTCAACGACGCACAACGCGGCGTCGGATTCACTCCACGGCGGAGCCAGCGGATTGACGCGGGTCATGCGACCGGCTCCGGCTGCCGTCCCCGCACCAGCCTCCCAGGCCTGGCTTCGGTGGGCACACCACGCTCGGCGATGACCACACCGGACACGACCGTGGCGACGTAGCCGTCGGCCGTCTGGTCGAGTCGCTTGCCGCCGGCCGGCAGATCGTGGGTGACGACGGGCTTGTGCAGCCGCAGGGCGGCGTGGTCGATCACGTTGAGGTCGGCCTTGTAGCCGACGGCGATGCGGCCGCGGTCGGCCAGCCCGGCCACCCCCGCGGGTACCGACGTCAGCTCGCGCACCGCCTCGGCCACCGACAGCCGGCCGGTGGGCCGATCCCGCGTCCAGTGCGCCAGCAGGAACGTGGGAAAGCTTGCGTCGCAGATCATTCCGTAGTGGGCGCCGCCGTCGCCGAGCCCCAGCACCACGTCGTCGCGGCGCATCAACTGACCGACCGTGTCGAGTGAGTTGTTCTCGTAGTTGCCCAACGCCAGCAGCATCATCGCGTGCCCGTCGTCGTCGAGCAGCCGGTCGTAGGCCTCCTCCAGCGGGCTGACCCCGCGCGCGGCGGCGCGGGCCGCGATCGACGTCGAGGCGGCCGGTTCGTAGTCGGGAGACTCGCCGAGCGGGAAGATCCAGTTCCACGCCTGCACCATGAACATCAGGGGATGGCCCGAATTCGACGGCGTGTCGCTCAGGATGCGTTCGCGCACTTCGGGTTTGCGCATCTCGGCGACGCGCTCGGCCAGCGGCAGCCCGGCGATCTCCTGGTAGCTCGGGTACATGATGAACGGGTTTCCGCTCACCTCGAGGCCGATCACCATGCCGATAGGCCGGGGGAACATCTGCGCGGTGATCGACCCGCCCGCGGCGTTGAACTTCTCGACGAGGTTCATCGCCTGCGGCCACACCGGGTCACCGACGTTGCCGGTCAGCAGGGAGAACGTCACCGGCAGGCCGACGTCGGCGGCCACCTCGAACACCTGCCGCAGCACCGTCTCGTACCCGCCGGCCGGGATGTCGGGGACGAACTGCAACAGCCCGCCGCCGCCGTCGGCGACCCCGGAGGCGATGGCCGCGATCTCGGCCTGCGCGGCGTCGTAGGTCGGGATCGGCGCCCCGCTCGAGGTCTTGTGCAGGGCGAACCGCGACGACGCGAAACCCAGCGCACCGGCTTCGACCGCCTCCTTGGCCAGCGCCCGCATCCGCGCGAGGTCCTCGTCGGTCGCCGGTTCCCGGTCCGCGCCGCGCTGACCCATCGTGTACACCCGCAGCGGCGAATGCGGCAGGTACGCCGCCACGTCGATGTCACGGGAACGGGCGTCGACGGCGTCGAGATACTCCGGGAACGTCTCCCAGGTCCACGGCAGGCCGTCGACCATCACGACGCCCGGGATGTCCTCCACGCCGGCCATCACGTCGACGAGGACGTCGTGGTCCGCCGGGCGGCACGGGGCGAAACCCACCCCGCAGTTGCCCATCACCGCGGTGGTCACCCCGTGCGCCGACGACGGCGTCATCCGGTCCGACCAGATCGCCTGACCGTCGTAATGGGTGTGCAGGTCGACGAATCCAGGCGTGACGAGCAACCCGGTGGCGTCGATCTCCCGCGCACCTTGGTCGACGACGGTGCCGACCGTGGTGATGACCCCGCCCGAAACCGCCACGTCGCCCACGAACGGCTCACCGCCGAGCCCGTCGACGATCGTGCCGTGGCGAATCACGAGGTCACATGTCATACCCCGAATGTACGGTGACTGTGTGATCGATCACTTCGGAATCAACTGCGCGGACTTCGAGAAGTCGAAGGAGTTCTACGACAAGGTGCTCGGCGTACTGGGCTACACGCGCCAGATGGATTTCGGGGTGGCCATCGGCTACGGCGCCGACGGCCATCCGGCGTTGTGGATCGCCGATATGAACGCCGGCAACGTGCCCGGCCCGAACCGCGAGATGCACGTCGCGTTCGCGGCGAAGGATCCCGAGAGCGTGCAGGCGTTCTTCCACACCGCGCTCGCGCTCGGAGTCGAACCGCTGCACGAGCCTCGGCTGTGGCCGGAGTACCACGACAACTACTACGGCGCGTTCGTGCGCGATCCGGACGGCAACAACGTCGAGGCGGTCTTCCACGGCGGCGGTCCGCAGACCTGACGTTCGCTGGGTAGGTTGGCCATATGTCTGACTCGGATGCGGCCGCCGCCCGCGAACTGTTGCGTGACTCGTTCACCCGCCTGATCGAACACGTCGAGGCTCTGACCGACGACCTCACCGACGAGGTGGCGCTGTACCGTCCGACCGCCACGGCCAACAGCATTGCGTGGTTGCTGTGGCACAGCGCCCGGGTCCAGGACGCGCAGCTGTGCGAGATCGCCGGCGTGGAAGAGGTGTGGACGCGGGAGGGATGGGTCGACCGTTTCGGGCTGGACCTGCCCCGCGACGACACGGGCTACGGTCACAGCCCCGACGACGTCGGCAGGGTGCAGGTGTCCGCCGACCTGCTGGCCGGTTACTACCACGCCGTGCACAAGGTGACGCTTTCCTACATCGCCTCGGTCACGCCGGACGACCTCGCCCAGATCGTCGACCGCCGCTGGGATCCGCCGGTCACGGCCAGCGCCCGGTTGGTCAGCATCATCGATGACTGCGCACAGCACCTCGGCCAGGCCGCCTACATCCAGGGCATCTCGCGCTGAAATGAGAACAGCGCTGAACTGGTGGCCGGTGGTCGCCGTGGCCGGCGTGTTCGCGCTCGGCTGGCTGGTGGGCCCGGGGCCGACCCGGTTCGACAACCGGTTGCTGGCGCTCGACGCCCCGGACCCGCTGCTGGTGTTCGTGGAGGCTCCGGTACAGGCGGCCGTGCTCGGCGTCGCGGTCGCCTACGCGCTGTGGCGGGGGAGATGGCGGCTGGCCGCCGTGTCGGCGCTCTGCCCGCCGGTGGCCGTGGTCTCCGCACAGTTGCTCAAACGGGTCTTCGGTCGCACCAGGGACGGCGAACTCGCCTATCCCAGTGGGCACATCACCGCGCTGGTGGTGATCGCCGGAATGGTCGTACTCGTCGCGGGCGGGCGCCTGTGGGCGCTCGTGCTGGCGGCGCTGGCCGTGGTGGCCGGCATGATCCTGGTCGGAATGACCTTCCACTACTTCACCGACACCGTGGGCGCGCTGCTGCTCGGTAGTGCCTACGTGGCGGTGGCGGCCCGACTCGTGGCCCGGCCGCGCCGCGATACTTGACACCTGTCAACCCTGATGCGATCTGCGTCACAAAGGGTGGTTAACATAGCGCTATGACCGCGACGCCAGAAGTTGATGCGCTCGACAACAGCACCATCCGCAACCCCGCGACCGGCGCCGTGGCCGGGCAGGTGCGCTGGACCGACCCGGCCGACGTACCGAGGATCGCCGCCGGTCTGCGCACCGCGCAGAAGGAGTGGGAGGCCCGCGGCGCCAAGGGTCGCGCCAAGGTGCTGGCCCGCTACGCCGTCTGGCTCGGTGAGCACCGCGCCGAGATCGAGGACCTGCTGATCAAGGAAACCGGCAAATCCGCCGTCGACGCGGCCCAGGAAGTGCCGCTGATCCTGATGATCACCTCGTACTACATCCGCACGATGGAGAAGGCGCTGGCGCCGGACTCCCGGCCGGCGGCGCTGCCGTTCCTGTCGATCAAGAAGATCTCGGTGCACTACCGGCCGCGTCCGGTGGTCGGGATCATCGCGCCGTGGAACTACCCGGTCGCCAACGCGCTGATGGATGCGATCGGTGCGCTGGCCGCGGGCTGTGCCGTACTGCTCAAGCCGTCCGAGCGCACCCCGCTGACCGCCGAGCTGCTGTTGCGCGGCTGGCAGGACTCCGGCGCCCCCGAGGTACTCGCCCTCGCGCAGGGCGCCCGCGAGGTGTCCGAGGCCGTGATCGACAACTCCGACTTCATCCAGTTCACCGGGTCGAGCGCGACCGGCGCGAAGGTGATGGAACGTGCTGCGCGCCGGCTCACCCCCGTCAGCCTCGAACTCGGCGGCAAGGATCCGATGATCGTGCTCGAGGACGCCGACGTCGACCTCGCCGCGCACGCCGCGGTGTGGGGCGCGATGTTCAACGCCGGCCAGACCTGCGTGTCGGTGGAGCGGGTGTACGTGCTCGAACCCGTCTACGACCAGTTCGTCGACGCGGTCGTGCGCGACGTCAAGAACCTCAAGATGGGTGCCGGTGAGGGCCACGATTTCGGTGCGCTCATCGACGACAGCCAGGTGGCCGTCACCGAACGCCACGTCGAGGACGCGATCGCCAAGGGGGCCAAGGTGCTCACCGGCGGTAAGCGGCGCACCGGCCCCGGTAGCTTCTACGAGCCCACGGTGCTCGTGGACGTCGACCACTCGATGGCCTGTATGACCGAGGAGACGTTCGGCCCGACGCTGCCGATCATGAAGGTCAGGTCGGTGGAGGAAGCGGTGCGGCTGGCCAACGACAGCCCGTACGGGTTGTCGGCCGCCGTCTTCTCCAAGGACATCGAGCGGGCGCAAGCCGTTGCACTGCAACTCGACTGCGGCGGTGTCAACATCAACGACGTGATCTCCAACCTGATGTGCACGACGGCGCCGATGGGCGGCTGGAAGACGTCGGGTATCGGGGCGCGGTTCGGCGGGCCGGAGGGCCTGCGCAAGTACTGCCGCATGGAGACGGTGGTCGCCCCGCGTACGAACGTCGGAGCCGGCGGGAACTACTACAACAACTCGCCGAAGGCGCTCAAACGGATGAACACGATGATGACCAAACTCGCGCTCATCCGCCCGCGCCGCATGGCCAAGTAGGGCCGCGGCGCACCACGTGCGGTTCGTCCTGACAGCCCTGCTGTGGCTGCTGACGACGGTGGCGCTGGCCGTTGCGGTGCCCGCGGTGTGGGCGCAGCAACACCTGGTCAGCGAACAGGGCTACGCCGAACTCGCCGCGTCCGCAGCCACCGAGACGCGCCTGCGGGACGCCATGGCCGACGTGCTGACCACGCAGATCACCGCGCTGGCGGCCGACCGCGGATACTCCCTGAACGAGATGCTGGTGCACCAGGTCGCCGCGGCCTACACCGGTAACGCCGGCTTCCCGGGACAGTTCGCCCAGGCCAACCGCATCGCGCACCGGTGGATGTTCACCGACGACATCCCGCACGCCGACGCCGACGATCAATGGTTGATCGACATCGCGCCGATGCTGTCGGATCCGTCGCTGTCGGCCACCCTCGGCGACCTCGACCTCGACGTGCCCGACACGCTGACGGTGCCGGTCACCGCGCCGTCGCCGGAGCTGCGGCCGGGCCGCCTGCAGGCGATCGCGACGTGGGGGCCGTGGGTCAGCGCCGGGGCGGCGGTACTCACCGGGACGTTCGCCCTGCTCACGCTGGCCGCAAGTCGGCGCCGCGGGAAAGGACTTGCGGCGCTGGGGGTGTCGGCGTTGCTCGTCGGCGCGGCGGGATGGGCCGGTCTCGAGGTGGCGGACCGCCACATCGCCGCCGCGCTCGACCGCGCCGAGGGTGACTTCCGCCGGATCGCCGAGGTGATGGTCGGCCACGCCGAGGACAGCCTGCACCACTGGCTGAACATGACGCTGATCGCGGGGCTCGCACTCGTGGTGACCGGCGCGGTGGCGTCGATGTTGGGAGGGTTGCGACGCCCCGAGTGATCGGTTTTCCGGCGCCGGCAGTTTGGCCGGGTGTCGGCCGGGGAAACGCAGATCCATGAGAGGGAGTGCGCATCGACTGACCGGGGCGCGAGCCGTCGCGACGCTGGCCGACCTCGGGTCGGCATCGATCGCCGCCGGGGTGATCGCACGCCGCAGACCCGCGGTGCGGGCACTGGAGACCGTGCAGGCCGACGCCAGGGCGGTGCGCCGGATGCAGCAGCTGCGCGACGAGTTCGGCGCGGGGCCGGTCGAACTGGTGCTGCCCGGGCGGCGCATGGTGGTGGTGCTCGACCCAGATGACGTCGCACGAGTGCTCGCCGGAGCGCCCGACCCGTTCCACCCCGCCAACCGCGAGAAGCGCAAGGCGCTCGAGTGGTTCCAGCCCCATGGCGTGCTGATCTCTCAGGGGCCGATCCGTCAGCAGCGGCGTGATCTCAACGACTCGGCGCTGGACTCGGGCGCCGAGATGCACCGGCTCGCCGGTGCGTTCGCCGACGTGATCGTCGCCGAGGCACACCAGCTGGCGGACGCGGTGGCTGCGCGCGGCAGCATGGACGCCAACCAGTTCATGGCTGCGTGGTGGCGGATCGTGCGCAGGATCGCGCTCGGGGACCGCGCCCGCGACGACGAAGACATCACCGACGCGCTGCTGCGGCTGCGCCGGGCCGGTAACTGGTCGTTCCTGTCGCTGCCGCACTACCGCAAGCGCGCGAAGTTCCTGCAGCGGCTCTACGAGTACGTCGAAGATCCGCAGATCGGCACGCTGGCGGCCGCGGTGGCCGAGGAGCCCAGCCGCGGCGCGGTGGATCCGGTCGGTCAGATGCCCCAGTGGCTGTTCGCCTTCGACGCGGCCGGGATGGCGCAGCTGCGGGCACTGGCCGCACTGGCCACTCACCCCGGCGCGATGGTGCGGGCGATCGAGGACAGTGCCCAGCCGGATCAGCTGAGGTTGCGGCCGTTCCTGCGGGCGAGCGTCCTCGAATCGGTGCGGTTGTGGCCGACCACCCCGACGATCCTGCGGGATACGACCGAGGACACGACCTGGCGTGACGGGGCGGTCACCATCGAGAAGGGGGCCGGGCTGATGATCGTGACGCCCGCGTTCCACCGCGATCCCGACCTGCTGCCGTTCGCGCACGACTTCGTACCCGACATCTGGCTGGACGGCCGCGCCCGGTCCTATCCGCAGTTGGTGCCGTTCTCCGCCGGGCCCGCCGAGTGTCCCGGGCGCAACCTGGTGCTGTTCGCGACAAGCACGCTGATGGCGAACTTGTTGAGCGCGTTGGACTTCCGGCTGACGTCGACGCCGCAGCTGTCACCGGACGAGCCGCTGCCGGTGACGCTGAACCAGTACGGGGTGGAGTTTGCGGTTCAGTCGGTCACGTCGTCGGCGTCGTCGCTGTCGCGGTCCTGAGCATCACCGCCGGCAAGCCAGTAGTAGGTGACCCCGTAAGCCAGCACGGGCGCGAGAAACAGCGGGATTGACGCGACGACCACGACCGCGAATGGCACGTATTGCTTGCGCGCCACGGGGAAGCGGTCGCGCATGTCGAAGTGGCCGACGATGCCCAGCGACGCGGTGATCAGTGCCGCGGCCCCCAACGTCGCCTCGGTGAGACCCATTTGAGAAGTGCTGACACCAACGAGCACGCTCATGAGGGCGAGCGACCACCAGAACGACGCTGGATTGAGGTCGCTGTAGGCGGTCGGTCTCAAGGGGCGAAAAACGCGGAGCACAACACCTGCGATGCAGGCGAGGACGAGCGTGAACCCGCCGATCCACATCAGCAAGTCTGAGGTCACCTACGTGCCCGCTTACGGGAACCTACGGCGCAAGTGAGGGTGCGCGCGATACTCCATCGATCTCCTGGGGCGCAGCGGCCATCGCTTGCCTACTGCATACGCCAACCCGTACAGCGCGGTGAAGGTGCCGAGGGTCGCCACGCCGATGACTGCGAAGGGCAGCCATTGCCCTCGGGCGACTTGGTACCCCCATGATGAATCTTGGTGCCCTGCGAGCAGAGCGATGAGCAGCATCACTGCGCCTGCACCGAGCGCGTACTTTTTGCGGCAGTGGCGAATCCGCCGTACGAGTCGGGAGCTGGGTCGAGGGAATGACCCTCATTTGGCCGCGAATTGTCGTCGGCGACGATGACGCCGACGTTGTCCCGCAGACCGAAGGCGTACGTGCGTCCTCGGATCCTGATGTGCGACGTGCTCATGTAGGCCCGGATCAGCATTCCCGCGGCGAGCGCGAGTGCAAGACCGAATCCGCCTCCCAGTTGCGGCGGGTACAGCGCGAAGAACGCCGACATCGAGGCGATGACGGTTCCTGTCCAATAGAGGCGTCGCGCAGTGCGTTCATCGTTTGACGGCACCAGGGGAACCAGCACGCCGAGGATTGCTGTGACGGCGAAGATCGGATTGACCATGGCCTATTGTGTCGCCGCTTGATAGCTGCCGCCAGCGATTCGTCCGCCGCGCCGTTCAGCCAATCACCGCACCAGCGTGGCGCCCCCATCGAGCCGGATCTGTTGGCCGGTCATGAACCGCGATTCGTCGGCGAGTAGATAGAGGGCGGCATAGGCGCTCTCCCAGACGCTGCCCCGGCCCATCTTGAGCTTGACCACCTCGTTGTGCCGTTCCGTGGCCTCCTCGGCGTCCAACCCGAAAAGGGACTGCGAATCGCGGTTGGCCAGTACGGAATTGATGGGGCCCAGCATCAGCGTGTTGGCGCGGATGCCCGCGGGCGCGTACTGCACCGCGGTCAGTTCGGTGATCTGGTTGAGCCCGCACTTGCCCAGCGCGTAGGGCATGATGCCGATGTTCAGCCCGAGTTCGTTCTTGATGCTGGCGATGGACGAGATGTTGACGATGCTGCCGGTGGTGTCACCGGGATTCTTCTCCATGCACTGTGCGGCGAAGAGATTGCAGTAGTAGCACCCCAGCATGTTGACGGTGATGCCGCGGTTGAAGTTCTCCACGGTCATCGAGTTCGTCTCGAAGTCGAACGGCGGATTCGTCGCGACGCTGTAGACCATTCCGTCGACGCGCCCGCTGGTCGCCATCGCCGTGTCGAAGATGCGTTGGCAATCGTCCTTGTCGGCGACGTCCGCCTCGATCGCGTAGGCCTTTCCGCCTTCGGCAATGATCATCTCGACGGTCTCTTTCACGGCGGCCGGGTTCAGGTCGACTGCCACGACCTCTGCGCCGTGGCGCGCCGCCAGGACGGAGATCGCGCGGCCGTTGCCCATGCCGGGGCCCGGGCTCTGTCCCGCACCCACCACGACGACGACCTTGTCGGACAGGTCGAAGGCCTTGCGTTCTTTGCGGTCGAAGTCAGTTGACATGGTTCTCCTCTGTGACGTGGATGGCGTGTTCGGGGCAGCTGTCGGCCGCCTCGCGCACGGCGGGCTCGAGCTCCGGCGGGATGGGGGTGTCGACGGCTTCGGCGTAGCCGCCGTCGGTGATCGCGAACACCGACGGGCACACCGCCGCGCACACACCGTGGCCGGCGCACGCGTCGTCGTCGACGACCGCCCTCATCGGGCGACCTTGACGTGGATGTCGGTCAGCCCCCGCAGGATGTAGGTGGGCACGTAGTCGTAGCGCCGGTCGTGGGCCGGGCCGTGTACGGCGTCGTCGATCGTGATGTCGGTGGTGCGTTCGAGTAGACGCTGGATGAGCACACGGCCTTCCGCGCGAGCCAGCGGCGCGCCGATGCAACTGTGCACGCCTCGCCCGAAACCGATGTGGCGCCGGGCATTCTGCCGTTCGGGGTCGAACACATGGGGGTTCTCGAACTGGCGCGGGTCGCGGTTGGCGGCGCCGAGGTGGACCATGAGCGTCGTGCCCGCGGGGATGTCGACCCCGCCGATCGTCGTGCTCGCCCGAGCCAGCCGGAAGTCCCCCTTGATCGGGCTTTCGAACCGCAGGCACTCCTCGATGAAATTCGGGATGCTGTCCGGATCGCTGCGGAGCCGCGCTTGCAGCGGTGCGTCTTCGGCCAGCAGTTTGAGCGCGGTCGACAACAGACGGACAGTGGTCTCCTGACCCGCCGAGAAGAGGTTGGCGGCGACGCGGACCACGTCGATGACCTCGGGAGTGGATCCGTCCGGGAACGTCGCGAGTGCCATCCCCGTCATGACGTCGCCACGGGGAGCATCCCGCCGGTCCTCGATGTAATCGGTGAAGCGTTTGTAGAGGTATTCCAGCGGCGAGTGCGCCATCACGGTGTCGCCATCGGTGTTACCGAGTGCGATGTCCCCGGTGAGATTCGCCGCTAGTTCGGCATGGTCCTCCTCGGGCACGCCCAGCAGGTCGGCGACGACGAGGAGGGCGAAGCGGGTGGCCACCTCACCGATGAACTCTCCGCCGCCGTGCGCCACGAACGGGTCGAGCACCCGGTCGGCGAGGAGCCACATGAACTCCTCGTTCTCCTTGAGCCGCTTCGGCGTGATGAGGCGGGAGAGCAGTGAACGGTGTGCGGTGTGCTTGGGCGGATCGAACGCCGGGAGCTGGTCGCTGAAGGGCAGCTCGTCGCGGTGGGCATCGATCAGCGCACTGACCTCGGCGTCGCCGAGCCCTTCCAGCGGGACCGGGAACCCGGGGATGGGGCCGGTCACCGACGTGCACGAGGAGAACGTCTGCGGATCCCCGACGACGGCCAGCGCCTCGTCGTAACCGGTCACCACCATGACTCCGTGAACCGGTTCGCGCAGGATCGGACTGGTCTCACGCATCCGGTCCAGCACGGGGTAGGGGTCGTCGTTCAACGTCTCGTCGTGGAAGAAGTCGAGCGAGTCAAGGGTCGTCACATGCGCTCCTCAGGGCTGTGTCGGTGGCGCGTCCTACTGACCAAACGTACAGGTGGTCTCCTGACCAAACGTACAGGAGTGTGCTGTACGAATGGTCAGTTAGAGTGTTCGGTGTGAGCGGCCACACAACGGCATCGGCGGGACCGACGCGGCAGCGTCTCATCGACGTGGCGATCGAGCTGTTCCAACGACACAGCGTGGCAGGCACGTCGCTGCAGATGATCTCCGACGAGCTCGGGCTGACGAAATCCGCGATCTACCACCACTTCCGGACGCGCGACGAGTTGCTGAGCGCCGTCATGGCACCGCTCATCGCCGAGGTGAGCGCGCTCATCGATGCTGCTGAAGCCCGTACCGGAGTCCGCGCACGCGCCGAACACCTGCTTTCCGGCTACGCCGCGCTGGCAGCATCGCACCGCGAGTTGATCCCGCTGCTCACCGGAGACCCGGGCGTCGTCGCCCTGCTGCGGATCCGCACCGACTGGGGTGCGGTCGTCGAACGCCAACTGGCCGTGTTCGCCGCGGTGGAGCCCGGCCTGGGCGGCCAGGTCAAAGCCGCCCTCGTCATGTCCGGGATCGCCTCGGCCGCGGGCGTCGACTACGGGGACGTCGACGAAGCGGCACTGTGTGACCAGCTGATCGCGGCCGGCCGCCGGGCGCTCGGACTGCGTTCGCCGCACGGCCCCCGGACGTAGGCACGCCACAGTCAGAACGGCGGTGGGTCGTTACCGTGGTCGACGATTGGTCGCGCGGCGGCGTTGTGGGCGCGTTCGGCCTTGATGCGGGCGGCGTTCTCGGTGGCGCGGGTGCGTCGTCGCTTCGGCATCTTCAGGCTGCGGTCCGATTCCGGCGGCGGCTGGGCCAGCGGCGCCAACTCGGCGGTGGCGGTATTCCAGGTGGGAAATAACAACCGGCTACCGGGAGCGGTCGTGTAGCGCTGCCCGGCCGGCGTCGTCCAGGTCACCGTGCCGTCCGGCGATTGTTCGTCACGCCAGCCGTCCCAGAACGTCTTCGCCAGGTGGTGGGTGCGGCACTTGCAGTTCAGGTTCGACGGATGCGTGGGCCCGTACGGCCAGGGCACGACGTGGTCGATGTCGCAGCGTTCGGCGGGCACGTCGCAGCCCGGGAACCGGCAGAACATGTCACGCGCCCGCACGAACGCCGCGAGCTTGGCCGACGGGCGGTAGTGCGGCTCCGGGTCGGGGCCGGGCAGCCAGAGTTCCTTGATCGCCGCGCCGTTGCGGATCGCCTCGGCCAGCGCCACGATCGGCAGGATCGTCACCCCGGGCAGTAACGCGACACCGGAATCTTGTGGACACGGAGAGCGATCGGGTCGGGGCTCGGGCGCGGGGGCCCGCTTCTCCTGTTGTGCGCGGTCCTGGTCGGCGATCAGCGTTTGGGCCGCCTCGATCGCGGCCGGATCGGCGATCACCGTGATCACCACATTCGACTTCGGCGGTGGCGATGCCGCGCATTCGGGTGACCCGCACCGGCAGGGCAGCTGGTCGTGGCCCTGAATGATCGCCCCGACTGCGCACGAGCGCCGCTCCCCGATCGTGCGTGGATCGTTGTCGCAGATTCCCTTGAGCATCACCGCGATGCGGGCCGACAGCACCGCGGCGTCACAGCCCAACACGTGCCCGTAAACCGAGACGAGTTCGTCCGGATCGTCACAGGACCCGACACGGAAGTCGCGTTTCTTGACGGCCTCTTCGGCGCGGATCACCGCATCCGGGTCGTACCGCGTGAGCAACGCGTCGATGGTCCGCGTCAACCGCGCCTCCGGCAACGGTCCCCACCGCAGCGCCTTGTCGGCCAACGCCGCATCGAGCAGCGCCAACACCTGGGCGTCCTCGACGAGGCGGGTGCGCCAGGTGATCTCCGAGACCAACCGGCCGCTCAACCGGCCCTGCAGATACAGCGCCCCGACCTTGGGCAGCCGGTCGCGCAACGCCACCGCCATCCGCATCTGACCCGACGCCCGCCGCTGCCCGACGTTGAGCACCGCCCCGACCTCGGATGCGGTTGCCGCCCAGGAGTCATACACCCACTGGTCATGCTCTTGGTCATAGGTCACCGACGCATGCGCCAACTCGGCGATCGCCGCGAGTTTCCGCGCCCCGGCCTGCGCCTCCTCACACGCCGCCTGTTCGATCGCAGCGATCAACGAGGCCTCGTCCCGCCCCGCGAACACCGTATCGAACATACGAGCGATTTTACCGCGGCCCACCGACAATCCAGCGTGTGATGTCTCAGGACTTCGGTGACGGTTTCTGTGACTTGGGGCGTGGGCCGCGGGGCTGGCCATCACCGACGTAGGTGATGCCGGGTGCGGGTCGGGTGTGTTCGGCGAGGACGTCGCCGTCGAGGTCGGTGATGATGACCTGGTCGCCGTCAGTGACGACGAGAACCTGCCCAAAAGGCGCGGTGGGGACCGTCGGTCACGAAAGTGGCAGCTTCGACAGGCGCTGCTTCGTAGGTCTGAACCTCGAGAGGGGCGGTCACCGCGAAGCACTGGGGTTGCGGAGGTCCGCGATCCCACCTACAGGCGGGTATTCGCCGTCGGTGGTGATCCGATAGCCAACTGCCTTGGACAGATCGTCATCGCTCGGGAAGACGTTGGTCAACCAGCCATAGTCCTGTGCCAGCGAAGTGCTGCGCTTGGGCGGAGCTTCTCCCGGCGCCGGATTTCCGTCGACCGAGTCGGTACAGCTCAGTGTCATCAGCCTGCACATGCCAGTGTGCACATCCGCGCCGATGTTCGGGACACGATCACCGGGCAATCATCACAGATCGCGGCTTCGCGTTCCCAGCGTCCGCCACAGGAACTCGTAGATCAACGCCGCGCGGAACGCCGCCTGCGAGTTGTCCGCAGCACCCCCGTGCCCGCCCTCGATGTTCTCGTAGTACTGCACCGGCTGTCCGGCATCCTCCAGCGCCGCGGTCATCTTGCGGGCATGGCCCGGATGCACCCGGTCGTCGCGGGTGGACGTCGTGATCAGCACCGGCGGATACCTGCGCTCGGTCGAGATGTTCTGGTACGGCGAGTATTTCGAGATGAACTCCCAGTCGCCCGGGTCGTCGGGGTTGCCGTACTCCGCCACCCACGACGCGCCGGCGAGCAACAGATGGAACCGGCGCATGTCGAGGAGCGGCACACTGCACACCAGCGCCCCGAACAGTTCCGGGTACTGCGTCAGCATGATGCCCATCAGCAGACCGCCGTTGCTGCCGCCCTGGGCGCCCAGCTGCTCGACCGTCGTGATTCCGCGCTCGACGAGATCGGCTGCGACGGCGGCGAAGTCCTCGCCCACGAGGTGGCGGCCCTCGCGCATCGCCTGCGTGTGCCACGTCGGCCCGTACTCACCGCCGCCGCGGATGTTGGCCAGCACGTACGTCCCACCCCGCGATAGCCACAGCCGCCCCAGCACTCCGTCGTAACCCGGCGTCCGCGCGACCTCGAAGCCGCCGTACCCGCCCAGCAGCGTCGGCCCCGGCGCCTGCTTGTGCCGGTGGTCGACGACGAAGTACGGGATCTTCGTGCCGTCGGCCGACGTGGCGAAATGCTGGTCGACCTTGAGGTCGGCGGCGTCGAAGAACGAAGGGGCGCGTTTGATCTCGCTGAGCTCGCCGCCGGCCGTCCCGTGCAGCAGCCGCGACGGTGTGTCGAATCCGCTCGAATCCAGGAAGATCTCGTCACCGAGGTCGTCGGCCGCCACGATCACGGTGTTCGTGTCGTCCGGCAGCCCCGGAACGGGCTGCGCGGTCCACTCTCCGGGCGTGTACACCTCGACGCGGCTCGCCACGTCGGCCAGCGTGACGACGACGAGCCGGTCCCGGGTCCAGGCGTAGTGGTGCAGGCACGTGTGGTCGTCGGGTTCGAACACCACCTGCAATCGCCCTGTGCCCGCGAGGTATTCGTCGTATGTCGCCGCGAGCAGCGATCCGGCTCGATACGTGCCCCAGTCCGAGCGTAGTTCGATCAGCAGCCACTCCCGGTGCGCCGACACCGTGGCGTCGGTCGGGGCGTCGATGCGGAGGAGTTCGCCACCGCGCAACTCGTGGACCTCGTCGTTGAAGAAGTCGACCGCGCGACGCACCATGGTGCGCTCGAAACCCGGGGTCCGGTCCACCGATGCGGTGACGATGACGTCGGTCGGCTCGCCGCTGTACACCGTCTCCGCTTCGGCGAGTGGCGTGCCGCGACGCCACCGCTTGACCAGCCGGGGATAGCCGGACTCGGTCAACGCGCCCTCCCCGAAGTCGGTGCCCACCAGCACGGTGTCCTCGTCTTCCCAGGTGATGGCCGTCTTCGCCTCCGGCAGCTCGAACCCGCCGGCGACGAACTCCCTTGACAGCATGTCGAATTCCCGCACGATCGCGGCGTCCGCGCCGCCTCGCGAGAGGCTCACCAGCGCGCGGGTGTGGTCGGGGTCGAGGACGTCGGCACCGGCCCACACCCAGTTCTCGTCGTCGGCGCGGGCCAGTTCGTCGATGTCGATGACGACCTCCCACTCCGGCTCCTCGGTGCGGTAGCTGTCCAGCGTGGTGCGACGCCACAGCCCCCGCGGGTTGGCCGCATCGCGCCAGAAGTTGTAGAGGTACTCGCCGCGGCGCCGGACATAGGGAATGCGGGCATCGGTGTCGAGTACCTCGAGCGCCTCGGCGCGCATCTGCTCGAAGCGCTCACCGCCGAGGTCGGCCAGGGTCGGTTCGTTGTGCCGTCGCACCCAGTCCAGGGCGTCGTCGCCGGTGATGTCTTCGAGCCAGAGGTACGGGTCGTCAGTCACGCCCACCATTCTGCGCACGTTCGCCGAATGGTTCCCAGTCAGCTCGACGCCAGCAGCTCGCTCACCGTGACGAACCGGTACCCGTCGCCCCGCAGCCGGTCCACGATGCGGGGCAGGGCGGCGCGAGATGCGGCGCGGCCGTCATACATCACGTGCAGCAGGATGATGGAGCCCGGCCGCACCGATCGCACGGTGTCCTCGACGATCGTCTCCGCGTCCGGATCGCCTTCCGAGTCCGCGGCGACGTCCCATGTCACGGTCGTACGGTCGTGCTCGGCCAGATACCTGGGCAGCGCCCACAGCTTCTTGCCGTGCGGTGGCCGGAACGTCACGGGTCCGCGGTACCCGGTGGCGGCGATCGCGGTGTCGGTCCGCTCCACCTCCTCGGCCACGGTCGCGGGCGAGACCAGGACCATCCGCCGGTGGCTGTAGGAGTGGTTGCCGATCTCGTGGCCGGCGCGCGCGATCGCCGCGCCGGCCTCGGGGTGCCGCTGCAACTCCGAGCCGGTCAGGTAGAACGTCGCCGGCACGCGGGCCGCGTCGAGGATGCGCAGCACCTCCGCGGTGTGCCCGCTCGGACCGTCGTCGAGGGTCAACGCCACCACCTTCTCGGTGATGTCGACCCGGCTGACCAGCCTGCCGGTCAGCTGGAACGTGCGGGCGTCGATCAGCAGGTATCCCCCGACCAGCGCGGCGGCGACGACCACCACCAACCCGATCCACAGACTCCGGCGCGGCACAGCGCCACATTCTGCCCGCCGGTTCAGCTCAGGTGGTGCACCTCCTGCAACCCGTACACCGGTGTCGGGATACCTTCGAACCGGGCCTTCAGCTGCAGCGCCAGATACAGCGAGTAGTGCCGCGACTGGTGCAGGTTGCCGCCGTGGAACCACAGATTCTCCTGCTGCGTCGGCTTCCACATGTTGCGCTGCTCGCCCTCCCACGGTCCGGGGTCCTTGGTGGTCGCCGAGCCCAGCCCCCACACCTTGCCGACCTTGTCCGCGACGTCCTGGCCGATCAGGTCGGCGGCCCAACCGTTCATCGAGCCGTAGCCCGTCGCGTAGACCACCACATCGGTAGGGAGTTCGGTGCCGTCGGCCAGCACCACCGAGTCCTCCGTCAGGTGCGAGACCTGGCCGTGGGCCAGCTTGATCGTTCCGTCGGCCACCAGATCGCAGGCTCCGACGTCGATGTAGTAGCCCGAACCGCGGCGCAGGTACTTCATGAACAGCCCGGAACCGTCGTCGCCCCAGTCCAATTTGAAGCCGGCGGCGGCCAGCCGCTCGTAGAAGTCCTTGTCCCGCTCGCGGATCGCGTCGTAGATCGGCTTCTGGAACTCGTGCATGATCCGGTACGGCAGCGAGGCGAACGTCAGGTCGGCCTTCTCCGTGGTCATCCCGGCGGCCAGCGCCCGCTCCGAATACAGGTCGCCGAGCCCGAGGTCCATCAACGAATCCGACTTCACGATGTGCGTCGAGGACCGCTGAACCATCGTGGTGTCGACGCCGTTCTCGACGAGCGCCTTGCAGATGTCGTGCGCGGAGTTGTTGGACCCGATCACCACGGCTCGCTTGCCGACATAGCGGTCCGGGCCCGGGTGGGCGCTCGAGTGGTGCTGCTCGCCGCGGAACACGTCCTGGCCGGGCAGCGTCGGCACGTTGGGCTTACCGGACATCCCGGTGGCCAGGATCAGCTGCGTGGGACGAAGAGTGAGCCGTTCACCGTCGCGGTCGACCTCGACGGTCCATGTCTTGCTCTCCTCGTTGAAGGAGGCCGAAAGACACGTCGTCTTCGCCCAGTACGGCACCTCCATCACCCGGGTGTAGAACTCGAGCCAGTCGCCGATCTTGTCCTTCGGTGCGAACACCGGCCAGTTCGAGGGGAACGGCAGGTAGGGCAGGTGGTCGTACCAGACCGGATCATGCAGGCACAGCGACTTGTAGCGCTTGCGCCACTGATCACCCGGACGTTCGTGGCGGTCGACGACGATGGCGGGCACCCCGAGCTGCCGCAGCCGCGCACCGAGCGCGATCCCGCCCTGCCCGCCGCCGATCACCAGCGCGTAAGGCTGCACCGTCCGCCCCAGTGCCGCATCCTCCTCGGCCCGTTTCTCCGCCCACGACCGCGGATCCGGATCCGAGCCGTGCACCGCGCCGAGAACCCGTGTCGGGCCCTTGCGCTCCTCGTGGCCCTTGAGCTCCTGCATGGTGGTCAGCAGGGTCCAGGCCACGTCGTTTCCCGCGGCGTCCCCGCGCAGGCGCAGGTGTCCCACGCCGCGGCCGACGGCCGTCTCGAACTCGATGAACGCCGTGGTGACGTCCCCGTCGACCGTCGGGGTCTCCCGGGTCCGGAACCGGGCGGGATCGGTTTCGGCGAGCCGGGCTGCGAGCATGTCGGCGATGCCGTCGCGACCCTCGAGGGTCTTGATGTTCCAGGTGAACGCCACCAGGTCGCGCCAGAAGCTGTCGGTCGCGAACTTCGCCACCACACGTTCGATGTCGCGCACCGCCAGCGCGGCCTCGAAGTCGGCGAGCCAGGCGTCGACACGCTGCTGCGGCGTGAGGTCGGTGGTCGGTTCCAGAGTCTGTGTCATGTGAGCCAGGGCACACCCTGGCGCCGGGCCGCACAAGGGTTGCACGGCGTTGCACCGCGGGCGTGCAACCCGATGCAACTCTTTCGGCATGTGGTCGGGGTCACATAGAACTGCCCCCATGAAAGCGGCTGTCTACCACGGACCCAACAAACTCGAGGTCGCCGACGTCCCCGAACCCAACCCGCGGGAGGGCACCGTCAAGCTCCGGGTCGGGTTCAACGGGATCTGCGGTACCGACCTGCACGAGTACTACGCCGGGCCGATCTTCATCCCCACCGCACCGCACCCGCTCACCGGACAGGAATTACCGCTGGTGATGGGCCACGAGTTCGCCGGCGTCATCACCGAGGTCGGTCCCGGCGTCTCCGGCTGGCGCGAAGGTGACCGGGTGGCCGTCGAACCGATCTACAAGTGCGGACACTGCGCACCCTGTCAGGCCGGCAACTACAACATCTGCGCGCAGATCGGTTTCCACGGCCTGATGTCCGACGGCGGCATGGCCGAATACACCGTGGTGCCGACCGAGATGCTGCACCGACTGCCCGACAGCGTGAGCCTGGAACTGGGCGCGCTGGTCGAGCCGATGTCGGTGGCTTACCACGCCGCCACCCTCGGCGAGGTGGATGCCGGGGACACGGCGATGGTGTTCGGCGCCGGGCCGATCGGTATCGGGCTCTGGTTCGCGCTGCGCGGCAAGGGGATCGATGACGTCTTCGTCGTCGAACCGTCGGCAACCCGGCGGGCGTCGATCGAAACGCTCGGCGCCCGGACCCTGGACCCCACCGGTGTGGACGTGCCCGGTTTCATCGCCGAACACACCCGCGGACGCGGCGCCGACGCCGTGTTCGACGCCGCGGGAGTGGCGCCCGCGGTGGAGACCGCGCTGGCCTGTGTGGGCGCCCGCCGGCCGATGGTGAGCGTCGCGATCTACGAGAAGCCCCTGACCACCCCGCTGCTGAACCTGGTGATGAACGAGTCCCGCATCCAGGGCTCGCTGTGCTACACCGCCGCGGACTTCGAGGCCGTCATCGCGCTGATGGCCCGCGGCGCGTACGACACCACCGGCTGGGTCACGGCGATCCCGATCGACGACGTCGTCGACGAGGGATTCGAGGCTCTGCACGCCGGCGAGAAGATGAAGGTTCTCGTCGACCCGACGAAGGAGAAGTGATGGCAACGCAGATCCCCGCCCCGTTGACGGGCAAGGTCGCCCTGGTCACCGGCGCCGGACGCGGTATCGGCCGCGGCATCGCCGTTGAGCTGGCCCGGCAGGGCGCCGACGTGGCGCTGGTCGACGTCTCCGAAGGGAGTCTGGCGGACGTCGCCGACGAGGTCAGCGGGATGGGCTCGAAGACAACGACTTTCGTGGCCGACGTCAGCGACCGGGATGCGGTGTTCGCCGCGGTCGACCATGCCGCGTCCGCGCTCGGCGGCTTCGACGTGATGGTGAACAACGCGGGGATCGCACTCGTCGGCCCGCTCGCCGAGGTGACCCGTGAGGACCTCGCGCGGCTGTGGGCGATCAACGTCGACGGCGTGCTGTGGGGCATCCAGGCCGCCGTCGCGAAGTTCAGGGAACTGGGGACCCGGGGCAAGATCATCAATGCCTCGTCGATCGCGGGCCACGAGGGCTTCGCGATGCTGGGCCCGTACAGCGCCACCAAGTTCGCGGTGCGCGCGCTGACTCAGGCCGCCGCCAAGGAGCACGCCGCCGACGGCATCACCGTCAACGCCTACTGTCCCGGGGTGGTCGGCACCGACATGTGGGTCGAGATCGACCGGCGGTTCGCCGAGCTGACCGGCGCCGCCGAAGGGGAGACCTTCAAGAAGTTCTCCGAAGGGATCGCGCTCGGGCGGCCGGAAACGCCGGAGGACGTCGCGGGATTCGTGGCCTACCTGGCCGGACCCGGCGCCGACTACATGACCGGACAGGCCGGCCTCATCGACGGCGGCATGGTCTACCGGTGACCTCGTTGCCGCGTCCTTGTGACGGGGAGCACAATCGGTCGTGATGCCCCGTCCGCCCGTTCCCGAGCCCGCTGTCGCAGCGGGCGAGGATCCACGCCAGTACGCCCGCCTGATGTCGGCCGTCTACGACGCCACCATGGCGGGTGGCCGCGCCCCCGCGCGGCCCCGCAAGGTCATCGAGGAGTCCTGGCATCGGCTGATGGCGCGCGGTATCGATCCCGACACCCTGCCCGAACCCGAGGTGGAGGGCGCCACGCTCGAGGAACTCCGCCAGTCCTCGGGGCTGATGTCGGTGCTCGACGACCTCGCGCGGGGGCTGGAGTCGCTGATCGTCGAAGGCGACAACATCCTGGTCGTCGCCGACGCGCGGGGCCGGGTGCTGTGGCGGGCGGGGTCGCGGGCGGTGCTCGGCTCGGCCGACCGGCTGGGCTTCGTCGAGGGCGCGCACTGGGGTGAGAACGCCGTCGGCACCAATGCGATCGGGACCGCGCTGATGTCGAACAGTGCGGTTCAGGTGTTCTCCGCCGAGCACTACTCGCGCAGCCACCACCCGTGGACCTGTGCCGGCGCCCCGATCAAGGATCCCAGGACGGGGCACGTCATCGGCGTGGTCGACGTGTCCGGTCCGGCGGCCACCGTGCACCCGACGACGGTCGCGCTCGTCGACGCGGTCGCGCGGCTCGCGGAATCCCATCTGCGCGAACAACACAACCGCACGCTCAACAGCCTGCGGATGGTCGCCGCACCCATCCTCGCCCGCATCGGCAGCCCCGCCCTCGCGGTCGACCCGGACGGTTGGGTCGCCGCGGTGGATCAGCTGCCGCCGCACCACCGGATCGCGCTGCCCCGCGAGGTCTCACCCGGCCGGCTCCTCGTTCCCACCCTCGGGCTGTGCGACGTCGATCCGCTGCCCGGCGGATGGTTGGTCAGGTTGGCCGACGACCCGGACGTCGCATCGGGCGTCGGCGCGCAGCTGGCACTGGACCTGCGCAACCCCGACGCACCGGCCCTGCAGATGATCGGCCAGGTCGGCGGCTGGCGCCGGTCCCTGAGCCTGCGGCACGCGGAAATCCTTCTCGCACTGTCCCTTCGGAGCGAAGGACGATCCGCCCCGGAGCTGGCCGCCGACCTGTACGGTGACTCGTCGCGGGTGGTGACCGTGCGCGCCGAGGTGTCGCGGATGCGCAAACAGTTCGTCGGACTCCTCGCAGCCCAGCCGTACCGCGTCGCCCACTCGGTCCGTCTCGAGGTGCAGTACCCCACCGATATGACGCGGCTCCTGCCGACCTCGAGCGCCCCCGTCGTCAACACCGCACGTATCGAACTCGCGAAAACCCAACCCCGTCAAGGAGAGAACGCATGACTGTTTACGCACGTCCGGGTTCTGCGGATGCGTTGATGTCGTTTGAGTCGCGCTACGGCAATTTCGTCGGTGGGCAGTGGGTGGCGCCGGTGGGTGGGCAGTACTTCGAGAACGTGACGCCGGTGACGGGTCAGGTGTTCTGCGAGATCCCGCGCTCGACGGAGGCCGACATCGAGGCGGCTCTGGATGCCGCCCACGCCGCGGCGCCGGGGTGGGGGAAGACCTCGCCGGCTGAGCGGGCGCAGATCCTGCTGGCGATCGCCGATCGGATGGAGGCGAATCTGGAGTCGCTGGCGGTGGCCGAGTGCTGGGACAACGGCAAACCGATCCGCGAGACGCTCAACGCCGACATCCCGTTGGCGATCGACCATTTCCGGTATTTCGCCGGGGCGGTGCGCGCGCAGGAAGGGGCGCTGTCCCAGATCGACGAGGACACCGTCGCCTACCACTTCCACGAACCACTCGGGGTGGTCGGCCAGATCATTCCGTGGAACTTCCCGATCCTGATGGCGGTGTGGAAGTTGGCCCCCGCCCTGGCGGCGGGGAATGCCGTGGTGCTCAAACCGGCCGAGCAGACCCCGGCCTCGATCCTGTACCTGATGTCGTTGATCGGTGATCTGCTGCCCGCCGGGGTGCTCAACGTGGTCAACGGGTTCGGGGTGGAGGCCGGCAAACCGCTGGCGTCGAGCAACCGGATCGCCAAGATCGCGTTCACCGGGGAGACCACCACCGGCCGGCTGATCATGCAGTACGCCAGCCAGAACCTCATCCCGGTCACCCTGGAGTTGGGCGGTAAGAGCCCCAACATCTTCTTCTCCGACGTGATGGCCGCCGGCGACGACTTCCAGGACAAGGCCCTCGAGGGGTTCACGATGTTCGCCCTCAACCAGGGCGAGGTGTGCACGTGCCCGTCGCGGTCGCTGATCCAGGCCGACATCTACGACGAGTTCCTGGAGTTGGCGGCGATCCGCACCAAGGCGGTGCGCCAGGGCGACCCGCTCGATACCGAGACGATGATCGGGTCGCAGGCCTCCAACGACCAGCTGGAAAAGGTGTTGTCCTACATCGAGATCGGCAAGGACGAAGGCGCGCGGGTGGTCACCGGTGGCGAGCGCGCCGACCTCGGCGGCGACCTCAACGGCGGCTTCTACGTCCAGCCCACGATCTTCGAGGGCCACAACACGATGCGCATCTTCCAGGAGGAGATCTTCGGACCCGTGGTGGCCGTCGGCAAGTTCACCGACTACGACGACGCGATCGCCCAGGCCAACGACACCCTCTACGGGCTGGGTGCGGGGGTGTGGAGCCGTGACGGCAACACCGCCTACCGGGCCGGGCGCGACATCAAAGCCGGCCGGGTGTGGACGAACTGCTACCACATGTATCCCGCGCACGCGGCGTTCGGCGGGTACAAGCAGTCCGGCATCGGCCGCGAAACCCACAAGATGATGCTCGACCACTACCAGCAGACCAAAAACCTGCTCGTGAGCTACAGCAACAAAGCCCAGGGGTTCTTCTGATGGCGGGGCCGCCCAGGGCACTCGTCACCCGCGCCGCGGCCGACCTGCTGACCACACTGCAGGGCCGCCACGGCGCGTTGATGTTCCACCAGTCCGGCGGCTGCTGCGACGGGTCGTCGCCGATGTGCTACCCCGACGGGGAGTTCATCGTCGGCGACCGGGACGTCCTGCTGGCGGTCCTCGACGTCGGGCCCGACGGCGTCCCGGTGTGGATCTCCGGGCCGCAGTTCGAGGCGTGGAAGCACACCCAACTCGTCATCGACGTGGTGCCGGGCCGCGGTGGCGGGTTCAGCCTCGAAGCACCCGAAGGAAAACGGTTCCTCAGCCGCGGCCGCGCCTTCACCGACGCGGAGAACGCGGCCCTGGCCGACGAGCCGCCGCTGACGGGCGCCCGGTACGCCGACGGGGACCGCCCGGCGCAGCGAGCACCCGTGGTGGCCGAGGCGGCGGACGCCTGCCCGATACCTGCGAGGCGCGCCGCGGCGGTACAGGGTTGACGGCGTCGGCGGCGTTATCGTCGAATACGTGATTCCGCTGCCGCGCGCTTGGGCGTTGACCAGTGCGATGCTGGTCGGCGCCGCGGTCGGGCTGGTCGCCGCCGTCACGTCGACTCTGTTGATCACGGCGACCGTCCGTCCCGACGTCGTCATCGCACTCGTCGTCGGCGTGCCCAGCGTGCTCGGCGTGCTGACGATCCTGGTCTCGGGCCGGCGCTGGGTCACCACGATGGGCGCGTTCGTGCTGGCCATCGCCCCGGGCTGGCTCGGCGCGCTGGCACTGATCGAGGTGGTCAACGGTGGCTGACGACGGCAAAGACGGTGAAGACGGTAAAGACGCCACGACCGGCGAGCACACCTCGCCGTATCTGCCGACCTTCGACACCGGCGGCTTCAGCCAACCCGACGGGCTGACGCCGCTGGCCGCCAAGCCCGAACCCACGCTGACCCTGGACCGCGAGCCCGATCCGATCGCCTATCAGGCACTCGACTTCGAACCGGACTCCGAACCCCTGGTGATGCCGCCCGCGCAGCCGGTCGTCCTGCCGGGGTCCTACCAGTTCCTCAAGCGCTGGGTGTTCGCGCTCGTGCTGGCCGCGGTGTGGGTGGTCGCCGCGCCCGTCGGCGCCGGCCTCTACTACTGGTGGGTGGGCGACCTCGACCCGGACAAGACGTGGCCGGTGTACGGCGTGCTGGTCTACCTGGTGTGCTGCACCGTCGCAGGCCTGGTCGTCGCGATGGTGGCCCGCAAACCGGTCATCTCCGCGTTGGCGATCGCGCTGATGTCGGCGCCGCTGGCATCCACCGCGGGCGCCGCCGCCCTCTACGGCGCCTACGTCTTCGGCTGGATCGCACGCTGACATAGCGGCCACGACCACTAGGGTGGTGGACGTGACCCACTATGACGTCGTCGTACTCGGAGCCGGCCCCGGCGGATACGTCGCGGCCATTCGCGCTGCCCAACTCGGGCTGAACACCGCCATCGTCGAACCCAAGTACTGGGGCGGCGTGTGTCTCAACGTGGGGTGCATCCCGTCGAAGGCGCTGCTGCGCAACGCGGAACTCGCGCACATCTTCACCAAGGAGGCCAAGACCTTCGGCATCAGCGGAGAGGCGACGTTCGACTACGGCGCCGCGTTCGACCGCAGCCGCAAGGTCGCCGAGGGCCGCGTCGCCGGTGTGCACTTCCTGATGAAGAAGAACAAGATCACCGAGATCCACGGTTACGGGAAGTTCACCGACGACCACACCATCGAGGTCGACCTCAACGAGGGCGGAACCGAGACCGTCACGTTCGACAACGCGATCATCTCCACCGGCGCCAGCACGCGACTCGTGCCGAACACGTCGCTGTCGGAGAACGTCGTCACCTACGAAGAACAGATCATGGAACGCGAGCTGCCCGGCTCGATCGTCATCGCCGGCGCCGGTGCGATCGGCATGGAGTTCGGCTACGTGATGAAGAACTACGGCGTCGACGTGACGATCGTCGAGTTCCTGCCGCGCGCCCTGCCCAACGAGGACGCCGAGGTCTCCAAGGAGATCGAGAAGCAGTTCAAGAAGCTGGGCGTCAAGATCCTCACCGGCACGAAGGTCGAGTCCATCAAGGACGAAGGGGGCGACGGTCCCGTCACCGTCACCGTCAGCAAGGACGGCAAGTCCCAGGAGCTCAAGGCCGACAAGGTCATGCAGGCGATCGGCTTCGCCCCCAACGTCGAAGGTTACGGCCTGGACAAGGCGGGCGTCGAGCTGACCGACCGCAAGGGCATCGCGATCGACGACTACATGCGCACCAACAAGCCGCACATCTACGCGATCGGCGACGTGACCGGCAAGCTGCAGCTCGCGCACGTCGCCGAGGCGATGGGTGTCGTGGCGGCCGAGACCATCGCCGGCGCGGAGACGCTGCCCCTCGGCGACTACCGGATGATGCCGCGCGCCACGTTCTGCCAGCCGCAGGTCGCCAGCTTCGGGCTGACCGAAGAGCAGGCCAAGGAAGAAGCGGAACGACGCGGATCTGAAATCGTCGTCGCGAAGTTCCCGTTCACGGCGAACGGCAAGGCGCACGGCATGGGCGCGCCGGCCGGTTTCGTCAAGCTGATCGCCGACGCGAAGTACGGTGAGCTCCTCGGCGGCCACCTGATCGGCCACGACGTCTCCGAGTTGCTGCCCGAACTCACGCTGGCGCAGAAGTGGGACCTGACCGCCAACGAACTGGCCCGCAACGTCCACACCCACCCGACGCTGTCGGAGGCGCTGCAGGAGGCCTTCCACGGGCTGGTCGGCCACATGATCAACTTTTGAGAAACGAGATCGTCGCCGGCATCGGCGGATTCGTGATCGGCCACATCCTGTGGCTGATCGCGATCTCGCTGGCCACCAGCACCACCGACGTCAGCACGTGGGTGCTGGTGGTCGCCGGGCTCTCGTTCGTCCTGGGCGCCGTCGCGGGTTACCTCGGATGGCGCAAGTTCCAGGCCAAGTCGTATGTGTGGTCGACGTTCCTGTGGGGGCTGCCGGTCTCACCGGTGCTGTTCTCGATCGTCGTCCTCGGGGTAACGTACCTCTAGTCCCTGGGTCGGCCCGCCGAATCCTCTAGTCCGGGAAGTCCAGCGGCACCTGCAGCGTGGCGATCGTCGCCGCCAGACCGTCGTATTGAGCTGCGAGCAAACAGAATTCGATCAGCTGCTTCTTGGTCAGGTGCCGCGACAGCGTCGCCCACGTCTGCGGTGACACCCCGCGGGTGACGACGAACTCGTCGGTCGCGGTGATCAGCACGCGCTGCCGGTCGGTGAGGCCCTCGGCGTCCGGACCTTCGAAGATGCGGGCCTGCAGGCCGGCGTCGACTCCGCGACTGCGGGCCAGGCGGCGGTGCTGCTGCAGTTCGTATTCGGATTCGCGGAGGTGGGCCACCCGCAGAATCACCAGTTCGGCGTCCTGACGCGACAGCTTGCCGAACGCCAGCAGCATCAGGGCCTGCGGTCCCCAGCTCAGGAACAGCAGTCGGTGCTGACCGAGCACGTCGACGAGGGAGAACCTGGGGGCTCGAATGACCTTCGCAGCGGCCCTGGCGATCACCCAGTTCAGTGGTCCGAGTTCCCGGAAGCCGCCGGGCGCGATACGGGTCATAGTTCTCGGTTCCTCGCGCGAGCGCTCGTCACGACTGCTTCACCAGGTACGGCGAGACCGTGGACCGGTGCTCGTCGAGGTCGAGGGCGCGGCCCAGCGCCGGGAACGCCCGCTGCGGGCAGTTGTCCCGCTCGCAGACGCGGCAGCCGGCCCCGATCGGTGTCGCATTCTCACCAGAAAGATCCAATCCCTCGGAGTAGACCAGCCGATGCGCATGGCGCAGTTCGCATCCGAGGCCGATCGCGAACGTCTTACCCGGCTGACCATAGCGCGACGCGCGGCGCTCCACCGTCCGCGCCACCCACATGTAGTTGCGGCCGTCGGGCATCTGCGCGATCTGGACCAGGATCTTGCCCGGGTTGGCGAAGGTCTCGTAGACGTTCCACAGCGGGCAGGTGCCGCCGCTCGACGAGAAGTGGAAACCCGTCGCGGACTGGCGCTTCGACATGTTCCCCGCCCGGTCCACCCGGACGAAGCTGAACGGCACGCCGCGCATCGACGGCCGCTGCAGCGTCGAGAGTCGGTGTCCGATCGTCTCGTAGCTGACCGAGTAGAACGCCGAGAGCCGTTCGACGTCGTAGCGGAAGTTCTCCGCGACGTCGTGGAACTGCCGGTAGGGCAGCACCGTCGCCGCGGCGAAGTAGTTCGCCAGACCCAGCCGGGCCAGGGTGCGCGACTCGTCGCTGGTGAACATCCCCTCGTCGACCATCTTGTCGATCAGGTCGCCGAACTCGAGGTAGGCGAGTTCTGCCGCCATCTTGAACACCTGCTGACCGGTCGACAGGTGGGTGCTCATCTCGAGCGTCTTGGTGGCCGGGTCGAACCGGTGCAGGACGGTCTCGCCGAGGTCGATGCGGCGCACGATGTGCACGCCGTGCACCGAGGCCAGCCGGTTGGACAGTTCGCCGGCCAGATCGCCGCGGTGCATGCGCATCCGGACCGTGAGGTCCTCGGCGGCGCTGTCGAGTTCGTGCAGGTAGTTCTGGCGCTGGTAGAAGTAGTCGCGGACCTCCTCGTGCGGCATCGAGATCGAACCCGACCCCGAGCTGGAGCCGTCGCTGTAGCGGTCCTCGGTGGCCGCGGCCAGTTGGGTCGTGGTCAGCCGGTAGCGGCGGTGCAGGTTGACCATGGCGCGGGCCAGTGTCGGATGCGCCATCACCATGTCGGCGATCTCTGCCACGTCCACGTCGACGCCCAGGTCGCGGTCCATCGCCACCTCGCGCAGTTCGGCGACCAGCCGCGTGTCGTCCTGGGAGGCGAAGAAGGTGGCGTCGACGCCGAAAACCTCGGTGATGCGCAGCAGGACCGCCACCGTCAGCGGACGGACGTCGTGCTCGATCTGGTTGAGGTAGCTCGGGGAGATCTCCAGCATCTGCGCCAGGGCGGCCTGGCTGTAGCCGCGTTCGCTGCGCAGTTGTCTGACCCGCGATCCCACGAACGTTTTTGCCACGTCAACCAGCGTAACAATGCTGCTAATCAGCGCCTTCGCAGTCTTAGCAGGCGACATCTTGTGGCAGTATCGGGGCGCCTGGCATGTACGCGTCGGGCGATCAGCAGGGAGGACGACAGGTGACCGGCACGACCACAGGCACCGGCCTGAGCAAGACCATGATGCCGGTGCCGGATCCGCACCCCGACGTCTTCGACACCGGCTGGCCGCTGCGGGTCGCCGACATCGACCGCACCGGCAGGTTGCGCTTCGACGCCGCGACCCGCCACATCCAGGACATCGGTTCCGACCACTTGCGCGAGCTGGGCTACGAGAAGACCCACCCGCTGTGGATCGTGCGCCGCACGATGATCGACCTGATCCGCCCGATCGAATTCCAGGACATGCTGCGGCTGCGGCGCTGGTGTTCGGGCACGTCGAACCGCTGGTGCGAGATGCGGGTGCGTATCGACGGCCGCAAGGGCGGGCTGATGGAATCCGAGGCGTTCTGGATCAACATCAACCGCGAGACCCAGGGGCCGGCGCGGATCAGCGACGACTTCATCGCCGGGCTGCAGCGCACCACCGACGTCAACCGGTTGCGGTGGAAGGCGTACCTGAGCCCCGGCAGCCGCGACGACGCCCAGGAGATCCGCGACTATCCGGTGCGGGTGAGCGACATCGACATCTTCGACCACATGAACAACTCGGTGTACTGGTCGGTGGTCGAGGACTACCTCTTTCACCATCCCGAATTGCTGGCCGCGCCGCTGCGGGTGACGATCGAACACGACCTTCCGGTGGCCCTCGGCGACAAGTTGGAGATCATCTCGCACGTCCATCCGGCCGGTTCGACCGACAAGTTCGGTCCGGATCTGGTGGATCGGACTGTTACAACGCTCACATATGCGGTCGGTGAGGAGACGAAAGCCGTCGCATGCCTGTTCGCGCTGTGACATTCCCGGTTTAACAGTACGGGCGTACTGACCAGCGGAAACCTGTTACCGGCGAGTAGCTACTGAACCGGTCAAGGAGTTTGCGCCTTCGCAACCTTCGCAACTTCGCCAGGCTGCTTGGCAAAAGTTCGCGATCGAAACGGGTGGACCTGCGGTTATGCCGTAGTGCATCCTCGGTTTAGCACGGCAGTGAAGTTGTGCTGGTGTTAACAAGCCGGGAACCCGGCCGCACCGGCAGCGATGTGAGTAACCGAAGGAGCAGTCCAATGTCGACCGTTGGCACGCCGAAGTCCCCCGAAGAGATCCAGAAGGATTGGGACACCAACCCCCGCTGGAAGGGCATCACCCGCGAGTACTCCGCCGAGGACGTCGTCGCCCTGCAGGGCACCGTCGTCGAGGAGCAGACGCTGGCCCGCCGCGGTGCGGAGGTGCTCTGGAACCAGCTCCACGACATGGAGTTCGTCAACGCCCTCGGCGCCCTGACCGGCAACATGGCCGTCCAGCAGGTGCGCGCGGGTCTCAAAGCCATCTACCTGTCGGGTTGGCAGGTCGCCGGCGACGCGAACCTGTCCGGCCACACCTACCCCGACCAGAGCCTCTACCCGGCCAACTCCGTGCCGCAGGTCGTGCGCCGCATCAACAACGCGCTGCTGCGCGCCGACGAGATCGCCAAGGTCGAGGGCGACACGTCGGTAGAGAACTGGCTGGTGCCGATCGTCGCGGACGGTGAGGCCGGCTTCGGTGGCGCGCTCAACGTCTACGAGCTGCAGAAGGCGATGATCGCCGCCGGTGTCGCCGGTTCGCACTGGGAGGACCAGCTGGCCTCGGAGAAGAAGTGCGGCCACCTCGGTGGCAAGGTGCTGATCCCCACCCAGCAGCACATCCGCACCCTGACGTCCGCCCGCCTCGCCGCCGACGTCGCCGACGTGCCGACCGTCGTCATCGCCCGCACCGACGCCGAGGCCGCCACGCTGATCACCTCCGACGTCGACGAGCGCGACCAGCCGTTCATCACCGGTGAGCGGACCAAGGAAGGCTTCTACCGGGTGAAGAACGGCATCGAGCCGTGCATCGCCCGTGCCAAGGCCTACGCGCCGTACTCCGACCTGATCTGGATGGAGACCGGCACCCCGGACCTCGAGCTCGCCCGCAAGTTCGCCGAAGGCGTGCAGGCCGAGTTCCCGGACCAGATGCTGGCCTACAACTGCTCGCCGTCGTTCAACTGGAAGAAGCACCTCGACGACGCCACGATCGCGAAGTTCCAGAAGGAGCTCGGCGCGATGGGCTTCAAGTTCCAGTTCATCACGCTGGCCGGCTTCCACGCCCTCAACTACTCGATGTTCGATCTGGCCTACGGCTACGCCCGCAACCAGATGACCGCCTACGTCGAGCTGCAGGAGCGCGAGTTCGCCGCCGAGGAGCGCGGTTACACCGCGACGAAGCACCAGCGCGAGGTCGGCGCCGGCTACTTCGACCGGATCGCCACCACCGTCGACCCGAACAGCTCGACCACCGCGCTGACGGGTTCGACCGAAGAGGGCCAGTTCCACTAAACCCGTTCGCCGAGCGCACGGTTGTTGTACGCAAACGTCGAGTAGACGTGGCAACAACCGTGCGCTCGTCGTCTGTTAGGAAGTAGCAGTGAGCAATTCCATCGAACGGGTAGGCGTCATCGGCGCGGGGCAGATGGGCGCGGGCATCGCCGAGGTGTCCGCCCGCGCGGGCGTCGACGTGCTGGTGTTCGAGACCACCGACGCACTCGTCACCGCCGGCCGCGGCCGGATCACGAAATCGCTCGAGCGCGGTGTGAGTGCCGGCAAGGTGACCGAACGCGAGAAGTCGGCGGCGCTGGGCAAGCTGGCCTTCACCACCGACCTGGCCGACATGGCGGACCGCCAACTGGTGATCGAGGCGATCATCGAGGACGTGGCCGTCAAGGCGAAGGTGTTCGCCGAGCTGGACAAGGTCATCAGCGACCCCGACGCCGTGCTGGCCTCGAACACCTCGAGCATCCCCATCATGAAACTCGGTGCGGCAACGCAGAATCCGGGCCGGGTGCTGGGCCTGCACTTCTTCAACCCGGTGCCGGTGCTGCCGCTCGTCGAGCTCGTCAGCACGCTGGTGACCTCGGAGGCCGCGATCGCGCGCACCGAGGCGTTCGCCAGCGACGTGCTCGGTAAGCAGGTGGTGCGCTGCAGCGACCGGTCGGGCTTCGTGGTCAACGCGCTGCTGGTGCCGTATCTGCTCTCGGCGATCCGGATGGTCGAAGCGGGCTTCGCCACCGTCGAGGACGTCGACAAGGCGGTGGTGGCCGGGTTGTCGCATCCGATGGGACCGCTGCGGCTGTCCGACCTGATCGGTCTGGACACCATGAAGCTGATCGCCGACGCGATGTTCGACGAGCTCAAGGACGCCCACTACGCCCCGCCGCCGCTGCTGCTGCGCATGGTCGAGGCCGGTCAGCTGGGCAAGAAGAGCGGCCAGGGCTTCTACACGTACTAGTTTCCCGCGCCGAGACTACGGAAGTTGACGGATTTTCCCGATATTCCGTCAACTTCCGTAGTCTCGCGATGATTCACGGGAACCGATCGGGCAGTCCCCACGCCTAATAGGTGTGGGGGATCTGATCCTCGCGTCCGAGGCGCTTGCCGCGGGAGCCGTCACGCGCAACGACTTGCGGCGCCGTTACGTCAAATTGCACCGCAATGTGTACATCCGCAGCGGGCGAGAGCTGACCGCACTGGACCGGGCGAAGGCCGCCTGGCTCTGGTCGAACCGCGAAGCCGTGCTCGTCGGTAATTCCGCCGCCGCACTGCTCGGAACCAAGTGGCTGCCCGCCGACGCGCCGGCGGAACTCGGACGCGTGCGGTATCCCGCGCCACCCGGGATCGTGGTGCACAGCGGCGTGATCGCCGGCGACGAGATCTGCACCGTTGGCCAAATCGCTTGCACCACACCAGCTCGCACGGCTTACGATCTCGGGCGACGTCAGCTGCCGCTCGAACGGGCGGTGATCGGGATCGACGCGCTGCTCAATGCCACGCGGGCTCCCGTATCCGCCGTCGACGCGATGGCCTTGCGCTATCCGGGGGCTCGGGGCATCCGCCACCTGCGCGAAGCGCTCGGCCTCGTCGACGGCGGAGCCGAGTCACCGCAGGAGACCAGGCTACGGCTACTGCTCGTGCAATCCGGTATACCTCGGCCGGTCACTCAGATTCCGGTTCGTGACGATCGCGGTCGCGTCGTACGTCGTATCGACATGGGCTGGCCCGAGTGGATGGTGGGCGCGGAATACGACGGTGAGCAGCACTTCACCGATCCCGACGCGTACGCCGCGGACATCGAACGCCTCGAATTCCTCGCCGGCCGCGGCTGGACGATCGTTCGGGTCAGCTCCCGGCAGTTGCGGTGGCAGCGCCCTGAGGTCGTGGTCCGTGTACGACGGGCGTTGGCGGCGGCAGGTATGCCCGCGCGAGACTACGGTTGTTGACAGATTTCGGGCGAACCGCGTCAACTTACGTAGTCTCGGCGACTAGGCGTCGGCGAGCCGGCGCTTCTCCGCCTCCACGTCGAAATCCGGTGGGGGCCACGACATGTTGAGCCCCTTGAGCGCCTCGATGAGCAGTTCGGTGATCGCCAGCCGGCTGTACCACTTGCGGTCGCACGGCACGACGTACCACGGCGCGTGATCGGTCGACGTGCGGTCGAGCACCGCCTGATAGGCCTGCTCGTACTTCGGCCACAGCAGTCGCTCGTCGATGTCGGCGGGGTTGTACTTCCAGTACTTGTCGGGGCGTTCGAGCCGCTCGGCCAGCCGACGCTTCTGCTCCTGCAGCGAGACGAACATCGCCACCTTCACCAACGTCACCCCGCTGTCGACGAGTTCGCGTTCGAAGGCGTTGATCTCGTCGTAGCGCGCGCCCCACACGTCGGGCGGCACCAGATCGTGGACCCGCACGATCAACACGTCCTCGTAGTGCGATCGGTCGAACACCCCGATGTGCCCCGGCGTCGGCAGCGCCTTGCGGATGCGCCACAGGTAGTGGTGTGCCAGCTCCTCCTCGGTCGGTTTGCCGAAGCTGGTGTACTGGATGCCCTGCGGATTCGCCGCGCCCACAACGTGTTTGACGATGCCGCCCTTACCCGCGGTGTCCATGCCCTGCAGGATCAGCAGCACGGAACGGGTGTCTCCGGCTCGACTGTTGGCGTACAGCTTCTCCTGCAGTTGGCCCAGTCGCACGCTGCGCTCGGCCTGCAACACCGGGGCGTCGGCCTTCGATCCGCGGAATCCCGGCGTCGCGGAGGTGTCGATGTCGGCGACCTTGTCGCCGGGCCGGAACCGCAGATGGACGTGCGGGTCGTGTGACCACAGGGCGGGCAGCTCGGACGGCTCGCTCATCGCTCCGACAACTGGGGAGGCAGGATCGGCGACGGGTGTGGTTCCGACCGGAACTTCGCGAGCGAGCCGCCCACTTCGACGATGCCGCACAACGCGCTCCACGACAGCATCGTGAGGTAGTCGATGAGCTCGTCGGCACTCATCCGCGGATGCGACATCCACGAGTGCGTGGCCAACTGCACCCCGCCGACGATGTGATACGCCCACGGCTCGACGCCACCGGTGTCCATCCCGGCCTCGGCCATGCGGCGGCGCAGCATCACCGCGAGCATGCGCGCGATGATCTGCTCGGAGTCCGCGACCGCCTTGCTCTTGCTGGCTGAGTTGTTCGCCATCACGAAGCGGTAGGGCTCCGGTTCGTTCGCGACGGTCTGTACGTAGACCTTGATGATCTCGCGCGTGAGGTCGTAGCCGTCGAGATTGGAGGTCAGCGCGGCGGCCATGTTCGGGATCAAGGTGGTCTGGGCGAACCGCATCATCACCGCGGTGGTGAGGTCGTTCTTGTCGACGAAGTAGCGGTACAGCACGGTCTTGGACACGCCGATCTCCGCCGCGATCTCGTCCATGCTGACATTGCTGCCGAGCCGACGGATCGCTTCCAGGGTGCCGTCGACCAGCTCGTTGCGACGTTCGACCTTGTGCTGATGCCAGCGCCGCTTCCGACCATCGGTCTTGACCGCCAAAGGCGGGGTCTGTTGTGCCACTATCCCCGTAGTCCCGTTCACTAGTCCTTCTCGATACTACGGCCCGACGGCGGGGATCGGCGCGCGCAGGACGGGGTACATAGCGGCATGGCCCATGATGGATTCGTGGCACACAGGGCAGACGCGCCGACCGCACAGCGGCCCAGCTTCGCCGAGGCGATCGCGGGTGCGGACTCCGCCGCCGACGCCGAACGCCGGCGCGGCCTGCGGCGTATGAAGACCGTCGCACTGGGCTTCCTGCTCGGTGCCACCGCGATCTTCCTGCTGTGCACATGGGCGCAGTCCCAGGGCGCCGCCGCCCCGTGGATCGGATACGTGCGCGCGGCCGCGGAGGCGGGCATGGTCGGTGCGCTCGCCGACTGGTTCGCCGTCACCGCCCTGTTCAAGCACCCACTGGGCGTTCCGATCCCGCACACGGCGATCATCAAGCGCAAGAAGGACCAGCTCGGCGAGGGCCTGGGCCAGTTCATCCGGGAGAACTTCCTGTCGCCGGAGAACGTGGAGACCAAGCTGCGCGACGCCGATGTGGCCGGGCGCGTGGGCAAGTGGCTGTCGGACCGGTCGCACGCCGAACGGGTGGCCACCGAGACGTCCAATGTGCTGCGGGTGCTGGTGGAGATGCTGCGCGACGAGGACGTCCAGGACCTGCTGGATCGGATGATCGTCAAGCGCATCGCCGAACCGCAGTGGGGTCCGCCGGTGGGCCGGGTGCTCTCGGAGCTGCTGCAGGCCGGCCGCCAGGAGGCGCTCATCCAGCTGCTCGCCGACCGGGCGTTCGAGTGGTCACTGAACGCCGGCGAGGTCATCGAGCGGGTGATCGAGCGCGATTCGCCGACGTGGTCCCCGCGCTGGGTCGACCACCTGGTGGGGGACCGGATCCACCGCGAGCTGATGGACTTCACCGACAAGGTGCGCCGCAACCCCGACCACGAGCTCCGCCGGTCGGCCACCCGCTTCCTGTTCGAATTCGCCGACGATCTGCAGAACGACGCGGCGACGATCCAGCGCGCGGAGAATGTCAAGGAACAGATCATGGCCCGCGACGAGGTGACCCGGGCGGCGGAGACCGCGTGGAGTGCCGCCAAGCGCATCATCCTCGAATCGGTCGACGATCCGTCGTCGACGTTGCGCGCGCGCATCGCCGACTCCGTCATGCGGATCGGGGAGAGTTTGCGCGACGACGCCGAACTGCGGGACAAGGTGGACAACTGGATCATCCGGGGCGCGCAGCACGTGGTCGGCGAGTACGGCGCGGAGATCACCACGATCGTCACCGACACGATCGAGCGCTGGGACGCCGACGAGGCCAGCAAGCGCATCGAACTCCACGTCGGCCGCGACCTGCAGTTCATCCGGATCAACGGCACCGTGGTCGGGGCGCTCGCCGGCCTGGTCATCTATTCGATAGCTCAGCTAGTGTTCTGACCTGCGCTAGCTAGTGCTTGCAAAAGTTAGCACCCCCGCGTACGGTTGGTGTCGTCACTGATCGGATACCCGCGTTTCGAGGGGGTCGCCACTCATGCCGCAGGACGAGAACCTTGCCGCCGTGGTGACCAACGCCGCGCAGGACATCGGGAGCTTCATCCGGAGTCAGCGCGAAGCGGCGCAGGTGTCCGTACGACAGTTGGCCGAGAAGGCCGGGGTCAGCAATCCCTACCTCAGTCAGATCGAGCGGGGGTTGCGGAAACCGTCCGCTGACGTCCTCAACCAGATCGCCAAGGCGTTGCGGGTCTCGGCCGAAGTGCTCTATGTCCGCGCCGGGATCCTCGAACCCAGCGAGGCCGGACAGGTCCGCGACGCCATCGTCAACGACACGGCGATCACCGAGCGGCAGAAGCAGGTGCTGCTCGACATCTACACGTCGTTCTGTCAGCAGAACGAGGCAGCTGTAGGCGAAGTAGATGAGGAGCCAACGACTGACTACCCACCACTCACTGGCGACCTGACCGAACTCGCACGAGGAACCACACCCCAAGACCCTGGAAAGGACATCCACCATGGCTGAGAAGAACAACCAGCTCGAGATCGAAGACCTCAAGGCCCCGCTGCTCGCCGCCGTCGGCGCCGCTGATCTGGCCCTGGCGACCGTCAACGAGATCGTCGCGAGCCTGCGTGAGCGCGCCGAGGAGGCCCGCACCGACGCCAACAGCCGCGTCGAGGAGAGCCGCGCCCGCATCACCAAGCTCCAGGAAGAGCTTCCGTCGCAGGTCGGCGAGCTGCGTGAGCGGCTGACCGCCGACGAGCTGCGCCGCGCCGCCGAGGGCTACGCCGAGGCTGCCCAGAGCACCTACGCCAAGCTCGTCGAACGCGGTGAGGCCGCCCTGGAGCGGCTGCGCAGCCAGCCCGGGTTCACCGACGCCGCCAACCGCGTCGAGAGCTACACCGACCAGGCCGTCGAGCTGACCGAGCAGGCGCTCGGCAACGTGGCGTCGCAGACCCGCGCCGTCGGTGAGCGCGCCGCCAAGCTCGTCGGCGTCGATCTGCCGAAGAAGACCGAGGAGGCCGCGGCCCCCGTCAAGGAGACCGCGAAGAAGGCGCCGGCCAAGACTCCGGCGAAGAAGGCCCCCGCCAAGAAGGCCCCGGCCAAGAAGGCACCGGCCAAGAAGGTCACCCAGAAGTAGCTCGAATTCGACCGCAGGATGACGCCCGCATAGGCTGGTGAGGTGATACTTGCCGACCTTGCGGGCGTCATCATCCTGGGCCTCGTCCTCATCGTGTTGGTCGTCGGCGTGTACTCGTTCGTCCACGCCGCGATCCAGCGCCCCGACGCCTACACCGCGGCCGGGAAACTCACCAAGCCGGTATGGCTGGCGATCCTCGGCGGCGGTGTTCTCATCCTGCTGCTCTTCCGCGACGCCTTCGGCGCCGCGGTGTGCGCGTGCGCGGCCGGTGTGTACCTGGTCGACGTGCGTCCCAAGATCCTCGAGATCCAGGGAAAGTCGCGGTAGGTCGGTGCGCTACTCGCTCGCCGCCGTGACGGCGGCTCTGGTTTCGCTGCCGGTTCTGTTCGCCCCGGGCGCGTCGGCGCAACCGGCCCCGCCGCCGCCCTACATCGACCACGTGACGTGGGCGAAGTGGGGAGACCTGTCGAGCCTGCGCGTCTACCCGACGCCCGCCGGCAGGCAGGCCGCGGGCCAGCTCGGCACGGCCGCGGCCGCCGAACAGGCGTGGGCCGAGGTGCTCGCCGCCTCACCCGACGCCGCTCTCCCCGGTATGCGGGAGCAGTTCGACTGCCACTGGCAGTTCGCCGAATTCGCCTCACCCGGCAAGACCAGCTGGAACCTGGAGCCGTGGCGGCCGGAAGTGCCCGTCGAGCAGATGCTGGCCGCCGGGTGCAACCCCGGCGGTACCGAAGAGCCGTTCTGATGGGCACGTGGAGCCGCGAAGCCGTGGCCGCACTCGTCGACCACACACTCCTCAAACCCGAGGCCACCGAGGGTGACGTGGAGATGCTCGTGCAGGACGCCGAGGAACTCGGCGTCTACGCCGTCTGTGTCTCCCCGTCGATGGTGCCCGCCGCCATGCGGGCGCGCCCGGTCATGACGAAGGTCGCCGCGGTCGTCGGTTTCCCGTCCGGTAAGCACCTCCCGGCCGTCAAGGGCCACGAGGCCGCGCTCGCCGTCGCTGCCGGGGCCGACGAGATCGACATGGTGATCGACGTCGGCGCCGCCCTCGCGGACGATTTCGACGCGGTCCACGCCGACATCGCGGCCGTCCGCGCCGCGATCGGGGAACGGGCCCTGCTCAAGGTCATCGTCGAATCCGCCGCCCTGCTCGAACTGGGTGGCAGCAAGACGCTGGTACAGGCCTGCCTGGCCGCCAAGGCGGCGGGCGCCGAATACGTCAAGACCTCGACCGGATTCCATCCGTGCGGCGGTGCCTCGGTGAACGCGGTCGAGATCATGGTCGACGCAGTCGGCCCGATGATCGAGGTCAAGGCCAGCGGCGGTATCCGCACGGCCGCCGACGCGGTGGCGATGCTCGACGCGGGTGCCACCCGGTTGGGTCTGTCCGGCACCCGCGCCGTGCTCGACGGGCTGTGAACGTCACAGGCCGTTGAAGCAGGGGTCCTGGCCGCTCTTCGGGATGTCCGCGTTCTGCGTGGCGAACAGCGCCGTGATCCCGGTGTCGGTCACCTCGATGCTCTGCGCCTTGATGTCCATCGGATAGTTCTCGGTCAGCCCGGCGGTGAACGCGTCCAGCGCGGGCTGCACGGCCTCGCGGGGCAGCGTGAACCCGAGTCCGGTCAGCTGCTGCACCTGCAGCGAGATGCCGCCGTCGGCCACCTCGGGTTTGGCCGTGATGCTGCCCAGCGCGCCCTCGAGCTCGATGGTGCCCGCCGACGGGTTCGTGCTCACCCCGGTCAGAAAGCTGCCGAACAGCGGGATCGCGTCCTGAACCGTCTGGGTGATGCCCTCCGACGACCAGGTGACGTTCGCGGCCAGTGAGCCGATGCTGCCGCTGGAGTTCGCGGAGTCCTCCAGGCGGACGTCCTTGATGTCGATGCCGAGCTTCATGCCCTTGGCGTTGCGGACCTGATTGCCCGCGGTCTCGATGTTGATGTTCGTGTAGTGGCCGGTCATGTGCTGCAGCAGGAAGGGCGGCAGCGCGTCGAACGATGCGGTGGCCTCGTCCTCCACGACGCAGGACACCACACGAGACACGACGTCGTCGGCGCGGTTGCGGGCGTACAACTCACCGCCGAGCAGACCGGCGGCGACCAGTGCCACGATGATGACGACGGCCAGCACGACCGACAGCGGATCGCTGAACACGCCCTTGAGCTTGGCCAGCGCCGAACCGCGTTCCTTCGGTGGTTCCGCACCGGGATCCGGCGCCGACGGCGGCGCACCCTGCGGAAACGGCGGGGGAGGCGGGACTGGCGGCTGGTTGGCCGGACGGGCCCAGGGATCAGTCACGCCCGCGATTCTGCCTTACCTGGCGAGTCGACCTCCGCGCGGTTGTCCAGCACGGCGATGGTCTCGCGCACCTTCCGGGCGGCCTCCAGGTCGAGGTCGGCGACCAACAGGTGGGGGTCCGCACCGGCGCTGGCCACCACATCCCCGGTCGGCGAGGCGACGAGGCTGCCGCCGATCCCCGTCGGCCCGGACGCCGCCACCTCGTCACCCGGATAGGCCTGGTCGACGGCGGTGAGGTAGCCGGTGGTGTCGAGCGCACGGGCCCGCGCCAGCAACGTCCACTGGTCGAGTTTGCCGGGTCCGGCGCCCCACGACGCGTGCACGGTGATCAGTTGCGCGCCCCGGCGGGCCAGCTCGACGTAGAGCTCCGGGAAGCGGATGTCGTAACAGGTGGTCAAGCCGACCTCGACACCGCCGACCGTGATCGTGACGGGCTCGGAACCCGCTGCGACAGTGCGGGATTCGCGGAATCCGAACGCGTCGTAGAGGTGGATCTTGTGGTAGTGGGTGTCCACCCCGCCGCCGGTCGCCAGCAGCGTGTTGAGCACCCGGCCGTCGCCGCTGGGGGTGAACATCCCCGCGACGACGGTGACGCCGGCCCGGTCCGCGATGGACCGCACCGTGGCCGCCCACGGACCGTCGAGCGGTTCGGCGACCGGGGCGAGCGGAACGCCGAACCGGCACATCGTCGCCTCGGGGAACAGCACCAGTTGGGCGCCGGCGTCCACGGCCTGCCGGGTGAAGTCCTCGACGATCTCGAGATTCGCCGCGGGGTCGGTGCCCGAGGCGATCTGCGCACACGCGATCCGCATGAGCTCAGCCTACGGCCGCGCCGCCGGCGCGACCCGGCCCTATGGCGCGCCCGCCGGCGCGACCCGGCCCTATGGCGCGCCCGCCGGCGCGACCCGGCCCTATGGCGCGCCCGCCGGCGCGACCCGGCCCTATGGCGCGCCCGCCGGCGCGACCGTCGACCACGGCACGGTGAGTACCCCGTCGCGCATCCTGCGCCGCGCCGGCTCCACCGGAACGCCCTCGGCGGCCAGTAGGTCCAACATCGCCCGCCAGCGGATCCGCGGGCCGAACACGCCATGACCCGCCACACTGGCCCACGCCCGGTCCGCCGCGGTGAGCAGCTCGTGGATCGGCTGCCCGGGCACGTTGTGGTGGATCAGCACCTTCGGCAGGCGTTCGGCGAGATCGGACGGGCGCTCGATGGCGAACGGATCGCACGCCAGCGTGAACGTGACCGGGCCCGCGGCGTCCAGCAGCACCCACCCGCACCGGCGGCCGAGCTCGTCGCAGGTCCCGTCGACCACCAGACCTCCCGGCGCCAACCGGCCCAGCATCACGTCCCACGCCCCGCGCACCGCGTCGACCGGGTACTGGCGCAGCACGTTGAACGCCCGCACCAGCACCGGCCGCAGCCCCGCCAACTCGAAACCACCCAGCGCGAACTCCACCTCCGGGGCGGCGGCCGCACGGGCCGCCGCGACGCGCTCGGGGTGGATCTCCAGGCCGACGACGCGGGTGTCGGGCCGCACCGACCGCAGCCGGGCCGCCAACTCCAGGGTGGTCACCGGAAGGGCGCCGTAACCCAGGTCGACGACCAACGGATCGGCGGCCGACAGCAGCGCGGTCCGCACCCTGGGGGAGTGCACCAGCCAGCGGTCGCTGCGGCGCAGCCGGTTGTGGCCGGTGGTGCCGCGGGTGAGGACGCCGATCGGGGTGTTCGGGCGCTGCGACATCGGCTCAGCGGCGGCCGGTGACCCAATCGGCGGTGAACCGCTGTTCACCGTCGAACAAGGCGCGCATGTTGTTCAGGATCAGGTCTTCGAGGGTGCCGCCGACCAGTGGGATCGACACCTTGCAGAAGCTGTGCACCCGCAGCACGGATCCGGTCGCGGTGTCGGCCAACTCGTAGCGGCCGTCGAGGCGCCCCGGTGCCCGCGGCATCGTCGCCGCGAACGTGCCGTCGGCGCGCGCTCCGGCGTCGTCGAACGGGTCGAAATGCTGTTCGCGGGTGATGACCATGTCGACCGGCATCACCTTGCGCGCGACGGGCGGCAGGTCGTCGCGCGGCATGACCTGCCGCAGCGCGATGTCGGTGCCGCGCGCGTCGGAGCGGAACAGCGTCAGCTCGGTGCGCGGGTTGAGCCTGCGATACACCTCGGTCAGACCGCGCCAGTAGTCCTCGGAGGTGAACTGCGCGTGGACGTGCGCGGCGGGCACATCGAAGGTGACGGTGTGCTCCATCCGCCGGCCCATGGGGCCTCACGGTACGCGCCCGTTCAGACGTTCTCGGTGATCCACACCGTGGTGAACCGCTGTTCGGCGATGATGAGGTCGACCAGCCCGTTGCCGATGAAGTTCTCGATCTTGCCGCCGACGAGCGGCACCCGCACCTCGACGGTCACCGTCAGATCGAGGTGCGCCCCGCCGGACGCGCCGGGCCCGAGCGTCGCCGTCCCGGTCAGCGACACCGGAGCGCCCGGGATCGACCCGGTGACCGTCGCGGTCGCCCGCCCGTCGGCGATGCCGGTCCAGGTCTCCTCCCGCTGGATCGACAGATCGCCGCGGTGGAACTGCGACACCACACCGGGCAGCCGGTCGGCGCGCAGGATCTGCGTGGTGGTGACGTCGATGCCGCCGTCCTCGCCGACGGTCATCGCGTCGAGCGTCGCGGCGTCGGCGCCGGAATCGGCCAGCCGCGCCAGCCAGTACCGTTCGTCGGCGAACGCGCGGTGCACCTCTTCGACGGTGCCTCCGTAGTCGGCGGCCAAGTCGAATGAACGCGGCATAGCTGGCCACGCTACCGTTACCGCCCGTGACCGGTCAGGAACTCGCGGGCGCGGTGGTCGAAACCGACGTCGCGCTGGCCCCGCTGACCACGCTGCGGGTCGGGCCCGTCGCGCGCCGGCTGGTCACCGCCGCCAGCACCGAGCAGCTCATCGCCGCCCTGCGCGCCCCGGCCACCCGCGACGCGCTCATCCTGGCCGGCGGTTCGAACGTCGTGCTCGCCGACGACATCGACGACCTCACCGTGATCCGCGTGGCCAACACCGAGATCACCGTGCACGACGGGGTGGTGCGGGCCGAGGCGGGCGCGAACTGGGACGACGTCGTGGTCACCGCCCTCGCGCACGGACTCGGCGGGCTCGAGTGCCTGTCGGGCATCCCCGGGTCGGCGGGGGCCACCCCGGTGCAGAACGTCGGGGCCTACGGCGCGGAGGTCGCCGACACGATCCGGCGGGTGCGGCTGTTCGACCGCCGCACCGGCCGCGACGAATGGGCCACGCCGCGGGACATGGCGTTCGGGTACCGCACCAGCGTGCTCAAACACTCCGCTCACGCGGTCGTGCTCGAGGTGGAGTTCGCACTCGACGCGTCGGGACGCAGTGCACCGCTGCGCTACGGCGAACTCGCGCGGGCGCTGGACGCCGAACCGGGGGAGCGCGCCGATCCCGGCCGCGTCCGCGAGGCGGTGCTCGCGCTGCGCCGCGGCAAGGGCATGGTGCTCGACGAACCCGACCGCGACACCTGGAGCGTCGGCTCCTTCTTCACCAATCCCGTGGTGGCGACGGCGGAGTACGAACGCCTCGCCGCCGAGGTCGACGGCCCGGTGCCCAGCTACCCCGCCACCGACGGTGTGAAGCTGGCCGCCGGATGGCTGGTCGAACACGCCGGATTCGGCAAGGGCTACCCCGGCGAGCGCGCCCCGGCGCGGTTGTCGACCAAACACGCGCTGGCTGTGACGAATCGGGGTGAGGCCACCGCCGCCGACGTGATTGCGCTGGCCAGGGCGGTGCGAGACGGGGTTCGCGCGGCGTTCGGGATCGAACTCACCCCCGAGCCGACACTGGTCGGCTGCGCTCTCTAGGTATCTTGGGTACACGTGAGTGCTGCCGACAAGCTGCCGCCGATGAATCGGCGGCGCGCCTTGACCGCCCTGGCGGTCGGACTCGTTGCGCCCGGAGCGCTCGCGGCGTGTAGCCGGTCGGCCGGCAACGGCGCCCCTGAGCCCGCTGAAGCCCCCGCCTCGGCGTCGCTGTCCTTCGCGCCCGCCACCTCCGCCACCGACGTCCCACCCACCGACGAGGTGCGCGTCGAGGTCACCGGCGGCTGGTTCCAGCGGGTGGCGCTGACCAACGCCGAGGGCAAGGTCGTCGCCGGCTCCCTCAACCAGGACCGCAACGTCTTCACCGTCAGTGAACCGCTGGGCTACGGCGTGACCTACAGCTGGTCCGGATCGGCGGTCGGCGAGGACGGCAAGGCCGTTCCGGTCCGGGGTGAGTTCACCACGCTGGATCCGGGCACCCAGGTCAACGGTCAGTTCCAGCTGTCCGACGGCCAGACCGTGGGCGTCGCCGCGCCCGTCATCCTGCAGTTCGACGCCTCGATCGCGGACGAGGACCGGGCGACGGTCGAGAAGGCCCTTTCGGTGACCACGAACCCGCCGACCGAGGGCAGCTGGGCCTGGCTGCCCGACGAGGCCGCCGGATCCCGGGTGCACTGGCGCAGCAAGGAGTACTTCGAGCCGGGTACGACGGTGCGGGTCGACGCCAAGCTCTACGGCGTCAAGTTCGGTCCCGACGCCTACGGCGCGGCCGACTCGTCGCTCGACTTCACGATCGGTCGCCGCCAGGTCGTCAAGGCCGAGGCGTCGAGCCACCGCATCCAGGTGATCGACCAGGCCGGTGCGGTCATCATGGACTTCCCGTGCAGCTACGGCGAGGGCGACCTTGACCGCAATGTGACCCGCAGCGGTATCCACGTGGTCACCGAGAAGTACGAGGACTTCTACATGACCAACCCCGCGGCCGGATACGCCAACGTGCGGGAGCGGTTCGCGGTGCGGATCTCCAACAACGGCGAATTCATCCACGCCAACCCGGCCAGCTCCGGCGCGCAGGGCAACAGCAACGTCACCAACGGCTGTATCAACCTGTCGCTCACCGACGCCGAGCAGTACTTCAACACCGCGATGTACGGCGATCCCGTCGAGGTCACGGGCACCCGGATCCAGCTGTCCTACGCCGACGGCGACATCTGGGACTGGGCGGTGCCGTGGGACGAGTGGAAGTCGATGTCGGCGCTGTCGGACGAAGATGCGCCGACCGGTATGCCCAGCACCGCGCCGGCCACCCCGACGGGCGCCCCGCAGCCGGTGAACGGACGCCCCGGCGGCTAACGCGGCTGCGCCGAGATCGACGAAATGGCGGGATTCACTCGCACTTTCCCGCCCGTTTGTTCGTTTGGGCGAACGGTCAGCGGCGGTTGAAGCGGGAGCCGCTGGCGCCGCTGACCTGGTCGCGCGGCCGGACCACGATGAGATCCAGGTCGACGTGCGACGGCCGGCTCGCCACGAATCCGATCACCTCGGCGATGTCCTCGGCCACCAGCGGGGTCACGCCCTCGTAGACCTTCGCGGCGCGGTCCTCGTCACCCTCGAACCGGTTCAGCGAGAAGTCGGTCTTGACCATGCCGGGCGCAACCTCGGTGAGCCGCACCGGCTTTCCGAGCAGCTCGCTGCGCAGCGTGCGGTGCAGGACACCCTGGGCGTGTTTGGCCGAGGTGTAGCCGGCCCCGTTGTCGTAGATCTCCACGGCGGCGATCGAGGTGACGGTGACGATCAACCCGTCGCCCGAGGCGATCAGCTTCGGCAGCAGCGCGCGCGTCACCAGCAGGGTGCCGAGCACGTTCGACTCCCACATCCACCGCCAGTGCTCGATGTCGGCCTCGGCGACCGGGTCCAGTCCGCGGGCGCCGCCGGCGTTGTTGACCAGCACGTCGACCCGGTCGAGCGCGTCGGCGAGCGCCGACACGGCTTCGGTGGACGTGACGTCCGCCACAATCGCGGTACCGCCGATCTCCTCGGCGAGGGCCGTGATGGGCGCCTCACGGCGGGCCACGCACACCACGTGAAAGCCCTGCGCGGCAAGGGTTCTCGCGGTCGCCTCACCGATACCGGCGCTCGCGCCGGTGACCACCGCGACGCGTCGGTCGCCTCCAGAAGTCGTCATCTGCCCAACTCTAGTCAGCGTGCTAGATTTCACCTCGTGTTCTCCGGTGGTCAGGCCTTCGACGCGCGGCACTGTTGTTGTCGTCGCGCACTTCGCCGCGCCTGACCGAACCGAGGGATTCGTATCCCGTTGAGTCGCAGGTGTGGCCAGGACCCACCAGCCGACTCTCCCGAAGGACGATCCCGTGCGTGCCACCCTCACCCCCACCCCTGCCGTTTCCGTTCGCCGGCTGCCCAGCTCGAAGCGGCCACTCGCCGCGGCATCGCCGCGCCTGACCCATCAGCGCCACGTCGTCGCGCCCGCGCTCAAAGTCGCCGACGCCGCGGCCGCCTCGGTGTTCGCCGCCGCGAGGTCGCGCGGCCCGATCGCCCGCGACGCCATCGCGCGCCTCACCGGACTGAGCATCGCCACCGTGAATCGGCAGGTCAGCGCGCTGCTCGACGCGGCGATCCTGCGTGAGCGCGCGGACCTCGCCGTCTCCGGCGCCATCGGCCGCCCGCGGGTGCCGGTCGAGGTCAACCACGAACCCTTCCTCACCCTCGGCATCCACATCGGCGCCAAGGCCACCAGCATCGTGGCGACCGACCTGTTCGGCCGCACCCTCGACGTGGTCGAGACGCCGACCCCGCGTGGGCCGCAGGACGCCGCGCTCGCCGCGCTGTCGGCCAGCGCCCGCAAATACCTCAGCCGCTGGCACCGCCGCCGCCCGCTGTGGGTGGGCGTGGCCGCGGGCGGTGTGGTCGACGGGGTGACCGGTCATCTCGACCACCCGCGGCTGGGCTGGTCACACGCCCCCGTCGGCCCGGTGCTCGCCGAGTCGCTGGGGTTGCCGGTGTCGGTCGCCTCGCACGTCGACGCGATGGCCGGCGCCGAGCTGCTGCTCGGCTCGCGCAGGCCGTCGGGCGCGTCGTCGTCGACGAGCCTCTACGTCTACGCCAGGGAGACCGTGGGTTTCGCGCTGTCGATCGACGGTCGTGTGCACTCGCCGACCAGCGGTCCCGGCACCATCGCCGCGCTGCCCGCACACTCCGAATTGCTGGGTGGCAGTGGGCAATTGGAGTCGACCGTCAGCGACGAGGCGGTGCTCACCGCGGCGCGCAGGCAGCGCATCATCGCTGCCGACGGGCCGGCGTCGACGATGGCGGCGGTGCTGCGCGCGGCACGCCAGGGCAACGAGTCGGCGCAGGCACTGCTCGCCGAGCGCGCCCGGGTGCTCGGCGAAGCGGTGGCGTTGCTGCGCGACATGCTCAACCCCGACGACCTGGTGGTCGGCGGGCAGGCGTTCACCGAGTACCCGGAGGCCATGCCTGCCGTCGAGGCGGCGTTCGCCGCACGCTCGGTGCTGCCGTCGCGCGACATCCGCCTGACCACCTTCGGCAACCGCGTCCAGGAGGCCGGCGCCGGAGTGGTGTCCCTCGGCGGGCTCTACGCCGACCCGATCGCGGCGATGCGGCGTTCGGCGTCGCGCCGTCCTGAGGCGGCGTCGTGACGGCCCGTCGATGACCGGGGTGTAGACATGAGTGTGTGCGCCTAGCAACGGACCAGGTCGGTAGGCCGCCGCAGCGCGTGGCCGTGTTGTCGGTCCACACCTCGCCGCTGGCCCAACCCGGCACCGGCGATGCCGGCGGAATGAACGTCTACGTCCTGCAGAGTGCCCTGCACATGGCGCGCCGCGGAGTCGAGGTGGAGATCTTCACGCGCGCCACCACATCGGCCGATCCGCCGGTCGTGCGGGTGGCACCCGGGGTCCTGGTGCGCAACGTCGTGGCCGGGCCCTTCGAGGGTCTCGACAAATACGACCTGCCCACTCAGCTGTGTGCGTTCACGGCGGGGGTGTTGCGCGCCGAGGCCACGCACGAACCGGGCTACTACGACATCGTGCACTCGCACTACTGGCTGTCCGGCCAGGTCGGCTGGCTGGCCCGCGACCGCTGGGCGGTGCCGCTGGTGCACACCGCGCACACGCTGGCGGCGGTGAAGAACGCCGCACTGGCCGAAGGGGACTCGCCGGAACCGCCGCTGCGCGTGGTCGGCGAGCAGCAGGTGGTCGACGAGGCCGACCGGTTGATCGTCAACACCGAACTCGAAGCGGAGCAACTGGTTTCGCTGCACCAGGCCGACCGGTCGCGCATCGACGTGGTCCACCCGGGCGTCGACCTGGACACGTTCACCCCGGGCGACCGGGCCGCCGCCCGGGCCGCGCTCGGACTCGACCAGCAGGAGACCGTCGTCGCGTTCGTCGGACGCATCCAGCCGCTGAAGGCGCCCGACATCCTGTTGCGCGCTGCGGCGAAACTGCCCGACGTGCGGGTGCTGATCGCGGGCGGACCGTCGGGCTCCGGCCTGGCCGCCCCCGAGACGCTGGTTGCCCTCGCCGACGAACTGGGTATCTCAGAGCGCGTGACCTTCCTGCCGCCGCAGTCGCGGGAGAACCTCGTACAGGTGTACCGCGCGGCCGATCTTGTTGCGGTGCCGAGCTACTCGGAGTCGTTCGGGCTCGTCGCGGTCGAGGCGCAGGCCTGCGGCACCCCGGTCGTGGCCGCCGCCGTCGGCGGGCTGCCGGTGGCCGTGCGCGACGGCATGACCGGTGCGCTGGTCGACGGCCACGACGTCGGCGACTGGGCGCACACCATCGACACGCTGCTGTCGCGCGGTCCGCACACCATGCGGCAGGCCGCCGTCGACCACGCGGCGACGTTCTCCTGGGCCCACACCGTCGACGACCTGCTGGCCAGCTACGGCCGGGCGATCAGCGACTACCGCGACCGCCATCCCCGCGACGAGGAATCGCTGTCGCGGCGCACGGCGCGACGGTTCACGCGGCGGCGGGGGGTCCGGGCATGAGCGTTCGGCAGACGATCGTCGACACCCTCGACGAACACCAGCTGGCGTACAGCTTCCACGAGGGCGCCCACGGCGGGCTGCCCGGCATCATCGTCGAGCTGCCCGGCGAGCGCCGGCTCAAGACCAACACGATCCTGTCCATCGGTGAGCATTCGGTGCGGGTCGAGGCGTTCGTCTGCCGCAAACCCGACGAGAACCACGAGGGCGTGTACCGGTTCCTGCTCAAACGCAACCGACGCCTCTACGGGGTGGCCTACACCCTCGACAACGTCGGCGACATCTACCTGGTCGGCCGGATGGCGCTGCACTCGGTCACCCCCGACGAGATCGACCGCGTCCTCGGTCAGGTGCTCGAAGCCGTCGACTCGGATTTCAACACCCTGCTCGAACTGGGCTTCAAATCGTCGATCCAACGCGAGTGGGAGTGGCGGGTCTCGCGGGGCGAGTCGCTGAAGAACCTCAAGGCGTTCGAGCACCTCATCGACGACCGCGACGGCGACGGCTGAGACGGTCGGGATGCGCTCGACCGTCCGCGTGAGAAGATCGCCCCATGGGAGATTCCACGCTGATCCTGCTCCGTCACGGCGAGAGTGAATGGAATGCGCTGAACCTGTTCACCGGTTGGGTCGACGTCGACCTGACCGACAAGGGCCGGGCGGAGGCCGCGCGGGCCGGTGAGCTGATGGCCGATCTGGACCGGCTGCCCGACGTGCTCTACACCTCGCTGCTGCGCCGCGCGATCACCACGGCCAACATCGCGCTCGACAAGGCCGACCGGCACTGGATCCCCGTGCACCGCGACTGGCGGCTCAACGAACGTCACTACGGCGCGCTGCAGGGCCTGAACAAGGCCGAGACCAAGGAGAAATACGGCGAGGAGCAGTTCATGGCGTGGCGGCGCAGCTACGACACCCCGCCCCCGCCGATCGAGAAGGGCAGCGAGTACAGCCAGGACAGCGACCCCCGCTACGCCGACATCGACGGTGGACCGCTGACCGAATGCCTGGCCGACGTCGTCGCCCGCTTCGTGCCGTACTTCGAGCAGGCCATCGTGCCGGACCTGCGGGCGGGCAAGACCGTGCTGATCGCCGCGCACGGCAACTCGCTGCGCGCGCTGGTGAAGTACCTCGACGACATGTCCGACGAGGACGTGGTCGGCCTGAACATCCCGACCGGCATCCCGCTGCGCTACGACCTGGACTCGGATCTGAAGCCGAAGGTGGTCGGCGGAACCTACCTCGACCCCGAGGCGGCGGCGGCCGGCGCGGCGGCGGTGGCCTCGCAGGGCGCGAAATAGGGGTTTACGCGAACACCCGGTGAACTGCGGCCGAACTCCTGCATTTCGAATTGTGACGTGTCGCGATTTGGCCGCACGCTGCTGGGATGACGTTCACCGCATGCGTACGATTTTCGCGTGAGTGTGGTTTCCGCGCTGCTGATGACGGCAGTCGTGGCGTTACTCACGCTGCTGGTGGGCGTGGGAGTGGGCGTCGCGCTCACCCCACGGGTGGTGCAGCGCCGCCGGCGCCGGGCGGTCGAGGCCGCGGGCATCACGGTGTCGCAGATGCTGGCTCATGTCGTGTCCTCGTCCCCGGTCGGCATCGTCGTCGTCGACAAGTTCCGTGACGTGGTCTACAGCAACGCACGGGCCGTCGAGTTGGGCCTGGTCAGGGACCGGTTGCTCGACGAGCGGGCGTGGGAGGCCGCGCAGCGGACGCTGAGCACCGGTGAGGACATCCAGGTCGACCTGTCACCGCGCAAGGTGGCCCACCCCGGCAGGCAGGGGCTGTCGGTACGCGGCACCGTGCGGCTGCTGTCGAATGCCGATCGCCGGTTCGCCGTGGTCTACGTCGACGACCATTCCGAGTACGCCCGCATGGAGGCGACTCGGCGTGACTTCGTGGCCAACGTCAGCCATGAGCTCAAGACCCCGGTCGCGGCGATGGGGGTGCTGGCCGAAGCGCTGCTGGCATCGGCCGACGATCCCGACACCGTGCGCCATTTCGCCGACAAGATGGTCGCCGAGGCACACCGGCTGGCCGACATGGTCGGCGAACTGATCGAACTGTCGCGACTGCAGGGCGCCGAGCGGCTGCCCGATCTCGGCGCGGTCGACGTGGACACCGTGGTGTCCGAGGCGTTGTCGCGGCACAAGGTGGCCGCCGACAACGCCGACATCGCGATCACCACCGACGCGCCGACCGGCTACAAGGTGCTCGGCGATCAGCCGCTGCTGGTGACCGCGCTGGCGAACCTGGTGTCGAACGCCATCGCCTACTCACCGAGGGGGACGTCGGTGTCGGTGAGCCGGCGCCGCCGCGGCGACAACATCGAGATCTCGGTGACCGATCGCGGCATCGGCATCGACAAGGACGACCAGGAGCGGGTGTTCGAACGGTTCTTCCGTGTCGACAAGGCCCGCTCCCGCGCGACCGGCGGTACCGGTCTCGGTCTGGCGATCGTCAAACACGTCGCCGCCAATCACAACGGAGCCATCCGGCTGTGGAGTCAGCCGGGCACCGGATCGACGTTCACCCTGTCGATTCCGGCCTACCCCCATTCCGAAGATCCGGACGAGGGACCGACCCAATAGGAGGACGCGAGACCCATGACCAGTGTGTTGATCGTGGAGGACGAGGAGTCCTTGGCCGATCCCCTGGCCTTCCTGCTGCGTAAAGAGGGGTTCGAGACCACCATCGTGGCCGACGGGCCCTCGGCGCTGGCCGAGTTCGACCGTGCCGGCGCCGACATCGTGCTGCTCGACCTCATGCTGCCCGGGATGAGCGGAACCGATGTGTGCAAGCAGTTGCGCGCCCGCTCCAGCGTGCCGGTCATCATGGTGACCGCCCGCGACAGTGAGATCGACAAGGTCGTCGGCCTCGAGCTCGGCGCCGATGACTATGTCACCAAACCCTATTCGGCCCGCGAGTTGATCGCCCGGATCCGCGCGGTGCTGCGCCGCGGCGCCGACGTGGACGACCAGGGTCTGCACGACGGTGTGCTCGAGGCCGGACCGGTCCGCATGGACGTCGAACGGCACGTGGTCAGCGTCAACGGTGAGTCGATCACGTTGCCGCTCAAGGAATTCGACCTGCTCGAATACCTGATGCGCAACAGTGGCCGGGTGCTGACCCGCGGGCAGCTGATCGACCGGGTGTGGGGTGCGGACTATGTCGGCGACACCAAGACCCTCGACGTCCACGTGAAGCGGTTGCGGTCGAAGATCGAGGCGGATCCGGCCAACCCGGTGCATCTGGTCACGGTTCGGGGCCTGGGGTACAAGCTCGAGGGCTGAGCCGCGACAGCGCCGGGAAGACGACCGCGCTGCCGGGAGCGGTGGTGTGGGTCTGCCCGGTCGGTGACCGCCACACGACGGTGCCGTCCGGTCGCTGTTGGCGACGCCATCCGAAACGCTTGAGCCGCTTGTGTTCCGGGCACAGGCAGATCAGGTTGGCGGCCTGGGTGGGGCCGGTGGGCCACGGGACCGTGTGGTCGACACCGCACCGCTTGAGCCGGCTGATCGCATCCGGGGAAGCGGCACGTCAGGTCGCGGCAGCGGACGAAGTCGGCCAGCTCGGCCGGCAGCGGGGCCGGCAGCACCGAGCCGCCGAGTTGCACGCCGGGTCCGGCACCCACCTCGGCGGTGACGTCGGCCCAGACGGCGAGGTGCGCCTGTTCGGGGTCGGCCGTGTCGCACACGGCGACGCGCGCCTCCAGGATGTCGGCGATGGCCGCCAATCGCCGCGCACATGCCGCGTTCTCGTCGCGGCTGGGGACGACGGGCGCGGCTAACCCGTCGTCCCACCCATGATCTCGAAGACCTCGAAGGTGTTGACGCCGGCCAGCACCGACGGATCCCGCCGCCCGATCTCGAGCACCTCGGCGCGGTCGGCGGCGCGCAGCACGCCCAGCCCCCACACGCCCTCCGGATCGGCGACCGGACCGTAGACCACGACCCGCCCGGCGGCGAGCAGGTCACGCCAGTAGTCCTGATGTCCCGCCATGGCCTGCTGTTCGTCGGCGGTCATCGTCTGCGCGAAGTCGGCCCGCGGCGGCACGAGTTTGAACAGGAAGAGTCCCTGTCCGCTCACTGCGCCGCCCGGGTCGCCGGATGCACCGCGACCAGACCCAGGCCGCTGCGCCGTCGGCACATCGCCGCCAGCTCGGCATACGCCTTCTCGCCGAGCAGTTCGGTCAACTCCGGGGCATAGGACTCGTACACCTGCCGGGCGCCGACGTGGGCGGCCGGATCCCCGGTGCAGTACCAGTGCAGGTCGGCGCCGCCCTCACCCCACCCGCGACGGTCGTACTCGGTGATCGTCGTCTTGAGGATCTCCGAACCGTCCGGCCGTGTCACCCAGTCCTGGGTCCGGCGGATCGGCAACTGCCAGCACACGTCCGGCTTCATCGTCAGCGGCTCGACGCCCAGTTTGAGGGCCTTGCTGTGGAGGGCGCACCCGATACCGCCCGGGAACCCCGGCCGGTTGAGGAAGATGCACGCGCCCTTGTACTTGCGGGTCCGCAGGTTGGGCTTGTCGTCGTACTCGTCCATCTCGAGGTAACCCTTTTTGCCCAGACCCTTGTCCCGGAACTGCCAGTCCTCGGCGGTGAGCTGAGTGACGGCGTCGTCGAGGCGGGCCCGGTCGTCGTCGTCGGACAGGAACGCACCGTGCGAACAGCACCCGTCGTCGGGTCTGCCCTCGACCGTGCCCTGGCACGCCGGGGTGCCGAACACGCAGGTCCACCGCGACAGCAACCAGGTCATGTCCGCGGAGATCAGGTGCTCGGGATTGTCCGGGTCGTAGAACTCGACCCACTCACGGGCGAAGTCGAGTTCGACCTCGCCGGGATGGACTGGCATCACGGAAATCAACGCTACCCGCCCCGCCTCGGCGCCGCGCCGGATGGACAGGGGTGTCGGCGCGAGGCCGGAAACGCCCGACGGACTAGGTTGGAACCGTGCGACTGGGCGTGCTCGACGTGGGCAGCAATACCGTTCACCTGCTTGTGGTGGATGCGCGGCGGGGCGGTCACCCGACCCCGATGAGCTCGACCAAGGCGTCGCTTCGGCTGGCCGAGGCGATCGACGACTCCGGCAAGCTCACCCGAAGGGGTGCCGACCGGCTCGTCGCCACCGTCGACGAATTCGCCAAGATCGCCGCGAGTTCGGGCTGCGCGGAGATGATGGCGTTCGCCACCTCCGCGGTGCGTGACGCCACGAACTCCGAGGACGTGCTGGCGCGCGTGCTCGCCGAGACCGGGGTGCGGTTGCGGGTGCTCAGCGGAGTCGACGAATCCCGGTTGACGTTCCTGGCCGTGCGGCGCTGGTACGGGTGGAGTGCGGGCCGCATCCTCAACATCGACATCGGTGGCGGCTCGCTGGAGCTGTCCAACGGTGTCGACGAGGAACCGGAGGTCGCCCTGTCATTGCCGCTGGGTGCGGGCCGGCTGACCCGCGAGTGGCTGCCCGACGATCCGCCCGGCCGGCGCCGGGTCGCGATGCTGCGCGACTGGCTGGCGACCGAGCTGTCGGAGGCGAGTGCGCAACTGCTCGGCGCGGGCAGTCCGGACCTGACCGTCGCGACCTCGAAGACGTTCCGGAGCCTGGCGCGGCTCACCGGTGCCGCACCGTCGGGGGCGGGCCCGCGGGTCAAGCGGACGCTCACGGCGACCGGGCTGCGGCAGCTCATAGCTTTCATCTCTAGGATGACCGCGGCTGACCGAGCGGAATTGGAAGGGGTGAGTGCCGAGCGAGCGCCACAGATCGTGGCCGGAGCGTTGGTGGCTGAGGCGAGCATGCGGGCACTCGGAATCGAGTCCGTGGACATCTGTCCGTGGGCGTTGCGGGAGGGTCTGATTCTGCGGAAACTCGACAGCGAGGCCGACGGGAGTCCGTTCGTCGGCGGAGCCGACACTGTGGGCGGAGCCGGCGATGCCGGCGTCGGCGGTGTCGACGATCTCGCCGCGATGGAGGGGCCGGTGCGGGATGCTGGACACAAGGCGCTTCGCCCTACTGCCACTAAAGGCAACACACGATGACAGAACCAGATAACAGCTCCAGCAGCACCCGGCCGATCTCGGTCGCCGAGTTGCTCGCGAAGAACGGCACCATCGGCGCGCCTCCCGTCGGAGGCCGGCGCCGGCGCCGCCGCGGCAACGCCGATGCGGTGACGGTCGCCGAGCTCACCGGTGAGATCCCGATCATCACCGACCGCCCGCACGACACCCGGGAGGAGCGCGCCCGCGACACCGGTGCCGACGAGACGACCAGGATTCCGGTCAACGGCGCCGAGCGGCAGACGGTCACCGAGCGCCGGCCCGAGCCCGAAGCCGAGGCCGCCCCGGAACCGGCGGCCCCCGAGACCGACACCGTGGGCACCGACACCGTGGGCACCGACACCGTCGAGACCCCCGAGGCAGAGGCTCCCGAGGCTCCCGTGACCCCGGAAGCTCCCGAGGCCGAGGCGGCCGAGCCTCTCGAGGCCGACGTGCCCGAGACCGTCGAGGAACGCCGCGATCGCGTCGGGGCCGACGACATGAGCCCCGATCCGCTGGTCGACGACGACGAGTCCGTGGACCTGGTCGACCCCGCGATGGAACTCGACGAGCCGGCACTGCTCGAACGCTCCGACGACGATGAGGACGACAGGGACGAGTTGCCGTCGTACCTGCGCTCGACGGCAGGTCCGTTGTTCGGCGGCGGAACGGTCGCCGACGACCTCGCCCGCAAACGCCGTGACACCGACACGATCGACGAGGACGAGATCGACGACGACGAAGACGTCGTCGAGGCCGAGGACGTGCTCGACGAGGAGGACCTCCGCGAGGAGGAGGCGCCGGCCGGCCGCATGTCGGCGTTCCTGCGCGGCGCCTGGATCGTCGGCCAGTGTGTCATCGCGGTCGCGTTCGGGGCGGGGCTGTTCATCGCCTTCGACCAGCTGTGGAAGTGGAACAACATCGTCGCGCTGGTGCTGTCGGTGCTGGTCATCCTCGGGTTGGTGGTCGGCGTCCGCGTGGTGCGCAAGACCGAGGACATCGGCAGCACGTTGATCGCGGTGGCCGTGGGTGCGCTGGTCACCCTGGGGCCGCTGGCGTTGCTGCAGTCCGGCTAGTCACCCTGTGCGCCCCGCGATCAAGGTCGGTCTGTCCACGGCCTCGGTCTATCCGCTGAGGACCGAGGCCGCCTTCGAGTACGCCGCGCGGCTGGGCTACGACGGTGTCGAGCTGATGGTGTGGGCCGAAGCCGTCAGCCAGGACGTCGACGCCGTCGCCAAACTGTCCGAGCGTTACGGCGTGCCGGTGCTGTCCGTGCACGCGCCGTGTCTGCTGATCTCGCAGCGGGTGTGGGGCGCCAACCCGATCCCGAAACTCGACCGCAGCGTGCGCGCCGCCGAACAGCTCGGCGCGCAGACCGTCGTCGTGCATCCGCCGTTCCGCTGGCAGCGCCGCTACGCCGAGGGTTTCAGCGAGCAGGTCGCCGAACTCGAGGCGGGCAGCGACGTGATGGTGGCGGTGGAGAACATGTTCCCGTTCCGCGCCGACCGGTTCTTCGGCGCGGGCCCGACGTCGATCGAGCGGATGCGCAAACGCGGCGGGAGGCCGGGGCCCGGCATCTCGGCCTTCGCGCCGTCCTACGACCCGTTGGACGGTAACCACGCGCACTACACGCTCGACCTCTCCCACACCGCAACGGCGGGTACCGACGCCATCGAGATGGCGCAGCGGATGGGGGACGGGCTGGTGCACCTGCACCTGGCCGACGGCAGCGGCGCCTCGGCCGACGAACACCTCGTGCCCGGCCGCGGCACCCAGCCGACCGCCGAGGTGTGCCAGATGCTGGCGGGCGGCGACTTCAGCGGGCATGTGATCCTCGAGGTCACCACGTCCGGGGCGCGCACCGCCGACGCGCGCGAGGCGCTGCTGCGCGAATCGCTGCAGTACGCCCGGGCACACCTGCTGCGCTGACCGACGGAGGGCTCATGTCCGGTTCGACCCTGTTCACCGATGCCATGGCGCTCACCCCGCTGGGCGACGGCGGCTACCGGGGGGTGCTCGACGAGCACTGGACGATCGGTCCGAAGGTGCACGGCGGCGCCATGCTCGCGCTGTGCGCGAACGCCGCCCGCACCGAACACGGGGCGGACGTGGAACCGATCGCGGTGTCGGCCAACTTCCTGTGGGCGCCCGATCCGGGGGAGATGCGGGTGGTGACGACGGTGCGCAAACGCGGTCGCCGGGTCAGCCTGGTCGACGTCGAGCTCACCCAGGGGGAGAGAACCGCGGTGCGTGCCGCGATCACCCTCGGGGAGCCGGAGCACGACGTGGCGCCGCTGCTGTCGGCCAACCCGGTCGTGCCGTTGATGACACCGGAGCCGCCGCCGGGGCTGGCGCCGATCGGGCCGGGCCACCACATGGCCGACGTCGTCCACCTCGCGCACGGCTGCGACATCCGGCCGTCGCTGACCACGATGGCGCCGCGCTCCGACGGCGGCCCGCCGGTGATCGAGTACTGGGTGCGCCCGCGCGGTGCCGCGCCCGACGTCCTGTTCGCGCTGCTGTGCGGCGATGTGTCGGCCCCGGTGACCTTCGGGGTCGGCCGGTTCGGTTGGGCGCCCACGGTCCAGCTGACGGCCTATCTGCGTGCCCGCCCGGCCGACGGCTGGCTGCGGGTGATCTGCACGACGACCCAGATCGGCCAGGAGTGGTTCGACGCCGACCACATCGTGGTCGACTGCGAGGGCACCATCATCGTGCAGAGCCGGCAGTTGGCGATGGTGCCCGCCGCGCAGTGACGCGTCGGATGACGCCCCACACCACGGACATGCCATGCTTTGGCGCATGGCCAGAATCGCGATCATCGGTGGCGGAAGCATGGGCGAGGCACTGCTGTCCGGCATGCTCCGGGCAGGTAGGCAAGTCAAGGACCTGGTGGTCGCCGAGAAGTACCCCGACCGCGCGAAGTTCCTCGCCGAGAAGCACTCGGTCCTGGTCACGTCGGTCGTCGAGGCCATCGACAACGCCGACTACGTGATCGTCGCGGTGAAACCGGCCGATGTGGAACACGTCATCGACGAGATCGCCGAAGCCGCCGCCAACGCCGACGCCGACACCGCCGAGCAGGTCTTCGTGACCGTCGCGGCGGGGGTGTCGACCGCGTACTACGAGAACAAGCTGCCGGCGGGCGCTCCGGTGATCCGCGCCATGCCCAACGCGCCGGTCGTCGTCGGCGGGGGAGTCAGCGCGCTGGCGGCCGGCCGGTTCGCGACCCCCGACCACCTCAGGGAGGTCTCGGCGATCTTCGACTCGGTCGGCGGGGTGCTGACGGTGCCGGAGTCGCAGTTGGATGCGGTGACCGCGGTGTCGGGATCGGGTCCGGCCTACTTCTTCCTGATGGTCGAGGCGTTGGTGGACGCCGCGGTGGCCAACGGGCTGTCCCGGCCGGTGGCCACCGATCTGGTGGTGCAGACGATGGCGGGTTCCGCGGCGATGCTGCTCGAGCGGCTCGACGAGGCGCAGCCGGTGGGCGACGCAGCAATGGGTACGGCGATGGACACCACCGCGGCACAGCTTCGCGCTACGGTTACCTCACCGGCCGGTACCACCGCCGCTGGGCTGCGCGAACTCGAACGCGGTGGTTTGCGGTCGGCGGTGGCCAATGCGGTCGACGCCGCGAAAACCCGCTCTGAGCAGCTAGGAATTACAGCGGAGTAGTTCATTGATTTCCGATGGATTAGCCCACACCCGTCGCAGTAACCCCATCCGCCACGCTATTCTCCTCGTGTATGCACGGGTCGGTGCCAGCGGTGGGGAAGCCGCTGGGACTGCCCGCGCCTGATGGATTGGGTTGCGATGACGTCTATGAACGGGCCATCGGCACGTGATTCGGCTGGCGGTAAGCGGGATGGAAGTGCTTCCGACGGCCAACAGCCACGGGCTCAATTCCTCACGGTCGCCGAAGTGGCGAGTCTGATGAGGGTCAGCAAGATGACGGTGTACCGCCTGGTGCACAACGGCGAACTGCCCGCGGTGCGGGTGGGCCGGTCGTTCCGGGTGCACGCCAAGGCCGTCCACGACATGTTGGAGAGCTCGTACTTCGACGCCGGCTGAGCGGGCCGGGCGGCACCGACGTTTTCGTTCACTCGCGCCCCTTGGGTAAGGTGTCCGGGTTGGACGTCAATCCGGACGTCGGGCCGATCGTCGGATCGGGCCCCGAGTCGGACCGAGGAAAACGTAGGTAGCGGAGTTCATGGGTTCAGTCATCAAGAAGCGGCGTAAGCGCATGTCGAAGAAGAAGCACCGCAAGCTGCTTCGTCGGACACGGGTGCAGCGCAGAAAACTCGGTAAGTAGCCTCTCAGGCGTTCACCGGGGTGCTCACAGCCCCAGCGGCTAGGCTGGCGTGGTGGATTCCAGCACCCCGGGTGACGCCGTTCAGTACCCGAAGGTGGTGCTGGTCACCGGGGCCTGCCGGTTCCTCGGTGGCTACCTGACCGCGCGGCTGGCGCAGAACCCGCTCATCAACCAGGTGATCGCCGTCGACGCAGTCGCGCCGAGCAAGGATCTGCTGCGCCGCATGGGCCGGGCCGAATTCGTCCGGGCGGACATCCGTAACCCGTTCATCGCCAAGGTGATTCGCAACGGCGACGTGGACACCGTGGTGCACGCGGCCGCGGCGTCGTACGCGCCGCGGGCCGGTGGCCGGGTCACGTTGAAAGAGCTCAACGTGATGGGCGCGATCCAGCTGTTCGCGGCCTGTCAGAAGGCGCCGTCGGTCCGCCGGGTGATCCTCAAGTCCACCTCAGAGGTGTATGGCTCGAGCCCCCACGACCCGGTGATGTTCACCGAGAACACCGATGCCCGCAGGCCGCCCGGGGAGGGTTTCGCCCGCGACAGCATCGACATCGAGGGGTACGCCCGCGGGCTCGGACGGCGTCGCTCCGACATCACGGTCACCATCCTGCGGCTGGCCAACATGATCGGTCCGGCGATGGACACCGCGCTGTCGCGGTACCTGGCCGGTCCGGTGGTGCCGACGGTGCTCGGCCAGGACGCGCGTCTGCAGCTGCTGCACGAACAGGATGCACTCGGTGCGCTCGAGCGCGCGACGATCGCGGGCAAGGCGGGCACATTCAACATCGGTGCCTCGGGGATCATCATGATGAGCCAGGCGATCCGGCGTTCCGGGCGCGTGGCGCTGCCGGTACCGCGTTCGGCGCTGTCGCTCGTCGACTCACTGCGGCGGGCGACCCGATACACTGAGCTCGATCGCGAACAGCTGAATTACCTGAGTTACGGCCGGGTCATGGACACCACGCGCATGCGTGAAGTCCTCGGGTACATCCCGAAGTGGACCACGGCGGAGGCTTTCGAAGACTACGTTCGTGGTCGTGGACTGACGCCGATCGTCGATCCACGATGGGTACGGTCGATGGAGGATCGCGCTGTGGCCGTGGCTCAGCGTTGGGGACGTTAGAGAACACTGACGGATCGGTGGGGTGAAGAGTACGTGTCGGGCGAGTCGAAGGCCAAAGTCATCCCGCTGCATGGGAATTCGGGGCGCAGCGCGGCGAGACGGGCGGCTCAGCGCTCGGACAGCGCCCGTCGGCACCCGTCCCTGCTGTCCGACCCCGGTAGCCGGGCCTCGGCCGAGCAGATCGCGGCGGTGGTGCGCGAGATCGATCAGCACCGCGGCAGCGCCGCCGGCGGCGCACCGGTAGAGGAGACGCCCACCGAACTGGCCAAACGCATCGCCGCGGTGGCCGAGTTCATCCGCAAGCGGATGTCGGGTGACTACACCGTCGACGAGTTCGGCTTCGACGCACACCTCAACAGCGCCGTCTTCCTGCCTCTGCTGCGGGTGCTCTTCAACTCCTGGTTCCGGGTCGAGGTCAGCGGGGTCGAGTACCTGCCCGCCGAGGGTGCGGCGCTCGTGGTCGCCAACCACGCCGGCGTGCTGCCGTTCGACGGGCTGATGGCGTCGGTCGCGGTGAAGGACAAACACCCCGCCCACCGCGATCTGCGGCTGCTGGCCGCCGACCTGGTCTTCGACCTGCCGATGGTGGGGCAGGCCGCGCGCAAGGCCGGGCACACCATGGCGTGCACGTCGGATGCGCACCGGCTGCTGGCGGCCGGTGAGCTGACCGCGGTGTTCCCCGAGGGCTACAAGGGGCTCGGCAAACAGTTCAAGGACCGCTACAAACTGCAGCGGTTCGGCCGCGGCGGCTTCGTCTCGGCGGCGCTGCGCACCGGCGCGCCCATCGTGCCGTGCTCCATCGTCGGGTCCGAGGAGATCTACCCGATGATGGCCGACGTCAAGCTGCTGGCGCGGTTGCTCGGCCTGCCGTATTTCCCGGTGACTCCGCTGTTCCCGCTGGCCGGGCCGCTGGGTCTGGTGCCGTTGCCGTCGAAGTGGCACATCCAGTTCGGCGAGCCGATCCCCACCGACCAGTACGACGAGTCCGCCGCCGACGATCCGATGATCACCTTCGAGCTGACCGATCAGGTGCGCGAGACCATCCAGCACACCCTGTACCAGCTGCTCGCCGGCCGCAGGAACATGTTCTTCGGCTGACGCCTATGTGGCGTTCTGGCCCGCCACCATCTTCGCGATCGCCTCGTCGCGGCGCGCCTTGATCGTCGCGCTGATCTCGTCGGCCTCGCTGTCGTGGGCGGCCTCGCCGATCACGGTGACGATGCTGGTCAGCACCGGCTCGCCGGCCTCGTCGCTGACCTCGCCGCGAACCTCGGTGACCACCGTGCCGTGCGCCTCGATCACCGAGTCCAGGTAGGAGTCGAAGAACAACTTGTCGCCGGCCAGGATCGGCCGGTGGAACAGGATCTTCTGGTCGCGGTGCAACATCCGCTCCATGTTGATCGGCACGTCGAACTGTTTGAAGATCTCGGCCTGCACTCGCCGCCCGGCCACCGCGAGAAAGGTCAGCGAGGCGATCAGCGCGTCGTAGCCGGACTCCTTGGCGGCCGCTTCGTCGTGGTGGGCCGGGTGGTCGTCCTTGACGGCGCGGGCGAACTCGCGGATCTTCTCCCGGTCCACCTCGAAATAGTCCGGATACCGGTAGTGGGTGCCGATGATCTCTTCAGCGATGGCCATGGCTTCGCGTACTCCCCGCGTCGACGTGCTTGGCGGCGCGAGCCTATCAGCGCCAGCCGGAACCGCCGTCCTGGCGGCGTGACACCACGGCCGCCAGCGCACCGCCGAGGGCGCCGAGCGCGACCGCCGACGGCACCCCGATGCGCGCCGCTTTGCGCGCGGTCCGGAAGTCGCGGATTTCCCAGCCGCGCTCGCGCGCCACGCTGCGCAGGGCGGCGTCCGGGTTGATCGCGACCGCCGTGCCGACCAGCGACAGCATCGGCACGTCGTTGAAGCTGTCGGAGTAGGCGGTGCAGCGACGCAGGTTGAGCCCCTCGCGGATGGCCAGCGAACGCACGGCGTGCGCCTTGCCGGTGCCGTGCAGGATGTCGCCGACGAGCCGGCCCGTGAACACCCCGTCCACCGACTCCGCGACGGTGCCGAGCGCACCGGTCAACCCGAGCCGACGGGCGATGGTCGCGGCCAGTTCGTAGGGCGTGGCGGTCACCAGCCACACCTGCTGGCCCGCGTCGAGGTGCATCTGTGCCAGCGCGCGCGTGCCCGGCCAGATCTTGCTGGCGAGGATCTCGTCGTAGATCTCCTCGCCGAGGGCGACCAGTTCCGCGGTGGACCGACCCTCGATGAACGCCAGCGCCTTGCGCCGGCCCGCCGCGACGTCGTCGCTGTTCTCCCGGCCGGTGAGCTGGAACTTCGCCTGCGCGTACGCGAAGCGGCCGAGGTCGCCGTAGGTGAAGTACTTGCGGGCGGCCAGCCCGCGCGCGAAGTGCACCAGCGACGATCCGTGGACGAGCGTGTTGTCCACGTCGAAGAACGCCGCCGCGGTCAGGTCCGGCGGCGGTGCGGGCGGAGCGGGAACGGGTTCGGTCGCCAGGTCGGTGACGGCGGCCTCCGCGCTGGCATCCCCGGCGATCTGTTGCCGCGCGGCGTGCGTACCCCCGGTTTCGGACACGGCTCAACCCTAGGTCACCGCCCCCGGATACTGGGGTGGTGGATCACGCAATCGAGTTGCTGACGCGTGCCGGCTGCAGCATGTGCGAACAGGCTGCCGCGCAGCTGGCGGAGTTGGCCGGTGAGCTGCGCTTCGAGCTGACGGTCACCGACGTCGACGCCGCGGCGGCCGCGGGTGAGACCGCGTTGCGGGCCGAGTACGGCGACCGGCTGCCGGTGGTCCTGCTCGACGGCGCCGAACACAGCTACTGGGAGGTCGACGAACCGCGGTTGCGGGCGGATCTGCGGTGACAGTTTCGGGCCGAGGTGACAAAGATGACTAGGTGAAATTTGGTCGCCACGCTCGTGAACGGATACCGTGGATGATGTGGTGATGAAGCCATGAGCGTGCTGCTGTTCGGGGTTTCGCACCGCAGTGCCCCGGTGTCGGTGCTCGAGCAGTTGAGCACCGACGAGTCCGACCAGGCCAAGATCGTCGATCAGGTGCTGCAGTCGTCGCTGGTCACCGAGGCGATGGTGCTGTCGACCTGCAACCGCGTCGAGGTCTACGCGGTCGTCGACGCGTTCCACGGCGGCCTGTCCGTGATCGGGCAGGTGCTCGCCGAACACTGCGGCATGTCGCTCAACGATCTGACGAAGTACGCCTACGTGCGCTACGCCGAAGCCGCCGTCGAGCATCTGTTCGCCGTGGCCAGCGGATTGGACTCCGCGGTCATCGGTGAGCAGCAGGTGCTCGGCCAGGTCCGCCGGGCGTACGCGTCCGCCGAGGCCAACCACACCGTCGGCCGCACCCTGCACGAACTGTCGCAGCGCGCGCTGTCGGTGGGCAAACGCGTGCACTCCGAGACGGGCATCGACGCGGCCGGCGCCTCCGTGGTGTCGGTGGCCCTCGACATCGCCGAGGCCAAGCTCGGCTCGCTGGCCGGCCGCACCGCGGTCGTCCTCGGCGCCGGCTCGATGGGCGCCCTGTCGGCCAAGCACCTGGTCCGCGCCGGCGTCGACCGGGTGCACGTGGTGAACCGGTCGCTGCCGCGGGCCCGCCGGTTGGCGCAGAGCCTGCTCGACCAGGGGGTCACCGCCGACGCGCACACCCTCGACGACATCGCCCATGCGATCGCCGACGCCGACGTGGTGATCACCTCGACCGGCGCGGTGCGCCCGGTGGTGTCGCTGGCCGACGCCCACCGCGGTCTGACCGGCCGGCCCGAGCACCGCCAGCTCGTCATCTGCGACCTCGGGATGCCCCGCGACGTCGATCCGGCCATCGCCGGGCTGCCCGGCGTGTACGTCGTCGACATGGAGCGCATCCAGCGTGAGCCGTCGGCGCGCGCCGCGGCCTCCGACGCCGACGCCGCCCGCTCGATCGTGGCCGCCGAGGTCGCCAACTACCTCGCCGGACAGCGGATGGCGGAAGTCACCCCGACCGTCACCGCGTTGCGGCAGCGCGCCGCCGACGTGGTCGAGGCGGAGTTGCTGCGCCTGGACAACCGGTTGCCAGGGCTTGACGCCGCGCACCGCGACGAGGTTGCCAAGACGGTCCGCCGGGTGGTCGACAAACTGCTGCACGCACCGACGGTGCGCGTCAAACAGTTGGCCAGTGCGCCGGGCGGCGACAGCTACGCCGAAGCGCTGCGTGAGCTCTTCGAACTCGACCAGCAGGCGGTGGACGCGGTCGCCGCCGGTGAATTGCCGCTGATGTCACTCGATCTCGACAAGTCCGAGTAACGCTTGAGCAACGCCGACGCGCCCATCCGGATCGGTACCCGGGCCAGCCTCCTCGCGAGGACCCAGGCCGGCACCGTCCGGGACGCCCTGATCGCCAACGGGCACCCCGCCGAACTGGTGATGATCTCCACCGAGGGTGACCGCAACCAGGGGCCGATCGCCGACATCGGCGTCGGGGTGTTCACCGCCGCTTTGCGGGAGGCCATCGCCGACGGCCGGGTCGACGTGGCCGTGCACTCGTACAAGGATTTGCCGACGGCCGCCGATCCGCGTTTCACGATCGCCGCGATCCCGCCCCGCGAGGACCCCAGGGACGCCCTGGTGGCCCGCGACGGCCTGGTGCTGGGGGAGTTGCCCGCCGGCTCGGTCATCGGCACGTCGAGCCCGCGACGGGCCGCACAGCTTAGAGCACTGGGTCTCGGTTTGGAAATCCGCCCCCTAAGAGGCAACCTAGATACCAGGTTGAGCAGGGTCGGAAACGGTGAACTCGACGGCATCGTGATCGCCCGGGCGGGTCTTGCCCGCATCGGACGGCTCGGCGATGTCACCGAGACCCTCGAACCGGTGCAGATGTTGCCAGCGCCGGCTCAGGGCGCCCTCGCGGTCGAGTGCCGCGCAGGCGATACCGCACTGGTCGCGCTGTTGGCGGAGTTGGACGACGCCGACACGCGCGCGGCGGTCACCGCGGAACGGGTCCTGCTCGCCCAACTGGAGGCGGGTTGTGCCGCACCGGTGGGCGCGATCGCCGAGGTGGTCGAGTCTATCGATGAGGACGGCCGCGTCTTCGAAGAGGTGTCGCTTCGCGGCTGCGTGGCGGCACTGGACGGATCCGACGTGATCCGTGCGTCTGGCATCGGAACTCCGGGTCGGGCCGCAGACCTCGGGGTCTCGGTCGCCGCGGAATTGTTCGAACTGGGGGCGCGCGAGCTCATTGCGGATCACCACTGAGCTGTAGAGCGGAGTGAGCGACAGATGACTCGGCAGGAGAGCGGGCGCGGGCGCAAGATGAAGCCCGGCCGCATCACCTTCGTGGGTTCGGGCCCCGGTGACCCCGGCCTGCTGACCACACGGGCCCACAGTGTGCTCGTCAACGCCGCGCTGGTGTTCACCGACCCGGACGTTCCCGAGGCCGTGCTGTCGCTGGTGGGCGCGCACCTGCCGCCGCCGTCGGGCCCCGAGCCGGCGGAGCCGGCCCAGTCGGCCGACGCCGACGACGAGCAGCCGGTGTCGACGATCCCGGGCGGCCCCGACATCCGGCCCGCACTGGGCGACCCGGCCGAGGTGGCCAAGACCCTGGCCGGCGAGGCCAAGCACGGCGTGGACGTGGTGCGGCTGGTGGCGGGCGACCCGCTGTCGGTCGACGCGGTCATCGCCGAGGTGAACGCGCTGGCGAAGAGCCACGCCAACTTCGAGATCGTGCCGGGCCTGCCCGACACGACCGCGGTGCCGACGTACGCCGGCCTGCCGCTCGGTTCCACCCACACCGTCGCCGACGTGCGCGGCGACGTGGACTGGGCCGCGATCGCCGCGGCACCGGGACCGCTGATCCTGCACGCGACCGCATCGCATCTGCCGGACGCGGCGCGCACGCTGATCGAGTACGGCATCTCCGAGTCCACCCCGACCGTCGTCACCGCCAACGGCACCACCTGCCAGCAGCGCTCGGTGGAGTCGACGCTGTCCGGGCTGATCGACAAGAACGTACTGGCCGGTCCGGAGCAGACCGGGGCGCCCGCGGGTCCGCTGGCCGGACCGCTGGTGGTGACCGTCGGCAAAACCGTCGCCAACCGAGCGAAGCTGAACTGGTGGGAGAGCCGGGCGCTGTACGGCTGGACCGTGCTGGTGCCGCGCACCAAGGACCAGGCCGGTGAGATGAGCGACAAACTCGTCGGCCACGGCGCCCTGCCGATCGAGGTGCCGACCATCGCCGTCGAACCGCCGCGCAGCCCCGCGCAGATGGAACGAGCGGTCAAGGGCCTGGTCGACGGCCGGTTCCAGTGGGTGGTGTTCACCTCCACCAACGCGGTGCGCGCGGTGTGGGAGAAGTTCAACGAGTTCGGTCTCGATGCCCGCGCGTTCTCCGGGGTCAAGATCGCCTGCGTCGGTCAGGCGACGGCCGAGAAGGTGCGCGCGTTCGGCATCAACCCCGAACTGGTCCCGACGGGTGAGCAGTCCTCGCTGGGACTGCTCGACGAGTTCCCGCCGTACGACGACATCTTCGATCCGGTGAACCGGGTGCTGCTGCCGCGTGCCGACATCGCCACCGAGACGCTGGCCGAGGGCCTGCGCGAGCGCGGGTGGGAGATCGAGGACGTCACCGCCTACCGGACCGTGCGGGCCGCGCCGCCGCCGGCGTCGACGCGCGAGATGATCAAAACCGGTGGCTTCGACGCGGTCTGCTTCACCTCCAGCTCCACGGTGCGCAACCTGGTCGGCATCGCCGGTAAGCCGCACGCCCGCACGATCGTCGCCTGCATCGGCCCGAAGACCGCCGAGACCGCCGCGGAGTTCGGCCTGCGCGTCGACGTGCAGCCCGAGGTGGCCGCCGTCGGTCCGCTGGTGGAGGCGCTCGCCGAGCACGCCGCTCGGCTGCGGGCCGAGGGTGCGCTGCCGCCGCCGCGCAAGAAGAGCCGCCGCCGCTGATCATGCGTCAGCGTCCACGTCGGTTGCGTTCGACCCCGGCCATGCGCCGGCTGGTTGCTGAAACCTCTTTGGAGCCAAGGCATCTCGTGTTGCCGATGTTCGTCGCCGACGGGATCGACGAGCCGCGGCCGATATCTTCCATGCCCGGCGTGGTGCAGCACACCCGCGACTCGCTGCGCCGCGCGGCCGCCGACGCGGTGGCCGCAGGCGTCGGCGGGCTGATGCTGTTCGGGGTGCCCCGCGACGAGGACAAGGACCCGCGCGGTTCGGTCGGCATCGACGCCGACGGCATCCTCAACGTCGCGCTGCGCGATCTGGCCAAGGACCTCGGCGACGACACCGTGATCATGGCCGACACCTGCCTCGACGAGTTCACCGACCACGGGCACTGCGGCGTGCTGGACGACCGCGGCCGGGTCGACAACGACGCCACGAACCAGCAGTACGTGAAAATGGCGGTGGCACAGGCGCAGTCGGGCGCCCACGTGGTGGCGCCGAGCGGGATGATGGACGGTCAGGTGGCCGCCATCCGCGACGGGCTCGACGGTGCCGGGCACACCGACGTGGCGATCCTGGCGTACGCCGCCAAGTTCGCGTCGGCGTTCTACGGGCCGTTCCGCGAGGCCGTCGGCTCGAGCCTGCAGGGCGACCGCAGGACCTACCAGCAGGACAGCGGCAACGCCCGCGAGGCGCTGCGGGAGATCGAACTCGACCTCGCCGAGGGCGCCGACATGGTGATGGTGAAACCGGCCATGTCCTACCTCGACGTGGTGCGCGCCTGCGCCGAGATCTCGCCGGTGCCGGTGGCCGCGTATCAGATCTCGGGTGAGTACGCGATGATCAGCGCCGCCGCCGCCAACGGCTGGATCGATCTGCAGGCCTCCGCGCTGGAAGCGCTGGTCGGCATCCGGCGTGCGGGCGCCGACATCGTGCTCACCTACTGGGCGGCCGACGTGGCCGGCTGGCTGGGATGACCGAACCCGCCACCAGGCCCCCGGGCCGCCTCCCGCCCGCCCGCCCGACGTCGACACCGGTTTCTGGTTGTGGGCGGCCGCACTGCCGCTGTTGGTGATCGGCTACCTGATCGACAACCTGATGGTGCCGACGGCGGGCGCGACGCTGTTCGTCAAGGGAATGGCGGTGATGATCGTCGTGGTGGTCACGGCGATCGTGGCGACGTTCCTCGTCCTGCTGCGCCAGGGCTACCGCTGGACCCGCACCCTGCTCACCGCGGGCGGCTTCGGTTCGATCGCCTACACCGTCACGAATCTGTTCACCGTGGAGCGGGAGTCGCCGGTCGCGGCGTTCGGCTACGCGGTCACCGCGATCATCGGATCGGTGCTCATCGCGGGCGGCATCTACCTGTTGCACCGCAAAGACGCCAACGCCTTTTTCGTCCGGTGACCGCGCTAGGCTGACCCGACCATGACCGCTTCGCCAACCCCGTCGCGGCCGCGCGTGGTCGACATCGCGTTCTGGACCTTGATCGGCGGGGCCGTCCTGCTCATCCTCGGTGGACTGCTCGCCGCCACCGTCTCCTTCGAGACGGCGCGCTCGGCGATCGATCCGGAGGTGACCAACGACAAGGTGCGCAACTACCTCACCGTCTATCGCGGCATGGGTATCGGCGCGGTACTCGCAGGCGCCGGGTTGGCGTTCGTGGCCGGCCGCGCGCGCCGCGGGGACCCGAAGTTCCGCCGCGCCACCGTCGCGCTGGCACTGGCGATCGCGGTGGTGCTGCTCATGCTGGCCGTCGGAGCCGGCGTGGGCCAGCCCATGACCCTGCTGTCGCTGGTGCCGATCGCCGTCGGCGCGGTGCTGCTGACCCGCCGCAGCGCCGCCGGCTGGTTCGAGCAGGGGGAGAGGCGATGACCGCACCGTCGACCGAGCGGCTGTTCTACGAACCCGGCGCGAGCTGGGCGTGGCTGCTCGCCGGACCCGCGGCGGGCGGGGCGATGCTGGCGATCCAGATGTCGGCCGGCTACGGGTTGCAGCCGCTGGTGCCGGTGCTGTTCCTGGTTCTGGTGTCGGGTTTTCTGGCCATCCAGGTCAAGGCCGCGCGCATCCACACCTCCGTCGAGCTGACCCGCGACACCCTGCGCCAGGGTGCCGAGATCACCAAGCTGGCCGACATCGTCGCGGTGTATCCGCCCGCCACGGGTGCCGAGGTGCCGAAGTGGCAGTCGGCGCGGGCGCTCGGCGAGCTGACCGGCGTGCCGCGCGGGCGCACCGGTATCGGGCTGAAGCTGTCGAACAACCGCACAGCGCAGGCGTGGGCGCGGCGGCATGCCGCCCTGCGGGAGGAGCTGACCAGGCTGGTCGAGGAACGGACACCGTGAGCGCGCGGGGTCGCGCGCTGCTGGAACTGGTGTCGGCCGCGGCCGCGGCGGTCGGCTGTGTGGCGAGTTGGTCGGCGGCAGGCAGACCGGCGACGGCCGCGCCGGTCGTGCCCGGGGAGCCCGAAACCGCCGTGATGGTGTACTCCGCGCCCCTGCTGGTGCTGGCCCTGCTGCTCGCGACCCTCGCCGGTGTGCTGCTCGTCGTGGGAGTGGCCCGGCTGCGGCGTGGCTGACTGGTCGCCGGTCACCACCGGCGAATCCGGCGCACGGGTGTTCTGCAGCGCGGACGGAACCCGTTACCGCAAGGTCGTCGACGGCGCCGACGCCGCCGCACTGGCCGACGAACGCGACCGCATCGAGTGGGCGGGCGCCCACGGGATTCCCGGGCCGAGCGTCCTGGACTGGCGGCGCACCCGCGACGGCGCCGAGCTGATCATGACGGCAGTCGCCGGCACACCCGCCGACCGGCTGAGCGCCCGCGCCCTGGCCGCCGCCTGGCCGCACATCGTCGCCGCCGTCCGCGCACTCCACGACGTCCCGGCCGCGCTGTGCCCGTACCGGCGCGATCTGGACGCCATGCTGGCGCGGGCCCGCGACGTCGTCTCGCGCGACGCAGTCAACCCGGACTTCCTGCCCGACGAGGACCGGGGCGTGCCGCCGACGTGGTTGCTGGAGCGGGTCGAACGCGACGCCGGGCGCCGGGGTGCGCAGGAGCGGGCCGAGGCAGTGGTCTGCCACGGCGACCTGTGCCTGCCGAACATCGTCGTCGACGGTGCTCAGGTGGCCGGTTTCGTCGACCTCGGGCGACTCGGGCTCGCCGATCCGCACGCCGACCTGTCCCTGCTGCTGGAGAGCACGCGGCAGGCCTTCCCGGCGTTCGCGGCGGCGGCGCGCACGGTGGCCGACCGCGACTATCCGCGACGCATCGACGACGAACGGCTGCAGTTCTACCTCTGGCTCGATCCGCTGACGTGGTGACGCTGCTCACAGCCCTGTTGGTACAAAGTGCAGAATCTGTAACACTGTGTCCATGACGGAGCTGGCGCAGAACAACACCGAGGTCGACGCGCTGCCGCTGGGGCCGCAGTCGCTGGTCTGGCGGTACTTCGGGGACAACCGGATGTATCTCATCGGTCCGCGGCCCGCGGTCCTGCAGAACATGCTCGCCGAGCTCGGGCAGGGCGTCCTGGACCACTCGGTGTTCTTCTCCGACACCGCCGCCCGGGTCAAACGGTCGCTGCCGCCGATCTTCATGACCGTCTACGGCTCCGACGACGACAACGCGGGCCTCAACGTCCGCGACTTCCACCACGACATCAAGGGTGAGATCACCCACCCTGACGGCCGGGTCTCGCGCTACCACGCGCTGGACCCGGAGACGTATTTCTGGGCCCATGCGACGTTCGTCGAGCAGGTGCTCTACTTCGCCGACACCTTCGTCAAGAAGCTGTCGCAGGCGGAGAAGGAGCAGATCTACCTGGAGTCCAAGACCTGGTACCGCCGCTACGGCGTGAGCGACCGCCCGATGCCCGCCACCTACGCGGAGTTCGAACGGTACTGGCAGCACATGCTCGACGACGTCGTGGTCGCGCATCAGACCGCGAAGTACGGCGTCGGCTACGTGACCAAGGGCTTCCCCTGCCCGAAGGGGATGAACCCGGCCGTGTGGCGGGTGGTGTCGGTGGCGTTCAATCCGCTCGCGGCGTTCCTGACCACCGGCGGGTTGCCGCCGCAGGCCCGTCAACTGCTGGGGCTGCCGTGGACCGAGCGCCAGGAGCGCCGGTATCAGCGCTTCGCGGCGTTCTGGCGGTCGCGGCCGGTGAACTGGCTGTGGGACCGGCTGCCGATGAGCGTGCGGTACAACAAGTACGCGCAGCGGGGCTATGCGCACGCTCGATAGCGCCACCGAGGCGATCCTGGACGCCGCCGTGGCCGAATTCGAGCGCCACGGTTTCCGCCGCGTCGCCCTCGACGACGTCGCGCGGCGGGCGGGGGTCAGCCGCACCACGATCTACCGGCGCTTCGCCAACCGCGACGAGCTGGTGGCCGCGGTGGTCGAGCGGGAGAACGTCGCGCTGTTCGCCGACATCGCCCGTGAACTCAAAGACGCCGGGCCGCAGTCGAACTACTACGTCGAGGCGTTCACGCTGTCGATCCTGAAGTTCCGCGGGCACCGGATCCTCAACGGCATGCTCGCCGAGGATCCCGCATTCGTGCTGGCGCTGGCCCACCAGCACTGGGCGGCGGCCGTCGAGCGGATGGCCGAGGCGTTGCGCGTCATCTTCCCGGCCGGCTTCGCCGAGCGGATCGGTCCGCGCGTGGTCAATGAACTCGCCGACGTCATCCTGCGCTACGCCGCGATGGTGCTGTTGCTGCCGAGCATGCAGCCGCTCGACACCGCCGACGAACTCCGGGCGTTCGCCACCCAACATTTCCTGCCGAGCCTGCCCGCCGCGCTGAGAGCTGTGCCGGCGTAACCCGGCTTCTGTTTCGCAGATCACACAATCGGCTAGTCGTTAATCCATGAGCAGCGACGACGAAGAACTCACCGGGGCCGAGAAAAACGCCTCGCAGAACGTGGCCGACGACCCCGACGCGAAGATCACCGAGAAACCCGAGGTCACCGACGAGCACCGCGAGGTGGCCAAGGAGATGCGCAAGGAGTACGAGGAGGACCGTCCCACGATCGTGATGCCGGGCACCGGCGGCACGGTGGCGGGCACCGCCGTCAACGAATGGGTTGACGAGAACGGCGAACCGAAATTCGGCAAGGACGGCGGGCAGGACGAGCAGGGCGCCGAGACGGCGCAGGCCGGTTCCGAGTCCAGCTGACGGTCGATCCGCCGGACGCGAATAGGGTGAGCCCGTGCACACCCTGGACCTCGTCGCGCCGGCCTTCGTCGACATGGCGCACGCGATCGTGTGGGCCTCGGCCGCCACCGTCGACGTGAACTGCCGCCCCCGCACGCGGGTGCTGCACCCGATCTGGGAATGGGACGGCACCGATCTGTTCGGCTGGATCGCCACCGTGCCGTCGCCCGTCAAACGCGCACACCTGGCCGCCCACCCGGAGATGTCGCTGAACTACTGGGCGCCCAGCCAGGACACGTGCAGCGCGGACTGCCTCGTCGAGTGGTACACCGACGACGACACCCGCGCCGCCGTGTGGCACAGGTTCGCCAACGGGCCCGCCCCGGTCGGCTACGACCCCTACGTCATCCCGCAGTGGAGCGACGGTCCCACCTCCGACCAGTTCGCCGTCCTGCGCCTCACGCCGTACCGGCTGCGCGTCATGCCGGGCACCGTGATGACCCAGGGTGGCGGCGAGGTGTTGACCTGGCAAGGGCGTCTGCCCTGAGACGAACTACACCCTGTAGTTGACGCGTTCGGCGCGGCTGGGACACTGGTGGTCATGGGTGCTGACCACACCGCGACCGAGCACTCGGCGCGGCTGTTCGCCGATGCGTGCGCTGTCATCCCCGGCGGGGTGAACTCCCCGGTCCGGGCGTTCAGCGCCGTCGGCGGAACCCCGCGCTTCATCACGTCCGCCAACGGCTACTGGCTGACCGACGCCGACGGCAACCGCTACGTCGACCTCGTCTCCTCGTGGGGTCCGATGATCCTCGGCCACGCCCACCCGGCCGTCGTCGAAGCGGTACAGCGCGTCGCGGCCGGTGGCCTGTCGTTCGGCGCCCCGACCCCGTCGGAGACCGAACTGGCCGCCGAGATCATCGACCGCGTGGCGCCCGTCGAACGCCTCCGCATGGTCAACTCCGGCACCGAGGCCACGATGAGCGCGATCCGGTTGGCCCGCGGCTTCACCGGCCGACCCAAGATCGTCAAGTTCTCCGGCTGCTACCACGGCCACAGCGACGCGCTGCTCGCCGACGCCGGCTCCGGTGTCGCCACCCTCGGCCTGCCGTCGTCGCCGGGCGTGACCGGTGCGGCCACCGCGGACACCGTCGTGCTGCCCTACAACAACGTGGCCGCGGTCGAAGAGGTGTTCGCCCGGTTCGGCGACGACATCGCGGCCGTCATCACCGAGGCCAGCCCGGGCAACATGGGCGCGGTCCCGCCCGCACCCGGCTACAACGCGGCGTTGCGCCGCATCACCGCCGACCACGGCGCGCTGCTGATCCTCGACGAGGTGATGACCGGGTTCCGGGTCAGCCGCTCCGGGTGGTACGGCATCGATCCGGTCGACGGCGACCTGTTCACCTTCGGCAAGGTCATGAGCGGCGGCCTGCCCGCCGCGGCGTTCGGCGGCCGCGCCGAGGTGATGGAGCGCCTCGCGCCGCTCGGCCCCGTGTACCAGGCCGGCACCCTGTCGGGGAATCCGGTCGCGATGGCCGCCGGCCTGGCGACGCTGCGCACCGCCGACGACGCCGTGTACGCCGCACTCGACAAGAACGCCGACCGGCTGGCCGGCCTGCTCACCGACGCGCTGACCGACGCCGGGGTCACCCACCGCGTGCAGCGCGGCGGCAACATGCTGTCGGTGTTCTTCTCGGCCGAACCGGTCACCGACTTCGCCACCGCCCGCGCCAGTGAGACGTGGCGGTTCCCGCCGTTCTTCCACGCCCTGCTCGACGCCGGCGTGTACCCGCCGCCCAGCGCGTTCGAGGCGTGGTTCGTCTCGGCGGCCCTCGACGACGAGGCGTTCGACCGCATCGCCGCCGCGCTGCCCGGCGCCGCCCGCGCCGCCGCGGAAGCGACGAAGCCCGCATGAGCGCCGAGAAGACGAGCCCCGTGAAGACCGTCGTGCACGTGATGCGCCACGGCGAGGTGCACAACCCCGACGGCATCCTCTACGGCCGGCTGCCCGACTACCACCTGTCCGACCGCGGCCGCGCCCAGGCCGAGGCGGTCGCCGCCTGGCTGGCCGCCCGCGACATCGTCTACGTGGTGGCGTCCCCGCTGGAGCGGGCCCAGGAGACGGCGGGTCCGATCGCGGCGGCCCACGGGCTGTCCATCGACACCGACGACGAGCTGATCGAATCGCTCAACGTGTTCCAGGGCAAACGGGTCTCACCGGGGGACGGGGCGCTGCGCAACCCGGTCAACTGGCGGCATCTGCGCAATCCGCGCACCCCGTCGTGGGGTGAGCCGTACCGCGAAATCGCCGAGCGGATGACGGCGGCGCTGCACCGGGCGCGTGAGAAGGCGGCCGGCCACGAGGCGGTGTGCGTCAGCCACCAGCTGCCGGTGGAGACGCTGCGCCGCGCGATGACCGGTCAGCCGCTGCACCACTTCCCGACCCGGCGGCTGTGCAACCTCGCCTCGGTCACCTCGTTCTATTTCCACGGCGACGCCTACGTCGGCTGGGGATACGCGGAGCTGTCCGGACAGTGAGGCGATGGTGGGTCGTACTGGTGAGCGTGGCGGTGGTCGCGCTCGCCGGTTGCTCCACCGGTGACGACGCCGTCGCCCAGGGCGGCACCTTCGAATTCGTGGCGCCCGGCGGCAAGACCGACATCTTCTACGATCCACCCGCCGGCCGCGGCAGGCCCGGCCCGCTGTCCGGGCCCGACCTGCTCGATCCGGCGAAGACGTTGTCGCTGGACGACTTCACCGGCCAGGTCGTGGTGATCAACGTGTGGGGTCAGTGGTGCGCACCGTGCCGCACGGAGATCGGTGAGCTGCAGAAGGTGTACGACGCGACGCGCGCGAAGGGGGTCGCCTTCCTCGGCATCGACGTGCGCGACAACAACCGCGACGCCGCCGTCGACTTCGTCCGCGACCGCGGCATCACGTTCCCGTCCATCTATGACCCGCCGATGCGCACGATGATCGCCTTCGGTGGCAAGTACCCGACCACGGTCATCCCGTCGACGGTGGTGCTCGACCGTGAGCACCGCGTCGCGGCGGTGTTCCTGCGCGAGCTGCTCGCCGAGGATCTGCAGCCGGTGGTCGAACGCCTCGTGGGCGAACCGAAGCCGGAGCCGCGGTCATGACCGGGTTCGCCGAGGTCGCCGCGGCCGGGCCGGTCGTGCTGGCGCTGGGGGTCTGTGTGCTGGCCGGGCTGGTGTCGTTCGCCTCGCCGTGCGTGGTGCCGCTGGTGCCGGGCTACCTGTCGTATCTGGCGGCGGTGGTCGGCGTGGAGGACGCCCCTCGCCCAAACGAACAAACGGGCGCAAAAGTGCGAGACGCCGCCGCCATTTCGTCGATTTCGGCGGTGCGGACCCGACGGCTCAAGGTCGCCGGTGCGGCCGCGCTGTTCGTCGCCGGCTTCACCGCGGTGTTCCTGCTCGGCACCGTCGCGGTGCTGGGCATGACCACCACCCTGATCACCAACCAGCTCCTGCTGCAACGCATCGGCGGTGTGGTGACGATCCTGATGGGCCTGGTGTTCGTCGGCCTGGTCCCCGCGCTGCAGCGTCAGGCCCGGTTCACGCCGCGGCAACTGTCCACGGTCGCCGGTGCCCCGCTGCTGGGCGCGGTCTTCGCGCTGGGCTGGACGCCGTGCCTGGGCCCGACGCTGACGGGTGTCATCACCGTCGCGTCGGCCACCGACGGCGCCAGCGTCGCCCGCGGTGTCGCACTGGTCATCGCGTACTGCCTCGGCCTCGGCATCCCGTTCGTGCTGCTGGCGTTCGGGTCGGCGCGCGCGGTGCAGGGCCTGGGCTGGCTCCGCCGTCACACCCGCACGATCCAGATCTTCGGGGGCGTGCTGCTGCTCGTCGTGGGCACCGCCCTGGTGACCGGTTTGTGGAACGACTTCGTCGCCTGGGTGCGTGACGCGTTCGTCAGCGACGTGAGGCTGCCGATCTGATGCCCCGGGCGACCAGACGCCTGCTGGCCTACGCGCGCAACACCTGGCGGACCCTGACGTCGATGGGCACCGCGCTGGTGCTGTTGTTCCTGCTCGCGCTCGCCGCGATCCCGGGGGCCCTGCTACCGCAGCGCAGCCTCAACGAGAGCAAGGTCGCCGAGTACATCGCCGACCGTCCCACGCTCGGCCCGTGGCTCGACCGGCTGCAGGCCTTCGACGTCTTCTCGAGTTTCTGGTTCACCGCGATCTACGTGCTGCTGTTCATCTCGCTCGTGGGCTGCCTGACACCGCGACTCATCGAACACGTCAAGAGCCTGCGCGCGGTACCGGTGCCGGCCCCGCGCAACCTGGGCCGGCTGCCCAAACATCACACCGCGTACGTCGCGGGCGAGCCGCAGCAGGTGGCGGCCGAGATGAGCGAGCGGCTCACGGGCTGGCGCAAGGTCACCCGCACCCAGGGCGACGAGATCACCGGAGCCGCCCCGGGGGCGACATCGGTCACTGAGATCTCCGCGGAGAAGGGCTACCTGCGGGAGTTCGGCAACATCGTCTTCCACTTCTCGCTGCTCGGTCTGCTGGTCGCGATCGCCGCGGGCAAGCTGTTCGGTTACGAGGGCAACGTCATCGTCGTCGCCGACGGCGGACCCGGCTTCTGCTCGGCCTCACCCGCCGCGTTCGACTCGTTCCGCGCGGGCAACACCGTCGACGGCACGTCGCTGTATCCGATCTGCCTCAAGGTCAACGATTTCCAGGCCGACTACCTGGACAACGGGCAGGCCACCTCGTACTCCGCCGATATCGAATACCAGGCCGGCGACGACCTCACCACCGGAACGTGGCGGCCCTACGAGCTGAAGGTCAACGAACCGCTGCGCGTCGCCGGCGACCGGGTCTACCTGCAGGGCCACGGCTACGCGCCCACCTTCACCGTCACGTTCCCCGATGGGCAGACCCGCACGCAGACCCTGCAGTGGCGGCCCGACGACCAGACGACGTTCCTGTCGTCGGGTGTCATGCGGTTCGACCCGCCGGCCGGCACGTACCCCGACGCCGACGAACGCCGCAAGAACCAGCTCGCGATCCAGGGGTTGTTCGCCCCCACACAGCTGCTGCACGGCACGCTGCTGTCGTCGAGCTTCCCCGAGATGCGCGACCCCGGCGTCGCGATCGACATCTACCGCGGCGACACGGGCCTGGATTCCGGCCGGCCGCAGAACATCTTCACGCTCGACGAGCGGCTGATCGGCCAGGGCCGGCTCACCCGCGAGGCGCGCGTCAACCTCAGTGTCGGTGAGGAGACCCGGCTCGACGACGGCACCGTGGTCCGGTTCGACGGCGCCGTGCCGTTCGTCAGCGTCCAGGTGTCGCACGACCCGGCGCAGATCTGGGTGCTCGTGTTCGCGATGACGATGATGGCGGGTCTGCTCGTCTCGCTGATCGTGCGGCGCCGCCGGATCTGGGTTCGGATCATCCCGGAGGGTCCGGGTACCGTTGGCGTCGAATTCGGCGGGCTGGCCCGCACCGACAACTCCGGCTGGGGCGAGGAGTTCGAGCGGTTGACGGTGCGGTTGCTGGCCGGCCACCCCGACGCCGGTCACCCCGACACGAAAGCCGACGCCGTGTCAGGAGAGAAGGTCACATGAACAGTCCAGACGTCGATCTCGGTCTGGCCCGGTACTCCGACTGGGCGTTCACCTCATCGGTGGTGGTCCTGGTCGCGGCGTTGCTGCTGCTCGCCGTCGAACTGGCCTACAGCCGCAGCCGCAAGGTCGCCGACCGTGAACTGGTCACCGTGGGTGCCGACAGCGCGAGCCCGGGGATCGTCGCCGACGTGCCGCGCCGCCCGGTCGACGAGCGCATCGGCTCCGCGGGGCTGGCGCTGGTCTACCTCGGCACCGCGCTGCTGCTGGCGTGCATCGTGCTGCGCGGGCTGTCCACCTCGCGGGTGCCGTGGGGCAACATGTACGAGTTCATCAACCTGACGTCGTTCTGCGGGCTGGTGGCCGCCGCGGTGGTGTTGCGCCGCCCGCAGTACCGCGCGCTGTGGGTGTTCGTGCTCGTCCCGGTGCTCATCCTGCTCACGGTGTCGGGGCGGTGGCTGTACTCCCACGCGGCGCCCGTCATGCCGGCGTTGCAGTCGTACTGGCTGCCCATCCACGTGTCGGTGGTGAGCCTCGGGTCCGGAGTGTTCCTCGTCGGCGGCGTGGCGAGCATCCTGTTCCTGCTCAAGATGTCGCGGTTCGGTCAGCCCGGCCACGACGGGGCGCTGGCCCGGCTGGTGCAGCGGCTGCCCGACGGTCAGACCCTCGACCGCATCGCGTACCGCACGACGATCTTCGCGTTCCCCGTGTTCGGTTTCGGCGTCATCTTCGGCGCCATCTGGGCCGAGGAGGCCTGGGGCCGCTACTGGGGCTGGGACCCCAAGGAGACGGTGTCGTTCATCGCCTGGGTGCTCTACGCCGCCTACCTGCACGCGCGGTCGACCGCGGGCTGGCGGGACCGCAAGGCGGCCTGGATCAACGTGGCGGGATTCGTGGCGATGGTGTTCAACCTGTTCTTCATCAACCTCGTCACCGTCGGCCTGCACTCGTACGCCGGAGTGGGTTGATGGGCGACCACTCCCCGGGCGGGTTCCGGGCTCAGCAGCGGTTCCGTGATCCGGCCGCCGAGGAGCCGCAGGCGCCGCCGGAGTGGTCCGCCCCCACCCCGCCGAACGGGATCCCGGTCGTCGACCCGACGGCCGCAGCGCCCGAGCCCGCGCCGGCCGTGACGCCCGTCGCACCGCCGGTCGCCGAACCTCAGCAGCCGGTGTCGCAGCCGCTGCCGGTCCCCGCGACGCCGTATCTCGACTTGTCGACGGTCGCGCTGCTCGGGCAGCCGAAGGCGGCGCCGTCGCACGGTTGGCGCAGATGGCTGTACCTGGGGACGTTCGGGCTGGTCAAGGTCGGCGATCCGAAGGCCGCGCAGCGCGACAGCCTCGTCACGCGGGTGAAACAACCGCTCAACGGCTGCTACCGGATCGCGGTGCTGTCGCTCAAGGGTGGTGTCGGCAAGACGACGATCACCGCCACACTGGGGGCGACCTTCGCCTCGATTCGCGGTGACCGTGTGGTCGCCGTCGACGCCAATCCCGACCGCGGCACGCTGAGCCAGAAGGTGCCGTTGGAGACCACGGCCACGGTGCGCCACCTGCTGCGCGACGCCGAGGGCATCGAGCGCTACAGCGATGTACGGGCCTACACGTCGCAGGGTCCGAGCCGGCTGGAGGTGCTCGCCTCCGAGACCGATCCGGCGGTGTCGGAGGCGTTCAGCTCCGACGACTACACCCGCACCCTGGCGGTGCTCGAGCGCTTCTACAGTCTGGTGCTCACCGACTGCGGGACCGGGCTGATGCACTCGGCGATGACGGCGGTGCTGGCCAACGCCGACGTCCTGGTCGTGATCAGCTCCGGTTCGGTCGACGGGGCGCGTAGCGCCTCGGCCACGCTGGACTGGCTGGACGCGCACGGGCACCAGGCGTTGGTGTCCAACGCGATCGCCGTCATCAACGCGGTGCGTCCCCGGTCGGGCAAGGTCGATCTGCAGAAGGTGTCCGACCACTTCTCCCGGCGGTGCCGCGCGGTGAAGGTCGTACCGTTCGACCCGCATCTCGAAGAGGGTGCCGAGATCAGCCTCGACCGGCTCAAACCGGCCACCCGGCAGGCGCTACTGGAACTCGCGGGTGTGGTGGCCGACGGATTCGCCGGCAACCGCTGACAGCCGGCAGCCGGCCGATCGCCGCGGGACTACGGCCGCGGGTTGTTGTCGTCCTGACCGAGACGCCGGAGGAAATCCGGGTCGTCGTCCGGTCCGATCACCCGCGGCTGCGGCCGGGTCGCACTGGACCGCATGAGCCGCCAGCCGATGTAGAACAGGCCGGCCAGAACGATTATCAGGAGCAAATACGCCACTCAAACCTCCTGCCATCGAATATACGCGCCGTCGGTAGGCTCGGGTGCGTGTCAAAAGCTCGGCAGGGATCCCGTCTGGTCGCCGATGTGCTCGCTTACGTCGGGGCTCGTCTGGTGTTGGTGGCTGCGCTCGCGGCGCTGATCTTCGGGGTGGCCCGGCTGCTGGGTGTCGAGGAGTTCCCACTGGTGATCGCGATCTTGTTCGCGCTCGTGATCGCTCTGCCGCTGGGCATCTGGCTGTTCGCGCCGCTGCGCAGGCGCGCCACCGCGAGCATCGCCGCCTTCGACGAGCAGCGCCGTAAGGACCGCGAACAGCTGCAGGCCAGACTGCGTGGCGAGACGTCGCCCGGTGATCCCGGGGCATGACGGCGCGGCACGCGTTCGGTGCCGAATTCACCGGCGCCGCAGGGTTTCTCAATTCGCCGACGTACGGACTGCCGCCCACGTTCCTGATGCGGGCGCTGCACGACTGTCTGGCCGCATGGCAGGCGGGCACCCTCGACGCGAGGTCGTTCGACCAACCGGTGCGCGACGCGAGGGCGGGTTACGCCACGGTGGTGGGCGTGCCCGCGGAATCGGTGGCGATGGCCGGCAGTGCGTCGGCCGCACTCGGTCTGGTGGCCGCCGCGATCCCCGACGGCAGCCGCGGTGCCACGCTCGCCGGTGAGTTCACCAGCACCACCTTCCCGTTCGCCGCACAGGCCGGTCGCGGGGTGTCGCTCACCGAACTGCCCGCCGACGAACTCGTCGCGACCGCCGGTGATTACGACTTCGTGACGGTCAGCCTGGTGCAGTCGGCGACCGGTGCGGTGCTCGACGCCGAGGCGCTGCGGGCGAGCGTGGCGGGTACGGACACCGTGACGATCGTCGACGTGACGCAGGCGGCGGGATGGAAGCTGCTCGACCTCGGGTGGGCCGACGTCACGGTGGCCTCGGTCTACAAATGGCTGTTGGCGCCGCGCGGTACGGCGTTCCTGTCGGTCAGTGGGCGCATCGCCCGGTCGATGACGCCGCACGCCGCGAACTGGTACGCCGGTGAGCAGCCGTGGGAGTCGATCTACGGCCTGCCGGTGCGACTGGCCGGTGACGCCCGGCGTTTCGACACCTCACCGGCGTGGTTCGGCGCGCTGGGCGCCGGGTTGACGCTGCCGTGGCTGGCCGCGCTGGACCGCTCGGCCGTGGAGGCGCACACCGTCGGCCTCGCCGATACGCTGCGCTCCGCCCTCGACCTGCCGCCGGACCCGTCGGCGATCGTGTCGCTGCCGCCGGGGCGTCACGGCGACGCCGCGGACCGGCTGCAGCGGGCGGGCATCCGCGCCTCGGTGCGCGCCGGGGCGGTCCGGGTCGGATTCCACCTCTACAACACCGCCGACGACGTCAGCCGGTTGCTCGCTGCGCTCGCGTGACCGCCCGTCCGAGCGGGTATCCCCGACAAGTTCCGGTTAGCGGGAATGAACCGGGACCGACGCTTCTGGAAAGGTGGTCGTGTGAACCGGTGGGGCTTCGCGCCGTGCGCTGTCTGATCGTCGACGACAGCGCGGACTTTCGCGACGCCGCGTGCGCGATGCTCACCCGGGCGGGGGTCGACGTGGTGGCCGTCGCCGCCAACAGTGTTGACGCGCTGCGCTGTTCGCGCGAGATGGAACCCGACGTCGTGCTGGTCGACGTGGACCTCGGCGGGGAGAGCGGATTCGACCTCGCCGAGGAGCTGGACCGGTCGCAGGCGCAGGCCCCGGCGGTGATCCTGGTGTCGACCTACGCCGAACAGGATCTCGCCGAGATGATCGCCGTGAGCCCGGCCATCGGGTTCGTCTCGAAGATCTCGCTGTCGGCGGCCGCGATCCGCGACCTCCTGGACACCGCTCGGGGGCCGCTCAGAGAGACTCCAGGTAGGTGATCACCGCGCGCACCCGGCGGTGATCGTCGCCGGTCTCCGGCAGGTTCAGTTTGGTCAGGATGCTGCGGACGTGTTTTTCGACGGTGCCCTCGGTGACCCACAACCGGCGCGCGATGCCGGCGTTGGAGCGGCCCTCGGCCATCTGCACCAGCACCTCGCGCTCGCGCGCGCTCAGCACGGCCAGCGGATCGTCGCGCCGGCGCGCCGACACCAGTTCCTGCACCAGGGCCGGATCGATGATCGACGCGCCCTTGGCGATGCGCTGCAGGGTGTCGACGAAGTCGGCGACGTCGGTGACGCGGGTCTTGAGCAGGTAGCCGATGGCCCGTCCGGTCGCGAGGAGTTCGGTGGCGTGTTCGACCTCCACGTGGGCGGACAGCACCAGGATCGCGGTGTCGGGGAGCTCGGCGCGGATCACCCGGGCGGCGTCGAGGCCCTCGGTGCTGTGGTCGGGCGGCATCCTGATGTCGACGATGACGACGTCCGGCTTCGCGGTGCGCACCAGGTCGAGCAGTTCGGTGGCGTCGGCGGCCTGGCCGACGACGTCGAAACCCGACCGGTCGAGCAGGCTGGCGAGGCCTTCGCGCAACAGCACGTCGTCGTCTGCGACCGCCACCCGCAGGGCACTCATGACGCGCAGCTTATCCGGCGCCGCTGGTGGGTAGCCGTTTGATCATGATGACGCACAAGGAGCTCTACGAGCAGTGGATCAACCGGCTGTGGGCCGGGGAACCGGTCGCGGCCGACCTGGTGGCCGAGGATTTCGTCGGGCACTGGCCCGACCGCGAGGTGCACGGGCCGGCGGAGTTGCAGGCGATCATCGACCAGACCCACCGGATGCTGTCGGATCTGACCTTCGAGATCGAGTTGGGACCGCTGGTCGACGGGGATTTCGTGATCGGGCGCTGGGTCGGCAGCGGCAAGAGCGAGCAGGGGCCGATGCGGTTCACCGGCAACGACATCCTGCGCGTGGCCGACGGCAGATTCGCCGAGTACTGGACCGGGACGTCGACGAGCTGAGCGGTTGGCCGTCAACGCCTCTTGACGGCCAACACGGTGTCAAGCTATCTTGACACCGTGATCGATGTGCAGGCCCTCACCGAGGCCGCGGACGCCGCCCAGAGCCGGGACCCCGCTGTCGGCCTGCGCGCGATGAAGGCGCTTCGCCGCACGGTCGAGGCGCTCGAGGCCATGCATGTCGACAACGCGCGCAGGCACGGGTGGAGCTGGCAGGCCATCGCCGACGCGCTCGGGGTCACGCGGCAAGCCGTGCACCAGAAGCACAACCGGAGGAGATGAGATGTTCGAGCGCTTCAGCCGCCACGCCCGGATCGCCGTCGTGGTGGCGCAGGAAGAGGCCCGCGAACTCCATGCCGACGAGATCCGGCCCGAACACCTCCTGCTGGGCGTGCTGGACAGCGCCGGGGGGGACCTGGCCGCCGTGTTGAGCGGCCACGGTCTGACCGCCGAGTCCGTGCGGACGCAGTTGAGCGGCGACTTCGACGCCGATGCCGCGGCGCTGCAGTCGATCGGCATCGACCTGCACGCCGTCCGCGACATCGCCGACCGGTCCTTCGGCGCAGGCGCGTTCGACCGGGCGTTGCGCGGTGGGCGACGGCCGCGCCGCCGCCACCTCCCGTTCGTCAAACCGGCCAAGAAGGCGCTGGAGCTGGCGCTGCGCGAGGCCGTCGCACACCACGACCGCGTGATCGGTGCCGAGCACCTGCTGCTGGGCGTCCTGCGCGGCGGCGATCCGGTGGCGCTGGATCTGGTCGCCACCCACGTCGCCCCGCAACGACTGCGCGCCGATGTCTCGGCGCTGCTCGCCAAGGCGGCGTGAGGCCTCAGCCGAACGCCAGCGCCAGCGCCACGGCCACCGCCCACACCAGCATGGTCAGTCCGGTGTCGCGCAGCACGGGGATCAGGTCCTTGCCGCCCAGCCCGCCCCGCACCGGGCGGGCCGCCCGCACCGCCAGCGGCAGGGCGATCAGGCCGACCGCGCACCACGGCGTGGCGAGCATCAGCACCAGCGTCAGCGTGAACGCGGTGAGCATCAGCACCTGGTACAGCAGCCGGGTGCGGGCGTCGCCGAGGCGCACGGCCAGCGTGATCTTGCCCGATTCGCGATCGGTGGGGATGTCGCGGAGGTTGTTGGCGACCAGCACCGCCGACGACAGCGCACCCATCGCGACCGCCAGCGCGAGCCCGACCCAGTCGACGCGCATCGCCTGCGTGTACTGCGTGCCGAGCACCGCGATCAGCCCGAAGAACACGAACACCGCGATCTCGCCGAGGCCGATGTAGCCGTACGGTTTCGAGCCGCCGGTGTAGAGCCAGGCGCCCGCGATGCAGACGGCGCCGACGGCGATCAGCCACGGCGCGCTGGCCACCGCCAGCACCAGGCCGGCCACCGCGCCCACGGCCAGGCTGACCACCGCCGCGGTCAGCACCGCCCGCGGCGACGCCAGCCGGGACCCCACCAACCGCAGCGGTCCAGACCGCACGTCGTCGGTGCCGCGGATCCCGTCGGAGTAGTCGTTGGCGTAGTTCACGCCGATGATCAGCGCGACGGCGACGACGAACGCCAACAGCGCTTTCCACCACACCACACCGTCGAGCCACGCGGCCGCCCCGGTGCCGGCGATCACCGGTGAGACGGCGTTGGGCAGCGTGCGGGGGCGGGCGCCCTCGACCCATTCGGCGAAACTTGCCACGCGCGCAATCGTCGCACGCCCCGGCCGCGTCACCCCCTCCGTCACCCCGGCCGGGCGCGGGATGGCCGACAATGGTCCGATGCTGGGAGTGATCGGCGGTAGCGGCTTCTACTCGTTCTTCGGCCCGGACGCGCGCAGCGTCAGCCTCGACACGCCCTACGGGGCGCCGAGCGCACCGATCACGGTCGGCACGGTCGGCGAGCACGAGGTGGCGTTCCTGCCGCGGCACGGCGTCGACCACGAGTACTCGCCGCACACCGTGCCCTACCGGGCCAACATGTGGGCGCTGCGCGCGCTGGGCGTGCGGCGGATCTTCGGCCCGTGCGCGGTGGGCAGCCTCACGCCCGACCTCGGGCCGGGGTCGATGGTGGTGCCCGACCAGCTCGTGGACCGCACCAGCGGTCGTGCCGACACCTACTTCGACTCCGGCGGCATCCACGTCGGTTTCGCCGATCCGTACTGCCCGTCGCTGCGCGCGGCGGCCACCGGCCTGCCGGGGGTGGTGGACGGCGGCACGATGGTGGTGATCCAGGGGCCGCGGTTCTCCACCCGCGCGGAGAGCCGATGGTTCGCGAGCCAGGGCTTCACGCTGGTCAACATGACCGGCTACCCGGAAGCCGTGCTGGCCCGGGAACTGGAGATGTGTTACGCGGCAATCGCGCTCGTCACCGACCTGGACGCGGGCATCGAGACCGGCGAGGGGGTGACGGCGGTGGACGTCTTCGCCGAGTTCCAGCGCAACCTCGTGCCGTTCAAGAAGCTGGTGCACGAGGCGATCGACCAGGTCGCCGTGGAGCGGACCTGTGCGCACTGCCTGCCGCACGAAGGAGTGACGCTGCCGATCGAGTTGCCATGAGGGTGCTGCTGACCGGCGCGGCCGGCTTCATCGGCTCGCGGGTGCGGGCCGCGCTGGAGGGCGCGGGCCAGGAGGTCGTCGCCCTGGACGTGATGCTGCCCGCCGCGCACGGCCGGGGTGCGCAGGCCCCCGCCGAGACGCACCTCGTCGACGTCCGTGATGCGGCCGCGCTGGCCCCGCTGCTCGACGGGGTCGACGTCGTCTGTCATCAGGCCGCCGTGGTCGGTGCCGGCGTCAACGCCGCCGACGCGCCGTCGTACGGCAGTCACAACGATTACGGCACCACCGTACTGCTCGCCGAGATGTTCGCCGCGGGCATCGACAAGCTCGTGCTGGCGTCGTCGATGGTGGTGTACGGCCAGGGCCGATTCGACTGTCCCGACCACGGCCGCGTCGACCCGCTACCGCGCACCCGCGCCGATCTGGACGCCGGCGAGTTCGAACACCGCTGCCCGACCTGCGGTGCGCCGCTGCAGTGGCGTCTGGTCGGCGAGGACGAGCCGCTGCGGCCGCGAAGTCTCTACGCCGCAAGCAAAGTCGCCCAGGAGCACTACGCGCTGGCATGGGCGGAGGCCACCGGCGGCTCGGTCCTGGCGCTGCGCTACCACAACGTCTACGGACCGCACATGCCCCGCGACACCCCGTACAGCGGGGTGGCGGCGATCTTCCGATCGGAACTCGAGAACGGAGACGTGCCAAGGGTTTTCGAGGACGGCGGCCAGATGCGCGACTTCGTCCACGTCGACGACGTGGCGGCGGCGAACCTCGCGGCGGTGGAATCACCGCTCACCGGGTTCGAGGCGTTCAACGTCTGCTCCGGCCGACCGATCTCGATCATCGAGGTCGCCACCGAACTGTGTGAGATCCGCGGCGCCGCACCGCCGGTGGTGACCGGGCAGTACCGCAGCGGCGACGTCCGCCACATCGTCGCCTCCCCGAAGCACGCCGCCGAGCGGCTCGGGTTCCGGGCCGCGGTCGACCCGCGGGACGGCCTCCGGGAGTTCGCGTTCGCACCGCTGCGGACGTGACGTGCACCGCTGGGCGCGCATCCTCGTTATCGTCGTCCTCGTGGCGACAGGAGCGTTGGGGCTGCTGTGGACCCAGCAGCGACGGCTGATCTACTTCCCGGCACCGGGCCCCGTGCCGTCGGCGACCGCGGTGGCGCCCGGCGCGCGCGACGTCGTGGTGCGCACCGCGGACGGTGTGGACCTCGGTGGCTGGTTCTTCCCTGCCGCCGGACGCGGCCCCGCGGTCCTGGTGTGCAACGGCAACGGCGGCGACCGGTCGATGCGCGCGGCGCTGGCGCTCGCGCTGCGGCGCATGGGGTTGTCGGTGCTGCTGTTCGACTACCGCGGCTACGGCGGCAATCCCGGCCGGCCCGGCGAAGACGGGTTGGCCGCCGACGCCCGCGCGGCCCGCGCCTGGTTGGCCGCCCAACCGGAGGTCGACCCGGCGCGCCTGGTCTACTTCGGCGAGTCCCTCGGTGGCGCCGTCGCGGTGGGCCTGGCCGTCGAGCGGCCGCCGGCCGCGCTGATCCTGCGCTCTCCGTTCACCTCGCTGGCCGACGTCGGTGCCACCCACTATCCGTGGCTGCCGGTGCGCCGGTTGCTGATCGACCGCTACCCGTCGATCGACCGGATCGCGAGGGTGGGCGCCCCGCTGCTGGTCATCGCCGGCGACCGTGACGACATCGTGCCGACCGAGCTGAGCCGGCGGCTGTTCGACGCAGCGGGGGAGCCGAAGCAGTTCGTCCTCGTCCCCGGCGCCGGGCACAACGACGCGGCGCTGCTCGACGGCCGGCTGATGCTCGGGGCGATCGAGCGGTTCCTGGTGCAGACCTCGGTGCTCGGCGGGTAGGCCGGGGCGATACTGACTGCGTGACCCCGATATGTGAACAGTTCGGCATCGACTTCCCCCTCTTTGCGTTCAGCCACTGCCGCGACGTCGTCGCCGCCGTGACGAACGCAGGCGGTTTCGGGGTGCTCGGGGCGACCGCCTACACCCCCGAGCAGTTGGACCGGGAGCTCAGCTGGATCGACGAGCACGTCGGCGGCAAACCGTACGGCGCCGACATCATCGTGCCGGCGAAGTTCGAGGGGAAGGGGGAGAACCTCTCCCGTGGCCAGCTCGCCGACCGGATCCCCGCCGAATACCGCGAATTCGTCACCCGGCTGCTCGCCGACCACGACATCGAACTCGACGGCGCACCGCGGCTCGGCGGGTCGTCGCTGTCGGGGGACACCGGCCGTGAACTGCTCGACGTCGCGATGAGCCATCCGATCAAGCTGATCGCCAACGCGCTTGGTGTGCCGCCGGACTACATGATCGAGGCGGGTCGCGAACGCGGGGTTCCGGTCGCCGCGCTCGTCGGGGCACGCGAGCACGCGGTCAAACAGGTCGCCGCCGGCGTCGACCTGATCGTCGCGCAGGGCACCGAGGCCGGCGGGCACTGCGGTGAGGTGACCACGCTGGTGCTGATCCCTGAGGTCATCGAGGCCATCGAGGCGACCGGGACCGCGGTGCCGGTGCTCGCGGCCGGGGGCATCGTGACCGGCAGGCAGATGGCAGCCGCGGTGGCAATGGGCGCCGACGGGGCGTGGACCGGGTCGGTGTGGCTGACCACCGAGGAGGCCGAGACCGCCCCGCACACCGTGCAGAAGATGCTGGCCGCCACCAGCCGCGACACCGTGCGCTCGGCGGGCCGCACCGGAAAGCCGGCCCGGCAACTGGTGTCGGACTGGACGCAGGCGTGGGCGCCGCGCGGCGACCGTGCGCCGCTGCCGTTGCCGCTGCAGAACATGCTCGCCGAACCGCTGCTGCGCCGCATCGACGTGCTCGCCGCCCAGGGCCACCCGGGCGCACAGCAGCTGGCCACCTACTTCGTCGGTCAGGGCGTCGGGTTGATGAACAAGGTGAAACCGGCGCGTGAGGTGGTCCGCGAGTTCATCGAGGACTACCTGGGCGCCGCCGAACGGCTGGGCAACTCGCTGCCGGACTGAGCGGTCAGGCCAGCGGCAACCGCACCTCGAACCGCGCACCGGTGTCGAGGTTGTGCGCCGACAGCGTGCCGCGGTGCGCCTGCACCAGCCCGGCGGCGATCGCCAGTCCCAGGCCCGACCCGCTGGGCAGCGACGAATCCTCGCGTGGCACACGGTCGTTCGACCCGCGGTAGGCGACGTCGAACACCCGCGGCAGATCCGCCTCGTCGATCCCGACCCCGGTGTCGTCGACGCGGGCCCACGCCACGTCCTCGTCGGAGCCGAGCGCCAACTGCACGCGCCCGCCCTCGGGCGTGTGGGCGATCGCGTTGGCGACCAGGTTGGACAGCACCCGCACCAGCGCGCGGTCGCTGCCGAGCACCCGCACCGGTTTGTCGGGCAGCTCCGCGCGCAGCTGCACGCCCGCGCGTTCGGCGGCGATCCGGTGCGCGGCCAGCACGTCGTCGACCACCTCGTCGAGGGCGACCCGGTCGAAGGCCGGCTGCACCGCACCGGCGTTGATCTTGCTCATCTCGAACAGGTCGTCGACCATCTCCGAGAGCCGGATGGACTCCTGCTCGATGTGCTTGGCGTGGGCGCGTACCTCGTCCCCGTCGACCAGCCCGTCGGCGATGGCCTCCGACACCGCGCGGATCCCGGCCAGCGGGGTGCGCAGGTCGTGGCTGACGAAGGCGACCAGCCGGCGGCGCGACATCTCGGCGGACCGCTCGGAGTCGCGGATCTCCTGTTCCCATACGGTGCGGCGGGCCTGATAGCGGCCGAGCATGACCGCGCCGGGAATGGTGACCACCGCGACGACCACGAGCACCACCGCGATCGGCTCGAAGGTCTGGGTGATCATGAACCCGCTGGCACCCAGCACGCCGGTGAACGTGGCCAGCACCGGGATCAGCACCAGCACCACCATGCTGACCGCCAGCGACCACGTCCGGGCCAGCCGGATGATCAGCGCACCGGCCAGCACCACGGGTATCGAGCAGGCCAGCGCCCAGGCGCCGATCTCCCAGAGGTCAGTTGCCGGCACCGGTGCTCTGGCCTTCACGAGCGCCGGCGGCCTCGCTCCACATGTAGCCGCGGCCCCAGACGGTCTGCACCCGGTGCTGATCGCCCAGCTTCGAGCGCAGCCGTTTGACGTGCACCGTCACGGTGGACAGATCGCCGAATTCCCAGCGCCAGACCTGTTTGAGGAGCTCTTCGCGGCTGAACACCGTGTCGGCGTGGGTGAGGAAGAACAGCAGCAGGTCGAACTCGCGGTTGGTCAGGCTGACCGGCCGGCCGTCGACGGTGACCGACCGGGCGGCCGTGGACACGATGAGGTCACCGACCCGCAGGTCGACGGGCACCGCGCCGACCGGCGCCGGGGTGCGGCGCAGCACCGACCGCACCCGCAGCGCGAGTTCGCGGGGGCTGAACGGTTTGGTCAGGTAGTCGTCGGCGCCGGCCTCCAGACCGGCGATGCGGTCGTCCTCCTCGCCGAGCGCGGTGAGGAGGATGACGGGGACGGTGTGGTCGCCGCGCTGGCGCAGGGTGCGGCACAGGGTCAGGCCGTCGGGTCCGGGCATCATCACGTCGAGCACCGCGACGTCGATCCGCTCGGTGCCGAGCAGGCGCAGCGCCTCGGTGCCGTTGCGCGCGATCGCCACTTCCAGGCCGTCGCGCTCGAGATAGCGGCGCACGACGTCGCGCACGACGGTGTCGTCGTCGGCGATCAGCACCCGTGTCACCCTTCGAGGTTAGCCGCAGGCGCCCGCTACCTGCGCCGATGTCATGGATTCGTCACTGTTGGCCCAGGTCGCTCCCAGTGGGCGTGGTTAGCCTCGTGTCATGCCCGAGTGTCCGGTGACAGTGGTGCTGCCCTGCCTGGACGAGGCTGCGTCGCTGCCTGCGGTGCTGTCCGCGCTGCCTGACGGCTATCGGGCGCTCGTGGTGGACAACAACAGCACCGACGGCACTGCGGAGGTGGCGCGGCGTCACGGCGCGGACGTGGTGTTCGAGGCGCAGCCCGGCTACGGCGCGGCCGTGCACGCCGGAGTGGTGGCGGCGGGGACGCCGGTGGTGGCGGTGCTCGACGGCGACGGTTCGCTCGACCCGCGTGAACTGCCCGCGCTGGTGGCCGAACTCGACCACGGCGCGCAGCTGGTGGTCGGCCGGCGGCGTGCGGTGCCGGGGTTGCGCTGGCCCTGGCACGCCCGCCTGGGGACGGCGGCGGTGTGCTGGCGTCTGCGGCACCGGCACGGGCTGGCGGTCCATGACATCGCACCGATGCGGGTCGCCCGACGCGACGATGTGCTGGCGCTCGGTGTTCGCGACCGCCGTTCCGGGTATCCACTCGAACTGTTGGTCCGTGCGGCCGCCGCGGGCTGGCGCGTCGTGGAACGCGACGTCACCTACGGTCCCCGCACCGGCGGGAAGTCGAAGGTCAGCGGCTCGTTGCGCGGCAGTGCCGTGGCCGCGCTGGACTTCTGGCGGGTGATCGAGTGACGCACGTGCCGGTGACCGCGCTCGTGGTCGCCAAGGCCCCGGTGCCGGGCGAGGCCAAGACCCGGCTGGCGGCGACGATCGGGTTCGAGCTGGCGGCGGTGATCGCCGCGGCCGCGCTGCTCGACACGTTGGACGCGGTCCTGGCGGCACCGGTGAGCGCGCGCGTCGTCGCGCTGACCGGCGACCTGGACCAGGTGCACCAGCCCGACGTGCTGCGCGCCAAGCTCGCCGACTTCACCGTCGTCGACCAGCGAGGTGACTCGTTCGCCGAACGGCTGGCCCACGCCCACGCCGACGCGGCCGCCGCGGTGGGGGACCGCCCGATCCTCCAGATCGGCATGGACACCCCTCAGGTGAGCGCCGACCTGCTGGCCCGCTGCGGGCAGACGCTGCTCGGATCCGACGCGGTGCTGGGGCCGGCGAGCGACGGCGGGTGGTGGCTGCTGGGCGTGCGGACGGCCGCGCTCGCGGACTGTCTGCGCGACGTGCCGATGTCGCGCTCCGACACCGGTGAGCTCACGCGGAGAGCGTTGCAGGACAGGGGGATCGATGTGGTGATGGTCGACGAGCTCGCCGATGTTGACACCGCGGACGATGTCGAACGGGTCCGGCGGAGCTGTCCGCCGGGCAGTCGGTTCGCGTTCGCCACCGCGGCGGCGGGTCTGTAGAGCGATGCTGGGCAACCTCTACGACCGTGCGCTCGACGGGGAGCGGTGCTGGATCCGCAACGGTGACGGTGAGGTGCGGACGCTGCCGGTGCGCAGTTGGCTGGGCGGCCGCCACGCCGACCGCCTCTTCGATCGGGCCATTGTGCTGCTGTGCGAAGGGCCGACGATCGATCTGGGTTGCGGCCCAGGGCGTTTGGTGGCAGATCTGGTGCGCCGCGGCATCCCCGCGCTTGGCGTCGACCAATCCGCCACCGCGGTGGAATTGGCGCGGCGCAACGGTGCGCCGGCCCTGCGTCGCGACGTGTTCGGGGTGCTGCCGGGTCTGGGCCGCTGGCAGACCGCGCTGCTGGCCGACGGCAACATCGGGCTCGGCGGCGATCCGCGCCGGGTGTTGCGGCGCGCCGCGGAACTGCTGCGGCCCGGTGGCCGGTGCGTGGCCGAATTCGACGCCGAAGCCCGGGGCGTGCACCCGCATCTGGTGCGTCTGGAGTCCTCCAGCGCGATCGGCCCGTGGTTCAGCTGGGCGTCGGTGGGGGTCGATTGTGCGGCGGAGCTGGCAGCGGAGGCCGGGTTGTCGATGACGGGGCTGCATCCGGTCGGGCGGCGGATGCTCGCGACGCTGGCGGCGCCGTAGCGGGCGGTCGTGTCATCGCGAGCCGGGCCGCGTACACCGCCGCGCTGACCGCGAACATCGCGGCGACCAACAGCAGCCACCGGCCGAGGAACGGTTCCTGCGTGAGGCCGGTGGCCGCGGTGTAGGTGCGCCCACCCTGTCGGAGGATGCCGGGGGAGAAGACCAGGAAGGTCAGCGCCGCACCGAGCGCGGGCACCCGCAGGTGGTTCAGCAGCGGCACCGGCACCGGAATCCGTTCCGACAGCGCGAGAACCCGGTCGGCGAGCGTGTAGAGCGGATACAGCACCAGGTCGTGGCCGATGACGGCCGCGGCGAACCACACCACGATCGACTGCCACCACGTCCTCGGGTTCCACAGCGCCGAAACACCAAGCATGGCAACGACGTAACCGAACAGCGCGAGGCCCGCGACCAGGGTCAGCAGATGGAGCGGATGCGATCCGTACACTCGCCGGAACCCCGCCATGTCAGCGGCCCTCGAAGTCGATGGTCGCCACCCACTTGGTGTTGTGCACACCGGGCAGCGCGGGCACGATCACCCGGGCCGGATGCCCGTGGTCGAGTGACAGCTCCGCACCGTTGACGCGCAGTGCCAGGAGCGAATCGGGGTGGCGGATCTGGTTGGCCTGCAACCTCGCTCGGGTGAACGCCCCGCGCCGCTCGACCGACGACACCAGTGCCGACGCCGGTGCCGGCACCCCGGCCAGCGCGGCGAGGTCACGCAGCCGCACGCCGGACCACGTCTGGGCGGTCGACCAGCCCTCGACACACGCGATCGGCAGCCGGGCGGTGTGCTGCGGCAGTGCTTCCAGTGCGGCGCGGCTCAGGACAAGGGGTCGCGGACCGCCGCGCAGCGTGAGCCGCCACGCCGCCCCCGTGTCCGCGGCGGTGATCCCCGCCGCGCGGGCGGTGCGGTTGATCTGGAAGGCGTTCGGGCCGTCACCGTAGGAGCGGCCGCGGGGCAGCAGCAGCGCCGCCTGCCGCGTGAACCCGCCGATGGTCTGTCCGGCGGTCAGCACGGCCATCAGCAGCGCACCGCCGCCCACCAGGGCCAGCGCGCCGCGGCGGCTGATCGTCGGCGGATCAGGATCGGCCGGTGCCAACCCGTCGGCGTCGGGCGCTTGCGGGCGGGTGCCGCGCCGGTCGGTGCGCAGCACCTCGCGCAGCGACATCGACCGCAACCCGGCCCGCATCCGCGGGATCTTGAGTGCGATGTGGACGACGAAGCCCGCGATGAACACCCAGGCCCCGAAGTAGTGGGCGGTGTAGAAGCTGAAACCGAAGAGGTAGTCGTACTGGATGTTCAGCACGCCGGTGACGATCTCGAACAGGACCCCGCCGACGAGCATCAGTAGCGAAAGCCGTTCCAGCAGTTGGGCGGGCGACGTCGCGGGCGGCCAGATGAACAGCTTCGGGATCACCGACCAGAGTTTGGCGAGCACCACTGGGATCAGCACCAGGCCGAGCCCGACGTGCAGGCCCTGGGTCGATTGGTACAGCCACGCCGGATCGGTGGGCCAGTCGAACGTCGGCAGCTTCAGCCACCCGACGTCGGCGGGGATGGCCTGACCGAGACGCGGACCGTAGGCGATGTAGGACAGCAGACCGGTCAGCGTGACGATCGGCAGCGTCGCCAACAGCACCGCGCCGAGCACCGAGGTCAACCACACTCCGCGAAGTGGGCTGCGCCACCGGGGCTTGTCGGGACCCATGAGCGCATTGTGCCGACCCGCGCGCACCGACGGCCCGGTCTTGCAGGAGGGCGTCACCCAAATGTCAGCGGGTCAGTTGATCATGCCCGGTGACGAACCCGGCGACGGGTGGTCGGCGTTGACCGCGGTGGCGCCGGGGCGGCGGTTTCGGCCCAGGAGCAGTCCCAGCGCGATCATCGCCACCGCCAGAGCCAGGTGCAGCCAGTTGTCGGCGGTGTTGACCGGCACGATGTTGGCGGCGCTGTCGTGATCGATGACGAGCCCGTAGACGAACAGCACCGCGTACACCGCCCCGCCGCCGAGCAGGTAGGCGCGGGCAGTCCGCGCGCTGCGCGCCAGCGCGATTCCGGCGACGCCGAAGAGCAGGTGCACGATGTTGTGCAGCACCGACACGTTGAACACCCCGAGCAGCGCCGCCTCGGAATGGTGGCCGGCGAAGGTCAACTGGTCGTAGTTCGTCGTGATGCCGGGGATGAATCCGAGCAGGCCGACGAGGAGGAACACCGCGCCGACGCTCAGCGCGGCGATGCGCAGACGCCCGCGCGGGGCGGTTCGGTCCGACGTGGTCAACGCGCGGCCTTTCGTTCGGGCGACAGTTCTGACGGCCTACCCGGGTCGGCGCCGGGTAAACCGGGGGTCACCAGTTGGTCAGGATGAGGTGGCTGATCAGCAGCGCGCCCGCCACGTTGAGCGCGAGCCACCACCGCTGGGCGCGTTCGGGAAGCAACGCGCCCGCGGCGACGAGCCACATGGTGAACGGCAGCCAGATCCGTTCCGTCTCCGCCTTGCTCAGCCGGCTCAGATCGGCGGCGACGATCGAGGCGAGTGCGCCGAGCATCAGCACGTGCAGTCCCGCGCGGGCGCGGATGGCGGCGATGTCGAACACCCTGCCGAGCCCGGCGACGCTTCCCAACCCGATTGCGCAGACGACGGAGGCGAGATTGGCCCAGCCCCAGTACTGGAACGGCCGGTCGTTGGCGATGCCCTGCCAGTAGCGCTCCTGCACCAGGTGATAGCCGTCGAACCACCAGAAGCCCGCGACCACGAACACCACCACGACGACGACGGCGGCGCCGGCGGCAGGCAGCAGCGCGCGCAGTGCCGAGCGCCAGTCGGCCGCGCAGACCAGCACCGCGACCGCGGGGAGCGCCATCAACGCCAGGCCGTAGTTGAGGAAGATCGCCCACCCCAGCAGCAGGCCCGCCCCGACGGCGAACAGCTCCGGGACCCGGCCGTGGCGCCGCACCGCGAGCGCCAGCAGCGCGATCCCCCAGGCGGCGACACCGGCGAAGTAGCCGTCGGCCGACACCGCCACCCAGATCGCCGTCGGCGCCACCGCCACGAACGGTGCGGCCAGGCGGGCGGTGCGCTCGTCGGCCAGGGCGCGCACCGCGACGAGGATGGCGGCCGCCACGCTCGACCCGGCGAGCAGGCACAACAGGCCCGCCGACGCACCGCCGCCGAGGCCGATGCGGTCCAGCCACACGAATGTCAGCAGGGCGCCGGGGGGATGGCCGGACACGTGGGTGATCCAGGAGTCGGGCTGGTAGTCGAGGATGCGGTCGGCGAACGTGCGGACCGCCTCGGGGATGTCGGTGACGGTCGGAACCTGTCGCAGGTACTCGTGGCGCGCGGTCAGCCGGCCGGCGAAGCCGCGCTGCCACCCGTCGACCATGGCCAGGGAGAAAGCCCACGCCGCCGACGTCGCCCACGTGGCGAGGAGCAGCGGCTGCCAGTTCAGCCGCAGCGCGAGCGACTGACCCCAGACGACGGCGGCGACGCCCAGCACGACCGCCGGGACGGTGCCCCATCCGATGTGGGCGTCCCACCAGCCGAAGATCGGCGCGGTGCCGGCGAAGTCGCGGAACCGCTGCGGGCTGGCGTTGATCAGCGGTGTGACGATGCCGAGGTCCAGGTGAGGCACGACGAACGCGGCCACCACGAGTATCAGGCCGCCCGCGGCGGCGATCGTCTCCCTGCGATAGGCCCGCACCCGGCCAGCCTAGGGCCGGATCGGCACGCGAGTTCACAGCCGCTCAGCAGGGCCGGTGAAGAAACCGTGACGCGGTGACAAAGCCGCGTTACGTGCCCGACACATGCGGTCGCCAAGCTGGGTGTTCAGTGCCGACGTCCGCCGCTGCCCCTCATTCGAAAAGGAGCGACGACCCATGTCCTATGTGAATCCAGCACAGTTCGTCACCAAGATGATCGACGCCGGCGAGAGCAAGGCGTTCATGTCGACCCGCGACACGGTGATCCGCGCCTACATGGCCGGTGCGATCCTCGCGCTGGCCGCGGCGTTCGCGGTGACCATCACCGTCCAGACCGGGAACGCGCTCGTCGGGGCCATCCTGTTCCCGGTCGGGTTCTGTCTGCTGTATCTGCTCGGATTCGATTTGCTCACCGGCGTTTTCACGCTGGTTCCGCTCGCGCTGCTCGACAAGCGCCGCGGGGTGACCGTACGGTCGATGCTGCGCAACTGGGGGCTGGTGTTCGTCGGCAACTTCGCCGGCGCGATCACCGTCGCGCTCATGATGGCGATCATCTTCACCTACGGGTTCTCGGTGGATCCCAACGAGGTCGGCCAGCGGCTGGGGGAGATCGGCCACAGCCGCACCGTCGGTTACGCCGAACACGGTGCCGCGGGCATGCTGACGCTGTTCATCCGCGGTGTGCTGTGCAACTGGATGGTCTCCACCGGTGTGGTGGCGGCGATGATGTCGACGTCGGTGCCGGGCAAGGTGATCGGCATGTGGATGCCGATCATGGTGTTCTTCTACATGGGATTCGAACACTCGGTGGTCAACATGTTCCTGTTCCCGTCCGGCCTGATGCTCGGCGGTGACTTCTCGCTGATGGACTACCTGCTGTGGAACGAGATCCCCACGGTCGTGGGCAACCTCGTCGGTGGCGTGGCGTTCGTCGGGCTGACGTTGTACGCCACGCACGCCCGCACCGGCACGGAGAGGAACCGGCCGATCGAACCCGAGCAGTTCACGCTGCCGCTGGAGGCGCGCGCATGACGCGGGAGCAGATCACCGCCGAGATCGTGGCCGCTCGACTGGCCAAACAGCTGACGTGGCAACAGCTCGCCGACGCCATCGACAAACCGGTGGTGTGGACCATCGCCGCGCTGCTCGGCCAGCACCCGGTGCCGGTCGACTGCGGCAAGGTCGTCGTCGACATGCTGGGTCTGGACGAATCGGCGATACCGGTGCTGGCGGCGGTCCCGATGCGCGGCGGCCTGCCCACCGCGGTGCCGACCGATCCGACCATCTACCGCTTCTACGAGGTGCTGCAGGTCTACGGCGGCGCGATCAAGGAACTCATCCACGAGCAGTTCGGCGACGGCATCATGAGCGCCATCAACTTCAGTATCGACGTGCAGCGCAAACCCCATTCGGCGGGGGACCGTGTCGTGGTCACCCTCGACGGCAAGTTCCTGCCTTACGACTGGACGGCCGCCGAGGGCTGACCCCGATTCGAGCGGTCCGGGGTTCGGTCGCACCTCCCACCCGTACCATGTGGGTGAACCGCACAGGGAGGTGCCGATATGTCCTCGCCCACAACGCTTCACGGCGTCGCCGTCGGTGTCGACGGATCGGCGGCGGGGAAGGTCGCGGTCGACTGGGCCGCCCGCACCGCCGCCCTGCGTGGTGTGCCGCTGACCCTGGCGAATGTGCTGTTGCCGCAGGACATCCGGATGTGGATCGAGATCCCCGCCCCGGCCGAGTACATGCGCTGGCAGACCGAGCGCAGCGAACGAATCATGGCCGAGGCGGCCGCGCTCGCCGAACAGGCCGCGGGCGGCAGGGCTCTGCACGTGGTCCACAAGGTGGTGACCGGCAACCCGGCGGGCGTGCTGGTCGCACTGTCCGGCGATGCCGACATGGTGGTGGTCGGCAGCCGTGGCCTCGGCGCCTGGGGTAGGCGGCTGCTCGGGTCGGTCAGCTCCGCGGTCGTGCACCACGCGCACTGCCCGGTCGCGGTGATCCACGACGAGGATCCGCTGACCGGTGACCCCGACCGGGCGCCGGTGGTGGTCGGGGTCGACGGCTCGGACGGGTCGGAGCATGCGATCGCGATCGCCTTCGACGAGGCCTCCCGGCGCGGTGTCGACCTGGTCGCGGTGCACGCCTGGAACGACCTCGACTACGAGTTCCCCGACATCAAGTGGGTGGACTACACCGATCGCGGTGAGCGGATCGTCGCCGAATCCCTGGCCGGCTACGCCGACACCTACCCCGACGTCACGGTGCGCAAGGTGGTGGTGCGCGACCGCCCGGCGCACCAGCTGCTGCTGCAGTCCGAATCCGCCCAGCTGCTGGTCGTCGGCAGTCGCGGCCGAGGCGGATTCGCGGGCATGCTGCTCGGTTCGGTCAGCTCCGAGGTGGTGCAGTCCGCGCGGATGCCGGTGATCGTGGCGCGCAGCGCCTGATCAGTACAGCTGCCTGCGCATGCTGTCCTCTGAGTAGTACTCGTCGAGCTGGGCCTGGGTCAGATCCGGTTTGAACGTCTTGGCGAGCTGCGCGACGCTCGGCACGGCGGTCGGGTTCCACGACTCCGGCTTCCACGCACCCGAGCGCAGGAAAGCCTTGGCGCAGTGGAAGAAGACCTCCTCGACGCTGATCTCCAGCGCGAGGATCGGCCGCTTGCCCTCGACAACCATCGCGTCGAAGTAGTCGGCGTCGGCGAGCACGCGGGCGCTGCCGTTGATCCGCAGCGTGTCACCGCGGCCGGGGATCACGAACACGGTGCCGACGCGGGGCCGCTGCAGCACGTTGAGGTAGCCGTCGACGCGTTTGTTGCCCGGCCGCTCGGGGATCGCGATCGTGACGTCGTCGATGATGTGGACGAACCCGGCCGGGTCCCCCTTCGGGGACACGTCGAGGTGCCCCTGCGCGTCGGTCGTGGCCACGAAACCCAGCGACGCCGCGCGCAGCCAGTCCTGCTGCACCGACGACAGCCGCGGACCGACTTTGTTCGCGACGTAGCTGTTCGGGTGGCCGACGATCGCGCGCAGTTCCTCGACCGTCGTGACTTCTCGACGCATGCGCCCCATCATGCCCGGCTCGCGCGCTTCGGTCGCCGGGTTAACCCGTCGGCGGTACGGGTAGCCGACGACCGAGGAGGTGACCGACATGGCCCGACATGTCGAGGTCGACGACGACCTGTGGAACGAGTTCCACCGCGTGGTCAACATGACGTCACGTGAACTGCTCGACTGGCTGCGCACCCGCGACGCCACTGAGGGCGGCGAGGAACTGCCCGACCAGGCCGGGACCCAGACCGGACGGCATGTGCTCGAGATTCTCGGGAAGCGTCGGGGCGACCTGACCGGCGACGACGAGCACGTGATGCGGCGGGTGGTCGAGCGGGTGCACGCCGAACGGCGCGCCGATCTGGAGCCGACGGCCGGGCAGGAGAACTGGCGTCACCGGCTCATGTCGATCGGGCATGACCCGCTCAAACCGCCACGTTGAACCGCGCGGTCTAGCCGTACTGCGCGCTCAATCTCCGGCGGTCCACCTTGCCGATACCCCTGCGCGGCACCTCGTCCACCACGTGCAGCTCACGCGGGGCCGCCGTGGCGTCGAGTTCTCCGGCCACGTGCGCACGCAGCTCGGCCAGGGTCGGCGCCGCCGCACCGGCCGCGACGACGACCGCCGCCACCACCCGCTGCCCGAGCCGCTCGTCGGGCACGCCGAACACCGCACAGTCCGCGACGGCGGGATGGCGTGACAGCACCGCCTCCACCAGGGGCGGCATCACGGTGAGGCCGCCGGTGCTGATCGCGTCGTCGACCCGTCCCAGGACACGTAGCATCCCGTCCTCGTCGAGCGCGCCGACGTCGCCGGTGCGGAACCAGCCCGGCTCGGCGAACGGGTCCGGCTGCACGGGATTGCGGTAACCCGTCGCCAGGGTCGGCCCGCCAAGCACGATCCGGGAGCCGTCGAGACGCACCCGCACCCCGTCGAGTGCGACGCCGTCGTACACGCACCCGCCCGCGGTTTCGCTCATCCCGTAGGTGCGGACCACGAAAATCCCTGCGGCCGCAGCTTTTTCGGCCAGTTCGGGCGGCATCGGGCCGCCGCCGATCAACACCGCGTCGAACGTGGCGAGCGCCGCGGTGGCGGCAGGGGAGCGCAGCACCTTGTCGAGCTGCACGCTCACCAGCGACACGTACCGCCGCCCCGGTCCCATCCGGGCCACCGCGGACACCAGGTCGTCGGGGTCGAAACTCGCGGGCAGCGCGACCGGCCGCTCACCGGCGACCACACTGCGCACCAGCACCTGCAGCCCCGCGATGTGGTGGGCGGGTAGCGCGAGCAGCCACCGCCCGGGACCGCCGAGCCGGGTGTGGGTGGCGTGCGCGCTGGCCCTGAGCGCCGCGGCCGTCAGCATCGCGCCCTTGGGGCTTCCGGTGGTGCCCGACGTCGGGACGACGACGGCGACGTCGGCGTCGATCGGCGCCCCCACCCGCAGCGCGTCACCGAGCCGCGCGCTCTCGTCCGCGTCAGCGGCCGGCGTGGGCAGCAGCGCCGGACCGCGACCGGCCACCATGTCCTCGACGGCGGGCAGCACCTCGAGCGCCGCGGCGCCGGACGGGACGGCGAGGGCGCGCAGGACGGTTATCGGTCCTCCTCGGGCTCACGCCGGTCGTCGAGCGGCCAACTGCGCGCCGCGAGCCGGGCGCGTACCCGCTCGATGTCGGCGGGCGCCGGCATGTCGTCGGTGATCGAGGTGATCATCACGGCGATGTCCACGTGGTCGAATTCGCCGCGCTCGATCAGGGTCTGCGCCACCGCGGTGACTTCCTCGTCGGTCAACCGGCGGCGCAGCAGCGCGAGCAGCGGCACCCGGTCGGCCCCGGGCACGCCGTCGGGGTAGCCGTCGGTGATCCAAGCGACGATCCTGGCGAGGAAGTTGGGCACGTACGTCACCTTCCCGGGCACGCCGAACACCGTGTGCCCGCAGGCAATCGATGGTAGCCCCGGCCACCGGTGGACGCCGTGCGGCCAACGCCGACTGCACGCCGGATGAACAGTTGGTGAACAACCCGCCGAAACCCGCAAAAGCCCAGGACACGGCGGAAATTAGGGGCGCTCGATTTTGGTTTTGTAGGGCATGGCACAGCAGAATGAGCTCCTGTGAGTTCCGAGTTGATCATCTTGGTGCTGCTCATCGCGACGGCACTGGCTTTCGACTTCACCAACGGTTTCCACGACACCGGGAACGCGATGGCCACGTCGATCGCCACCGGCGCGTTGAAGCCCAAGACGGCGGTGCTGCTGGCCGGCATCCTCAACCTGGTCGGCGCCTTCCTCTCGGTCGAGGTCGCCGTGACCGTGACCACCTCGGTGCTCGAGATCCAGGACAGCAAGACCGGTTCGCTGCTGCCGAACATCGACGCCTCGACCGGGCTGACCATCATCTTCGCCGGACTCATCGGCGGCATCCTGTGGAACCTGCTGACGTGGCTGTTCGGCATCCCGTCGAGCTCGTCGCACGCACTGTTCGGCGGGCTGATCGGCGCCGGACTGGCGGCCATCGGCCTGGCCGGGGTGAACTGGGCGGGCGTCACCCAGAAGGTGCTGATCCCGGCGGTCGCCGCCCCGGTGATCGCCGGTCTCGTCGCCGGCTGCGGCACCTGGCTGGTCTACCGCATCACCCGCAAGGTCATGCGCAACCGCCGCGAATCCGGTTTCCGCTGGGGACAGATCGCCACGGCGTCGCTGGTCGCGCTGTCGCACGGCACCAACGATGCGCAGAAGACCATGGGCGTCATCGCGCTGGCCCTGATCACCACCGGTCATCTGACCGGCAACGTCGCCGAGGACGGGCTGCCGTTCTGGATCATCGCCAGCTGTGCGCTGGCCATCGGCCTCGGGACCTACCTGGGCGGCTGGCGCGTCATCCGCACGCTCGGCAAGGGTCTGGTCGAGATCGAGTCGCCGCAGGGCCTGGCCGCCGAGGCGTCGTCGGCCGCGATCATTCTCAGCTCCAGCGCCGCCGGGATGGCGCTGTCCACGACGCACGTCGCGACGGGGTCGATCCTCGGCAGCGGTGTCGGCAAGCCCGGCGCGCAGGTCCGCTGGGCGGTCGCCGGCCGCATGGCCGTGGCCTGGCTGGTGACGCTGCCCGCCGCCGGCCTGGTCGGCGCGCTGGCCTTCTGGCTCTCCGACACGGTGTCCGGGCTGACCACCCGGCTCGTCGGTGACGGGTTGATCTTCGTCATCCTCGTCGCCGCCTCGTTCGCCATGTGGTGGCGGGCCCAGCAGCAGAAGGTCGACCACCGCAACGTCAACGCCGACTGGGACAACACCACAAACTCGGTGGTGCCCGTCGAGGCCCGCCAGCCCGCCAAAGACGTCGCCGCCGTCTGATCCGACCGACACACGACTGAAGGACACAGGGAATGGTTCACCTCGAGAGCATCCTGCGGGTGCTGGTCGTCGGACTGATCCTCGGCGCGGGGCTGCCCGCGCTGTTCGCCTACGGCCTGGTGGCCTACTCCGCCGGAGCGGGCGGCACCGACGCCGACGGCACCACCCACGCCCCGAACCCCGCGCTGAAGTACCTCGGCATCGCGCTGTTCACGCTCGTCGCGGCGGTGATCCTGGTGGCGCTGCTGTGGATCACCCGGTCGACGATCGAGCACCACTTCGGTGTCAACCTGTTCCCGTTCGCCAAGTGAGGTTGTGGTGATGACTGACAACGCCGGCGTCATGGACAAGGTGCTGTGCTGGTTGCGCGAGGGCTATCCGCAGGGCGTCCCGCCGAAGGACTACTTCCCGCTGCTGGCGCTGCTGAAGCGGTCGCTCACCGAGGAGGAAGTGGTCCGCGCCGCGCAGTCCATCCTGCGCTCGACCGACTCCGACACCGTCACCGAGGATGAGATCCGCGCCGCGGTGCACGAGGTGATCGCCAAGGAACCCAACCCCGAAGAGATCCATCAGGTCGCCGCCCGGCTGGCGTCGGTCGGCTGGCCGCTGGCCGCGCCCGTGCGCTGACGCCGTCAGCCGCGGGTGTCGCGGCGCAGCGGATGGTCGTCGGGCACCTGCACGAAGATCAGCGTGACGCCGTCGGGATCGGTCACATGCATCTCGTGCAGCCCCCACGGCTCCTGTCTGGCCTCCCTGGCGATCTCGACGCCGCGCCCGCGTAGTTCGTCCTGCACGGCGTGGAGGTCGCGCACCTGCAGCCACAGGGTGCCGCCCGCGTCGGGGCCGCCGTGGGCGGCCAACTCGATCAGCGACTGGCCGGCGTAGAACACCGTGCCGCCGCCGTACTCACGTGCGATCGCCAGTCCGATCCCGTCCCGGTAGAACCGCAGCGACCGGTCATAGTCCGCGGGCCGCAGCAGCATCCGGCTGGCCAGGATCTCCATGAGCCGTGTTTATCACGGCGATCAGGCTCCCGGCTGCACCTGCTGGCGTTTCACGATGGCGTTGAACCAGGTCGGGGCCAGCGAGTCGACGGCCCTTGCGGTGACAGCCATCCGCGGGGCGATCCGCACCGGTCGCGTGCGCGCCGCGTCGATCATCCAGTCCGCCGCCTCGTCGGCGCTGAGCCCCGGCACCCCGTCGTAGGCCCGCGTCGGCGCGATCATCGGCGTCTTCACCAGCGGGTAGTACAGCGTGGTGGAGTGCACGCCCTTCTCGGCCCATTCGGTCTCGATGACGCGGCTGACCGCCGACAGTGCCGCCTTCGAGGCGACGTAGACGCCGAACAGCGGTGAGGCCTCGCTGAACACACCCCACGTCGCGACGTTGACGATGTGGCCGTCACCGCGTTCGATCATGCCCGGTGCGAGTCCGCGGATCAGCCGCAGGGGGGAGTAGTAGTTCAGCGTCATCGTGCGCTCGACGTCGTGCCAGCGGTCCAGCGATTCGGCCAGTGGGCGGCGAATCGACTTGCCCGCGTTGTTGATCAGGATGTCGACGCCGCCGAGCTGTGCTTCTACGTCGGCCACCAGCGCGTCGACGGCATCGAGGTCGGACAGGTCGCAGGCCCGCGCCGTGGCGTCGCCCCCCGCGGCGGTGATCCGTTCGACGAGTGCGTCGAGCAGGTCCTGACGCCGCGCGACCGCGACCACGGTGGCACCCCGGCGGGCGAACTTCTCCGCGGCGGCCTCACCGATTCCGGAGGAGGCGCCGGTCAGCAGGATCCGTTTGCCCGTGAGGTCGATCGAGGCGCGCGGCTGCAGGTACTGCTCGGCCATCGAGGGCCGCATGCTGGTCAGCATCAGGCTGTCGGACAGGCGGCGCAACGGGTTCTTACTCACGACGGGAGTCTAGAGTTCTGAGCCATGGCGCTCGCCGACGCGGTCGAAACCCTGCTCAAGGGCGACACGGTCACGGGCGACGCGACCGACGAGCGGATCCTGCAGGTGGCGGTCGAACGGTTCACCCGTTTCGGGATCGCGCGCACCAGCGCCGACGACGTGGCGCGCGCGGCCCGCGTCAACCGCACGACGCTGTATCGCCGGATCGGCACCAAGGACCAGCTCGTGATCGCCGCGATGGCCTACGAGGTGCATCGGATGCGCGCCGAGGTGGTGCGCGAGTCGGAGGCGATCGGCGACAGCGTGGAACGTCTGCTCCACGGTTTCGTCGCCGCGCTGCAGGCGCTGCGGCACAACCGGTGGATCCAGCAGCTGATCCGTGACGGCGAGATCGAGTTCCTGCTCGATGACACCCACACGTTGTTCCACGCTGGAGCGGCGATGGTGGCCGAACGAATCCGTCAGTGCTGGAACGAGATCGGCTACACCGGCGGCGGGGACGCCGACGTCATCGCCGCCGTCGTTGCCCGCCTCATCCAGTCGCTGGTGACGATGCCGGACGCCCCGCCGGTGCTGTCGACCACCGAGGACATCCGGGCCTTCGCCGACGTCTACGTCCGGGCGTTGATCTTCTCGACCGGTTGACCACCCGGGTGCATCAGTGCAACATGACTGGGTGCAATGATGCACGCCGTCGGGAGGGGCACGCCATGACAGGGCAGCTGGAGACACAGGTCGAGCTGGTCGAACCGGACTCGGTGCTGGGCCGTATCGCGGGCCAGTGGACGTATCTGCCGATGAACGGCGCCGCGTTCATGATGCAGGGCATGCATCCGGTGATCGGCGACGTCACCCAGAAGTACTCCGTCGCCCTGACCGACCCGGCCGGCCGGGCGATCCGGTCACTGGATTCGGTGCAGCAGTGGATCTTCGGCGGTCAGGCTGCGATCGAGGAGGGCAACCGGCTGCGGCGGCTGCACCAACCGCTGCAGATGCGCAACGCCGAGGGTAAGCACATCAGTGCCCTCAACCCCGACGCGTACGCGTGGGTGATCGCCACTGCCTACGTCACCACGGTGTCGGCGGCGCCGCTGCTGCTGGGCCGTCCGTTCACCGAGGCCGAGCTCGACGAGCTGTGGCGCGACAGCGTCCGGGTGGCCAGGATCGTCCAGGTCCCGATGAGCCACTTCCCGCAGACCCGCGAGGAGTACGACGTCTACTTCAAGAAGATGGTCGCCGAGACGCTGGTCGCCCACCCCTACATCCTCGAGATCCTCGGCGAGATGCGTAAGGGTCAGGTCCCGCCGACCCTGCCCGCACCGGTGCGGTGGGCGGTGCGCAAAGCCCTGCGGCCGGTGTTCACCGCCACCTACCTGACCACCATAGGGGTGATGGAGCCCGAGGTCCGCGACATCCTCGGCATCACCTGGACCGACCGGGACCAGCGCAGACTGGAGAACATCTGGCGTGTCATCCGTGCGGCGTATCGGATTCTGCCGGAACGCCTTTCGTACACGCCGCTCGCCTATCACGCGCGGCGCCACCACGAGGTTATCCAGAAGATGCGCCGCCGCGAGCTCACGTCGTTCGTCGCCCCCCACTGAGCGCCGAAATCGCTAGAAGTAGCGGGGGAACGCCGACCAGTCGGGATCGCGCTTCTGCAGGAACGCGTCGCGGCCCTCGACGGCCTCGTCGGTCATGTACGCCAACCGGGTCGCCTCGCCGGCGAACACCTGCTGACCCACCAGTCCGTCGTCGATGAGGTTGAACGAGAACTTCAGCATGCGGATCGCCTGTGGTGATTTGCCGTTGATCTCGGCGGCCCACTGCAGCGCCTCGGACTCCAGGTCGGCGTGGTCGACGACGGCGTTCACCGCGCCCATCTGGTGCATCGTCTCGGCGTCGTAGGCGCGGCCGAGGAAGAAGATCTCGCGGGCGAACTTCTGCCCGGTCTGACGGGCCAGGTAGGCGCTGCCGAAGCCGCCGTCGAAGCTGCCGACGTCGGCGTCGGTCTGTTTGAACCGGGCGTGCTCGCGGCTGGCCAGGGTGAGGTCGCAGGTCACGTGCAGGCTGTGCCCGCCCCCGGCGGCCCAGCCGTTGACCAGGCAGATGACCACCTTCGGCATGAAGCGGATCAGCCGCTGCACCTCGAGGATGTGCAACCGGCCCGCGCGGGCGGGATCGACCGTCTCGGCTGTTTCCCCAGCGGCGTACTGGTAGCCGGTGCGCCCGCGGATCCGCTGGTCTCCGCCCGAACAGAACGCCCAGCCGCCGTCCTTGGGCGACGGGCCGTTGCCGGTGAGCAGCACGACGCCGACGTCGGGGGACATCCGGGCGTGGTCGAGCACCCGGTACAGCTCGTCGACGGTGTGCGGGCGGAAGGCGTTGCGCACCTCCGGCCGGTCGAACGCGATGCGTACGGTCGGCTTCGGGGTGCCGTCGACGACGTGGCGGTGATACGTGATGTCGGTGAGGTCGAAGCCGGGTACCGGCTGCCAGACCGACGGATCGAACGGGTTGTCGCTCATGGCAACAGAACCTACGTGATGGGGTCGAAGCGGAAGACGGCGCAGCGGCCGGCGAGCGCCTCGAACTCGGCGGGTGTCGCATCGGTGACCAGTCCGGCGTTCCGCATGAAGTCGACGCCGGTCGGCACCAGGGTGGGGAACTGGCGCAACAGCGGCCGCGCTTCGTCGGCGGACATCTCCACCATGCGCACCCGCTCACTGCGACGGTTCTGGGTCAGTGTCACCTCGGGGTTGGCGCGCGCGTTGCGCACCCAGTCCGCACCCGGAAAGCCGCCCACCACATAGCGTTTGCCGTCGACGTACATCGGAGTGATCGGCGTTGGCCGCGGCTTGCCGGTCTTGCGGCCGGTCACCGTCAGGATCAGCGGCCCCTGTTCACCGAACAGCGGCACACCGACCTTCGTCGAGGCGATCAGCACCTTGTTCAGCGGTTTGAGCCACCACGGCGGCCGGATGCGTTCCTCGGGCATATCCCTCCTAGACGTGTAGTCCGACACGGGCGAGCGCATCGCGCAGCCCGGTGGGGCGCTCGGCGGTGGGCAGCGGGTCGACGAGGACGAACCGGCAGCCGACGGCGCGCGCGCCGCCGTCGGCTTCGTCGCTGTCACCGACCATCACCGCATCCGCGGCGTCCACGCCCAGCCGCGACAGCGCGGTGGTGAAGATCTCGGGCGACGGTTTGGTGGCGCCGACCTCGAAGGACAGCACGAACTCGTCCACCTCGTCCTGGGCGCCGATCGCGGCGAACGCGGGCCGCACGTCGAACGCGATGTTCGACACCACCGCGGTCTTGACGCCCTGACGGCGCAGACCGGTGAGCACTTCGGCGGTGTCGGGGTACGGCGTCCAGCTCGACGGATCGATGACCCGGCGGTAGAGCTGCTCGGCGTGGTGGTCGGCGAGCCCGGATTCGCGCAGCACGTGCAGATAGGCCTCGCGGTGCAGATGCGGTGCGAGATCGCGATTGACCCACGCCTGGTCGGCCTCCGGTGTCATCTCGACCGACCGCCCCGTCGGAGCGGTCAGGCGACGCAGCAGCTCCGCCTGGACGTGGCCGTCGATCTCCCGGGAGTGGACCTCGATACCGGCGAACCAGCTGTCGTCCTCCTCGAGGCGGAAGAGCGTTCCGGAGAAGTCGAAGAGCGCCGCGCGTACTGTCATCTCCGCCATGGTGCCATGTCACCGCTGCCGCATGCCGAGGGCTTTGGCCGCCAACACCTCTCGTTCACGCTCGTTGTCGGTCAGGGTGGCGGCCCGCTCGAATTCGGTGGCGGCCTCGGCGGTGCGGCCGAGCCGGGCGAGCAGTTCGCCGCGCACGCTGGGCAGCAGATAGGAGTCCTCGAGCCCGGTGAGCGTGTCCACGATGTCCAGTGCGGCCCGCGGCCCGGAGTCCATGGCGACGGCGACCGCCCGGTTGAGTTCGACGACCGGTGACGGGGTGATCTGCAGCAGGGCGTCGTAGATGGTGACGATGCGGTGCCAGTCGGTCTCGGCGGTCGACGGCGCGGTCGCGTGGCATTCGGCGAGCGCGGCCTGCAGCGCGTACGGCCCCCACCCGGTGCCGCGCCGGTCGATGGCCGCTGCGGCGCGGCGCAGTGAAGTGACCCCGCGGCCGATCTGGGCGTGGTCCCACTTCGTGCGGTCCTGGTCCTCGAGCAGGATCGGCCGGCCGTCGCTGTCGGTGCGGGCCGCGAACCGTGACGCCTGAAGTTCCATCATCGCGACGAGGCCGTGTGGTTCGGGTTCGTCGGGCACCAGGGCGGCGAGGATGCGGCCGAGGCGAAGCGCTTCGCGGCAGAGTTCGTCACGGATCCACCGCTGTCCGGCCGAGGCCGAGTAGCCCTCGTTGTAGATCAGGTAGATGACACTCAGTACCGACGACAGCCGCTGCGGATACTGCTCTCGCGGCGGGACCTCGAACGGCACCCGCGCCTCGGCCAGTGTCTTCTTCGCCCGCGCGATGCGTTGTCCCACAGTCGCTTTCGACGTGAGAAAGGCGCGCGCTATCTCCTCGGTGGTGAGGCCTGCCACGACGCGCAGCGTCAGCGCGATCTGGCTCTCCCGGGACAGCGCCGGATGGGTGGCGACGAAGATCAGCCGCAGCACGTCGTCGTCGATGTGGTCGGGATCCCACGCCGGCTCGTCGAGGTGGGCCTCCAGGTCGCGGGCCAGTTCGGTGTACCTGGTGCCGAGAGTGTCCTGCCGGCGCCAGTGGTCGATCGCCTTGCGTTTGGCGACGGTGGTCAGCCAGGCGCCGGGGTTGCGCGGCACTCCCGACGACGGCCACTGGGTCAGGGCGTCGACGAGGGCGTCGGCCGCGAGGTCCTCGGCCATGCCGACGTCGCCGACGACGCGCGTCAGCGTCGCGACGATCTTGGCGGCCTCCATCCGCCACACCGCGTCGACGGTCTGCCGGATGTCTGAAGCCACGCGCCCATTGTGCCGAGCGGAGCGGCCTACCCGACGGCGCGGCCCGCGCCCGCCCAGAACTGGGCCCGCACCGCCTTCTTGTCGGGTTTGCCCAGCGCCGTCACCGGCAACGAGTCGACGACGATCACCTGCTTGGGACTGTGGACCGAACCCTTGCGCTCCTTGACCGCGGTCTGGATCTCGGTGGTCATCGTCGCCACCGCATCCTCGGAGCCGTCGGCGTCCGGCCGCAGCACCACCACCGCGGTGACGGCCTCACCCCACTTTTCGTCCGGGGTGCCGATCACGCACACCTGGGCGATCGACGGATGTTCCGCCACAACGTCTTCCACTTCACGCGGGAACACGTTGAAGCCGCCGGTGACGATCATGTCCTTGGTGCGGTCGACGATGAAGTAGAAGCCGTCCTCGTCCTCCCGAGCGAGGTCGCCGGTGTGCATCCAGCCGTCCCGGAACGTCTCGGCGGTCGCCTCCGGCAGGTTCCAGTAGCCGCCCGACAGCAGCGGTCCCGATACGCAGATCTCACCGACCTCACCCTGGGGAACGGGCTGACCGTCCTCACCGAGCAGCGCCACCCGTGCGAACAACGTGGGCCGTCCGCAGGAGGTCAGCCGCCTGTCGTCATGTTCTGACTTCGACAGGTAGGTGATGACCATCGGCGCCTCGGACTGGCCGTAGTACTGGGCGAAGATCGGGCCGAACCGGCGGATCGCCTCCTTCAGGCGCACCGGGTTCATCGCCGAGGCGCCGTAGTACACCGTCTCCAGTGACGACAGGTCGCGGGTGTGCGAATCGGGATGGTCCATCAGCGCGTAGATCATCGACGGCACGAGCATCGTCGCGGTGATCTTCTGCTCCTCGATGACGCGCAGCACCTCGGCGGGGTCGAACTTCGTCAGCACGATCAGCTCCCCACCCTTGACGATGACCGGGGTGAAGAACGCCGCACCCGCGTGCGACAGCGGTGTGCACATCAGAAAGCGCGGGTTCTCCGGCCATTCCCATTCCGCGAGCTGCACGGTCGTCATGGTCGTGATGGACTGCGTCGTGCCGATGACGCCCTTGGGCTTACCGGTGGTCCCGCCGGTGTAGGTCAGCCCGCCGATGTGGTCGGGCGGCAGGTCGGCGGCGACCAGCGGTGTGGGCGGATACTTGGCCGCCTCGGCGCTCAGGTCGACGGCGGTCACCCCAGCCTCGGTCAGCGCCTCCGGAACCGGCCCGATCGTCAGCACCTGCTTGAGCGACGGCACCTTCTCCACCAGACCCAGCGCCCGCTCGACGAACATCGGGTTGGGATCGATGATCAGCGAGGTGACCCCTGCGTCGGACAGCACGTAGGCGTGGTCGTCGAGCGAGCCGAGGGGATGCAGGGCGGTGCGGCGGTAGCCCTGCGTCTGGCCGGCGCCGATGATCATCAGCACCTCGGGCCGGTTGAGCGAGAGCAGCCCGACCGCGGCACCGGTGCCGGCGCCGAGCGCTTCGAACGCCTGGATGTACTGGCTGATCCGGTCGGCGAGCTCACCGCCGGTCATCGTGGTGTCTCCCAAGTACAGCACGGGCCGGTCCTTGTGGCGCTTCAGTGCGCCGACCGTGAGGTGGCCGGAGTGGAGGAAATGGCGCAGCTGATCACTCATGGGCAACAGACTAGAACGTGTTCCAATTCCAGTCAGCCGGTCCCCGCGAATCCGTCCCCAAGTGGGCTTCTGCGCGACTTCGACCGCTCGGGCGCCCGGTAGCCACTCGGGCGGGGACGCGGCCCCGTCCGGGTAGCCACTCGGCGTGGGCCCGGCGTCCGGGGCCACGAGTGTGAATCGAGCGCCAAGAGTCCGTGTCGCCTTGTGCTCAGCCGGGTTCGGGCGAGTTTGCCGGAATCCTTGCCCATCCGCTAAGTGAATGTGCATACTCATCCCCGGTAGGGCGGGGGCTCCAAGACGTGAGGGTCACCGGACGATCGCTCCCCGCGATATACGGCTTCAATCGGGAATATCCAGCATCAATCGGTGTCGCGGCGAACGCTGCAGCACGAGTGTGAAGGCAATATGTGAACGGCAATTCGCCCAAGGTGGTGACCGGTGACGGCGTAGAGGCCATCGCCGACTGGGCCGGTGGCTACGTCAGGCGGCACCCCCTCGCGTCGCTGTCCACGGTCGGCGACCAGTTCGTCCTCGGTGTGCGGACCGCCCAGTTCTTCCTGATCGACCTGCTCACCGGCCGCTTCCAGTGGCAGGAGTTCGTCCGGCAGGGCGCCTTCATGGCCGGCACCGCCGTGCTGCCGACCGTCCTCGTCGCCCTGCCGATCGGCGTCACCCTCTCCATCCAGTTCGCGCTGCTGGCCGGGCAGGTCGGCGCCACCTCGCTGGCCGGCGCCGCGAGCGGGCTGGCCGTCATCCGCCAGGCTGCATCGCTGACCGCCGCGATCCTGATGGCCGCCGCCGTCGGCTCGGCGATCACCGCCGATCTCGGCTCGCGCACCATGCGCGAGGAGACCGACGCGATGGAGGTCATGGGCGTCTCGGTGATCCGGCGCCTCGTCGTCCCGAGGTTCGCCGCCGCCGTCATGGTCGGTGTCGCGCTGACCGGCGTCGTGTGCTTCGTCGGTTTCCTCGCGAGCTACCTGTTCAACGTCTACTTCCAGGACGGCGCACCCGGCAGCTTCGTCGCCACCTTCGCCTCGTTCGCCACCACCGGCGACATGGTCGTGGCTCTGGTCAAGGCCGTCATCTTCGGCGCCATCGTCGCGGTGGTCTCGTGCCAGAAGGGGTTGTCCACGCAGGGCGGCCCGACCGGGGTGGCGAACTCCGTCAATGCCGCTGTCGTGGAATCCATCCTGGTGCTGATGGTGGTCAACGTCGCGATCAGCCAGCTCTACATCATGATGTTCCCGCGAGTGGGGCTCTAGACCGATGGCCGTGTCGACGTTCGCCCCGGCGCTGCTCACCCCCGTGATGCGGGGGTACCGCAGGGCCGCGGTCCCGGTCGTGCGGCTCGGACACATGCTGGTCTTCTTCGCCCGGGCCGTCCTCGGGGCCCCCGTCGCACTGCGTCAGTACCGCACCGAGTTCGTCCGCCTGCTCTCCGACATCGCCTGGGGCAACGGGTCTTTGGTGGTGGGAGGCGGAACCGCCGGGGTGGCCGTCGTGCTCGGCATCACCGTCGGCGCGCTGGTCGGGATCGAGGGATACAACTTCCTGGACCTGCTCGGCCTCGGACCCGCCACCGGGATCATCTCGTCGCTGGTGAACACCCGCGAACTGGCGCCTATCGCGGCGTCGCTGGCGTTCGCCACGCAGGCCGGGTGCCGGTTCACCGCCCAGCTGGGGTCCATGCGGATCGCCGAGGAGATCGACGCGCTGGAATCGCTTGGCATCCGGCCGATTCCATACCTCGTCACCACCCGGCTGATGGCGTCGGTGATCGCGGTGATCCCGCTCTACGTCGCCTGCCTCGCCGTCAGCTACCTGACCACCCAGTTCGTCGTCCAGATCATCAGCGGCGGCTCGACCGGCTCGTACCTGCACTACTTCACGTTGATGCTGGCGGGTCAGGACATCCTGTACTCGGTGCTCAAGACGGTGATCTTCGTGTGGATCGCCTCGACCGTCCAGTGCTACTACGGGTTCTACGCCAGCGGCGGCCCGGTCGGTGTCGGCGTGGCCGCCGGGCATGCGATGCGCGCGAGCATCACGGTCGTGATCATGGTCAACATGCTCCTGACCATGGCGCTGTGGTCGGTCGACGCCGGCGCGAGGTTCGGGGGTTAGCGTGGCGAATTCCTTCGAGCTGGACGGCCGCGGGCCCACCGACCGTCAGCTGCTGGGCTGCGGGGTCGCGCTGCTCGTCGTCGTCGCCGTCGCCTCCGGTCTGCTGCTGATCAAGTCGACCGGGCGGATGGACCCCCATGTGCGCGTCATCGCGGCGCTGGTCAACGTCGGCGACGGGCTGCCGCAACGCTCCGACGTCAAGTACCACGGTGTGCTGGTGGGTGCGGTCACCGATGTGACGCCCGCGCGGTACGGGGACCCGAACTTCGTGCACATCGACCTCAAACCCGAATACGCCCAGGCGATCCCGCAGGGCGTGACGGCCCGCGTCGTACCGAGCAACGTCTTCGCGGTCTCGTCGGTGCAACTGGTCGACCGGGCCGGCGGCCCACCGATCCGGCCCGGCGCGACGATTCCCGAGGACACCGAGCTGCCCACGGTGCTGTTCCAGACCACGATCAGCAAGCTGCGCGACATCCTCGCCGCGACCGGCCGCGGCCGTGAAGACGAGACCGTGGGCATCCTCGCCGCCGTCAACGCCGCCACCGAGGACCGGCGCACCGAATTGCTCACCAGCGGTGCGCAACTCAATCGCCTCGTCGACGAACTCGACCGGATCGTCGCCACCGAGGCAGGTCCCACCACAGTCTCGGCGCTCGTCGACGCCACCCGTGGACTGCAGCAGACGGCGCCCGAGCTGGTGGACGCCCTGCACCGGGCGGTCGCGCCGATGCAGACGCTGGTCGAGCAGAGCGCGCAGCTCACCACGCTCGTCAACGGCGGCATCCACACGGTGGGCACCACGCATACGGCGCTGAACAACCACACCGATCGGATGGTGCGGATCACCTCCGAACTCACCCCGGTACTGGGCAGCCTCGCCGACACCTCCCGCCACTGGGTGCCCGCCTTCGTCAAGCTCAACGACCTGTCCCGCAAGTTCTTCGACGAGGTCTGGATCCCCGAACAGGACATCGGCAACATGCGGGTGAACCTGTCGTTCACTCCGAGCTACTCCTACACCAGGGCCGACTGCCCGCAGTACGCCGGCCTGAAGGGTCCCAGCTGCTACACCGCCCCGCTGGTGCCGACACGGCCCGAACTGCCGGACGTGCTGCTCCCGCAGAACTATCGGCCGCCCGCGGATCTCGCACCACCGGCGGGTACGGAGGTCGGCCCGAACGGCAACCTCGTCGCGGTGGGCCCGCCGCTGGTCAACCCGAATCCCGATCTGCGCGACCCGAATCCACCCCTGCCGCCGTGGCTGAACCCCTCGCCGCCGGTACCCGGCACCGCCAACCCCGCGCTCACGCCGGTCCCACCGCCGCCGGCTCCGCTGTCGCCGCCTGCGCCCGTGGCGCCGCGACCGGGCGAGCTGCTGCCGGCCGAGGCCGCACCCGCGAGTTTCGGCGGGAACGTCGGGCCCGTCGGCAGCCGATACGAACTCGACCAGCTCGGCCGGATCATCGGACGGCCGGCCACGGTGGCCACCCAGCTGCTGCTGGGTCCGGTCGCGCGGGGCACCACGGTCAGCGAGGAGCAGCGATGAGATACCGCGGTGCGATGGTCGGATTGTCACTGTTCATGGTGGTGGCGGTCGCGCTCACCTGGCTGGTGTACGTGACGCTGCGGCGCGACGTGGCAGGGTCGACGGTGGCGTACGGGGCGATGTTCACCGATGTGTTCGGCCTGCGCGAGGGCGACGACGTCCGGATGGCCGGCGTGCGCGTCGGCCGCGTCGAGAAGATCGAACTGCAGGGCGATCTCGCCAGGGTCTCGTTCGTGGTGCAGAGCGACCAGCAGCTGCTGGGCACCACCGTCGCCTCGGTGACCTACCAGAACATCGTCGGCCAACGATATCTGGGTCTGTCCTTGGGTAGGACGGGCGATCCGGTCCCGCTGCAGGAGAATTCGGTGATCCCGCTGGAGCGCTCGGAGGCCTCGTTCGACGTGACGACGCTGCTGAACGGATACGAACCGCTGTTCAGCCTGCTCAACCCGCGCGACGCCGACAACCTCACCCGGGGGGTGATCGAGTCGCTGCAGGGTGACCAGGGTTCGATCACCGCGCTCGTCGCCCAGACCTCGGAGTTGACCGAGTCGTTCGCCGGCCGCGACGAGGAACTGGGTGCGGTCATCACCGACCTGAACACGGTGATGGCCAACCTCGCCAGACACAACGACAGCCTCGACCAGGTGCTCACGCAGGTGCAGTCCGCGGTGACGACCTTCAACGACCGGCGCCGGGAACTGGTGGACTCGACCGGTTCGATGAGCCGGGTGGTGCGACAGCTCTCGGACATCACCGACGAGGTCTACCCGTCGCTGAACGAACTCGTCACCCGGGAACCGGGTTTCGCTCAGCACATGGTCGGCATCGAACCGCAGTTGGCCTTCACCGGCGCCAATCTGCCGTTGCTGCTCAAGGGCTTCGCCCGCATCACCGGCGAAGGCGCCTACGCCAACGCCTACGCCTGCGACCTCAACGTCACCGGCTTCTTCCCGGGCCTCAACGACGTCGTGCCGATCGTCGTCGACGCCGCCACTCCCGGTAACGACGCCCGCTACACCCCCAAGTGCAGGAACATGGCCAATGGCTGATCTGACCAGACGCGCCCGCCGGCGACTGGAGTCCTACCACAAGGGGTGGCTGGGTTTCGTCGCCATCGCCGTGGTGGCGGTGCTGATAGGGGCGATGCTCGTGGTCAAGGCGGGCAACGTGGGTTACCGCACGTTCACCGCGCAGTTCCTGCAGGCCGCGGCGCTGCGGCCGGGAAATCCGGTGACCGTGGCCGGGATTCCCGTCGGGAAGGTGACGAGCATGGATCTGGCAGGCGATCACGTCGTGGCCGACTTCACCGTCCGCAACGACGTCGCGCTGGGCCACGACTCCCGCGCGGTCATCAAGGTCAGCACCATTCTCGGATCGCGCTACCTGGCGCTGGAACCCGCGGGCGCCGGATCCCTGCCCGACAACACGTTCGGGCTCGCCCACACCGAGGTCCCCTATGACCTGCAGGAGGCGTTGACCGACGTGACCACCACCTACGAGCAGGTCGACTCCGACAAGTTCGCCGAGACGCTGGCCATCCTCGGCCGCCAGATGCAGGGCCTGCCACCGGTGGTGCCGCAAGCGTTGGAGAACACGCACACCCTGTCGACGATTCTCGCCGAACGCCGCGATCAGTTGGGCTCACTGCTCGAAACCACCGAGGTGGTCAGCGCCACGCTGCGCCGTCAACAGTCCAACATCGCGAGCATGGTGCGGCAGGGCAATGACCTCATCGGCGAGTTCGTGATGCGGCGAGCGTCCTTCCACGCCATGATGGCGGCGATCACCAACCTGGTCGAGACGTTGAGCGACATCGTGATCGAGGACCGCCCGGAACTGGAGGCCCTGCTCGTCAACGTCCGTGAGCTCTCCGACATGCTCGGCCAGCACGACGACCTGCTGCGCAGCACCCTGCAGTCCGGACCGGTCGCGCTGCGCGGGCTCGCGAACGCCACCGGCAACGGCAACGCCGTCGACTTCAACGCGGCCAACGGCCTGCTGGTCGACTCGTGGATGTGTGCGATCAGCGGTCGCGCCAGACAATTCGGGATGATCGAGTACTTCCAGGACTGCAAATGAGGGTCACGAAAGCACGACTCGCCGCCGTCGCCGTGACCGTGGTGGCCGTGGTGGTCGCCGCGGCGGCGGTCGGATGGTCCTACCTCGCGGACCGGATGGACACGATCTCGGTGACCGCCCAATTCGACAGTGTGGCTGGGCTTTACGAGGGCAATACGGTCGCCGTCCTCGGGATGCCGGTCGGCAAGGTGACCGGCATCGTCCCGAAGGGCGGATACGTCGAGGTCGAGTTCTCCGTCGACGGTGACGTCAAGGTGCCCGCCGACGCCATGGCCGTGACGATCTCGAACTCGATCCTCACCGACCGGCAGATCGAGTTGACCCCGCCCTACCGGGGTGGCCCGACACTGCAGAACCACGACACCATCGGACTCAACCGCACCAGGACCCCGGTCGAATTCGCCCGCGTACTCGACGTCCTCGACAAACTGTCGACCTCACTGCGTGGTGACGGTAAGGGCAACGGTCCGGTCGCCGACGTCGTCGACGCCAGCGCCGCGATCGCCGACGGCAACGGTCAGGCGATGAAGGACGCACTCGGCGAACTGTCGAACGCCTTGCGGCTCAGTCAGGACCGGGGCGCGGTGACCCGCGACCAGCTGACCACCATCATCCGCAACGTGAGCACGCTGGCGGAGGCTGCCGCGAACAACGACGCCACCCTGCGCGACTTCGGGTCGACGGTGCGTCGGCTCAGCCAGATCCTGGCCGACGAGGACTTCGGCACCGGGGCCACCGGCAGAAAACTCAACGAGGTCGTCGGCCAACTCGGCGAGGTCCTCACCACCCACCGCGACGCGATCAAACAGATCGTGACCAACGGCAACACCGCGCTCACCACGTCGGTCGAGCATCGGCGCGACCTCGCCGAATTCCTCGACCTGACCCCGATGACACTGGACAACATCTACAACGCGATCGACCGGACGAACGGATCGGTGCGCGTCCACGTGCTCACCGACAAGGTGCTCTTCGACACCCAGACCGTCAAAGAGATGTGCAACATGATGGGCCTGCGGCAACTGGGCTGCAGTACCGGCACCCTGCAGGACTTCGGTCCCGACTTCGGACTGAGTTACGTCCTCGACGGACTCGCGGCGATGGGGCAGAAGTGATGAAGCGTGTGAAAGCCGTGGCGGCGCTGGCGATGACGGCGTGCCTGTCGGTGTCGGCGTGCGCCACCGAGGGGTTGGCCGCCCTGCCGCTGCCCGCACCCGGCGGGGGGTCCGGCGGATATCTGCTGACCGCGGTGTTCACCAACGCGCTGAACCTGCCGGCGATGGCCAAGGTGAAACTCGCAGGCGCCGACGTCGGTGAACTCGAATCGATGCGGGCCCGCGACTACACCGCGGTCACCACCCTGCGGATCAGGAACGGGGTGCAGTTGCCGAAGGGCAGCACCGCCGAACTGCGTTCGGCCACACCGCTGGGCGACGTGTTCGTTGCCGTCAAACCACCCAGCTCGGTGCCACCCGGCACACCGCTGCTGCGCGACGGCGACACCATCGGCGTCGAATCCACCACGGCGGCAGCCACCGTCGAATCCGTGCTGAGTTCGGCGGCGATCCTCGTCAACGGCGGAGCCGTTCGCAACTTCACCAACATCATCAACGGCCTCGGCAAGGCCACCGGTGACCAGGGCCACGCGTTCGGCGAACTGATCCGCAAGACCAACCACACCCTCGGTACGCTCAACCTGCGCTCCGACGAGATCGCCACCGCGATGACCGAGACGTCCCGTCTCGCCGCCCAACTGGAGGAGAAGAACGCAGCACTCGCCGAGGTGCTGGACGCGGCGGGCCCGGCCACCGACACCCTGGCGGCGCACACCGAAGAGGTCGCCGACCTGGTCGGCCAGCTCGGTGACACCGCCGACCAGTTACAGAAGTTCCCCTCGATCGCCGGTACCGACGCCAGTGGGCGCAGCGTCGTGGCCGACGCGAACACGATCGCCGGCGCCTGGAACGACGTGGCGCTCGCCCCGGGGGCGGACCTCTACTCGCTCAACCGGCTGATGCCGCCGTTCGTCAAGGCGACGACCAGCAACGCGATCGCGGTGCGCGTCAGCATCGACCGGCTGGTGCTCGGGTCGATCCCCGACATCGGCTTCGCCGGGGACACCGGCCTGCACGGTCCGAAGCGGTACAACTGGCATCAGCTGGTCGGCTCACTGCAGTACACCCTGCTGCGGCTGCAGGAGCGGGTGGTGGGCAAGGGCCCGGGAGTGCCTCAGGCGCCGGTGACGCCGAGCCCGAGCGAACCGGGCCGGATCGTGCCCGCCCCCGCACCGCCGGAGGCGCCGCGATGATCGACTCGGTGGCGCGGCTCCTGGTCGGCGCGGCCCGCGCCGGGTACCGCCGTCGGATGTGGCTGTCGGCCGGCGCCCTGCTGTCGACCCTCGCGGTGGCGTCGGCCTACGTGTTCCTCGGTGCGCTGCAGGTCAATCCCCTGTCCACCAGCTACCGCGTCACCGTGGAACTGCCCGCGTCGGCCGGACTGCTGCCCAACCAGAACGTGACGATGCGCGGCGTTCCGATCGGCCGTGTGGATCGTCTCGACATCACGCCGGTCGGTGTCAACGCCGTGGTGAGCGTGGATTCCACTGTGGCGGTGCCTGCGTCGAGCGCGGTGCGCGTATCGGGTCTGTCGCCGGCCGGTGAGCAGTACATCGACTTCGTCGCCGAGAGCGATCACGGCCCGTACCTCGGTGACGGCAGCGTCGTCGCGCAGCAGGACACCACCGTGCCGGTGAGTCTCGCCGACCTGCTGGCCAACGCCGACGGCGCACTCGCCCAGGTCGACACTCCCAAGCTGGAGCTCATCAAACGCGAACTGAGCATGAGCGAGGCCGGACCGCAGAAGCTCGCCGACGTCATCGACGGCGGCACATTCCTTCTCACCACGCTTGATTCGGTCCTGCCCGAAACGACAAGCATGCTGCGCACCAGCCGCGTGGTGCTGACCCTGGCCGCCGACAAGAATGCGGGCATCAGTGTCGCGTCGGACAACCTGACCGAGACCTTCGACGGCGTCAACCGGATGCGCAACGGCTTCCGCACGCTGACCGAGCAGACGCCGGGAACGCTGACCTCTGTCGACAACCTGTTCACCGACAACTCCGACACCATGGTGCAGCTGCTGGGCAGCCTGGCCTCCACGTCGCAGCTGCTCTATCTGCGGGTGCCGGCTCTGCATGCGCTGTTTCCCGACTACCGCACGTCGGTGCTCGACGCGATCGGCAGCATCATGCACGACAACGGTCTGTGGGCGACCGGCGACATCTATCCGCGCTACTCGTGCGACTACGGCACACCGCGGCTCCCACCGTCCTCGGCGGACTTTCCCGAACCGTCGATGTACACCTACTGTCGCGACGACCACCCCGGTGTCCTCGTGCGCGGCGCGAAGAATGCGCCCAGACCCGCCGGTGACGACACCGCAGGTCCGCCCCCTGGCGCGGATCTCGCACGTACCACCGATCCGACACCAAGGGGGCGCTACACCATTCCCACCCCCTACGGCGGGCCGACACTTCCGATCGAGCCGCCCCGATGAATTCACAGCGTGAGGAGCAGACGATGTCCGTGACAACCGACCGGGATCTCGACGAGAAGACCGACGAGCGGGGCGAATCAGAGGAGTCCACCACGGAGATCGACGATTCGGTCACCGAGGACGTCGAGGACGCCGAGGAGGCCGACGACGCCGAGGAGGCGGCGGCGCGCCGGCCGTGGCGCCGCCGCGTCGTCGCCGGTGTCGTCGCGGTCCTGATCTTGGGCGGGTTCGCGACGTCGGGGTATCTGGGCTGGCAGCTCTGGCAGGACCACCAGGTCACCCGAGCCGGTGAGCAGGCCCGTGCCGCCGCCGTGCAGTACGCCCAGATCCTCACCAGCATCGACTCCGAGAAGGTCGACGAGAACTTCGACCAGGTCCTCGACGGGGCGACCGGTGAGTTCAAGGACATGTACTCGCAGTCCAGCATGCAACTGCGGCAACTGCTGATCGACAACAAGGCCTCCGCGCACGGTGTGGTCGTCGACTCGGCGATCCAGTCCGCATCCAACGACACGGTGGTGGTGCTGATGTTCGTCGACCAGTCGGTGTCCAACACGGCCGTCCCGGACCCCAGGATCGACCGCAGCCGCATCAAGATGACCATGCAGTACACCGACGGTCGTTGGCGGGCAAGCAAAGTCGAGCTGCCCTGAGCGCCATGAGACGCACCGCCACCGTCGTCACCGCACTGGCCGTCACGGGCGCAGTGGTCGCCGCGCCGCCCGCCTCCGCGTCGGCGGTCGCGTTCTGCGACGAACTCGGCGGAACCTGGAACGGCCGGTACTGCCACACCGCCGTGGAGTCCGAACGCAAGGCGGTGCGCGACATCAGGATCGCCATCCCGGCCGAGCTGGTCGACGATCCCGCCGTCGGCCCCGTGGTGCGCGACTACCTCGCGACGCTGGTGGACAACTGGAAAACCGTGGGCGCCACGATGGTCGCCGACAGTTACGGCGAGGCCGACTACCAGATCCACCGGCGCGGCACGGTGATCAGTGCGGTGTTCCGCGAGACGTACCACGCCGACGGCCCCGACTTCAACAACGCCTACCGCACCTTCACCTTCGACATGGCCGCCGGCACCAGGCTGCGCCTGTCCGACATCGTCAGGGAAGGGCTCGATCCGCTCACCGCGATACCGCCGCTGGCTCAGCCGTTCCTCGTCCGCGCACTGGATGCCGCGCCGCCGCCGCACCAGCCGGGCACCTATCCGTTCGTCGCCGACCGCTGGACCCCCGACAAGGTCTACTCCGGCGGATACAAGGCGTGGGCGCTGACTCCCGACGAGCTGATCCTCTACATGCCCGACTATCCGGTGGGGCGCGACTCGCCGACAGACTTCACCCCAGGCGTCATGCAGTGGTCGATGGACGGTGGAACAGTCCAGGCTCACATCCCGCTCGCCGCGCTCGCGCCGATACTGCGGCCTGAATTCGGCGGGGTGTGACGGTGTTTCGCGCGGCGCTGTGTGTGCTGGCGGCGCTGGGCGGGCTCGTGGCCCTCGCACCGGACGCCCGGACGCACACCTTGTTCATCGTCAACTACCCGGATCAGCGACACGATCAAGCGCAGGGTGCCGCGGGTCAGATCAACGCGAACGTCGCCACCGCCAAGGTCTACGGAAGCGTGATCCGCGAATCCGGGGTGTGCGCCGGCGCGTGACCGGGCGCGGAGCCGCCGCCGTACGCTCGTGGCAACGACGACGCGGGAGGCGCGGATGGCGGCGGCCGAGGACGAGCTGCGCACGACGATCCTTCGCATGACGCGCGAGCGGGGTCCGGCGAGCAGCATCTGCCCGTCGGACGCGGCACGCGCGGTCGGCGGCGACGGCTGGCGTGAGCTCATGGACGACGCCCGCGAGGCCGCCCGTCGGCTGGCCAGGGAAGGCGCGGTCGAGATCACCCAGAAGGGCGAGGTGGTGGATCCGGACGCGGCCTGGCGCGGACCCATCCGGATCCGCGCCAGGGACGCCTCCTAGGCCAGCTTGTCGGCCTCGGCGCGGGCCTGCGCCGCGATCTTCTCGGCGAGCTCGGCCCGCCACTGGATCTCCTTCTTGATCCACGGATTGTCCTGCGGGAACTCGTCGGTCTCCGAGACGCGCCGCACCTCGAGCTTCACACCCGGCCCGAGCGGCACCCTGCGCGCCCACTGCTTGGCCTCCTCCTTCGACGACACGTCGAGCATCCAGAACCCGTTGAACAGCTCCTTGGCCTCGGTGTAGGGGCCGTCGGTGACCACGGGCGGGTCGGAGTTGAAATCCACGACGAAGCCGTCCTCCGGCCCGGTCAGGCCTTCGCCCGCCAGCATCACCCCGGCCTTGATGAGCTCTTCGTTGAAGCGGCCCATCGATTCGATGACCTGATCGAAGTCGATCTCCTGGTCGGCCATCGCGGCCTCGGCTTCGGGACCGACCCGCATGATCAGCATGTAACGCGCCATTGTCGTCTCCTCCTCGACTGGTGAAGGGGCACGTCCATCGTGCCCTCGCAATCACGTCGAACGGCACCCCCGGATTTCGACATGTCGGCAGAACTTTTTCCGAAGTTTCCCGCGGCTGCTGAGTAACCGCAGGTCATGCCATTAACATTCGCCCATGTCCGTCGCTGACCTCGTGCTGATCGGATCCGTCCTCACCGTCGACGACGCCCAACCGACCGCGGAGGCGCTCGCGGTGTCCGACGGTCGCATCGTCGCCGTGGGCGAGCGCGCCGACGTCGAGTCGCGGATCGGTCCGGACACCGAGGTCGTCGACGTGGGTGAGGGTTGCGTGCTGCCGGGTCTGGTGGAGGCCCACGGACATCCGCTCATGGAGGCGATCGCGCTGTCGGAGCGGATGGTCGACATCCGGCCGGTCACCATGACCTCCGCCGACGCGATCGTCGCCGCGATCCGCACCGAGGTGGCACGCCGCGGACAGCAGGGCGCCTACGTCAACGGCTGGGACCCGTTGCTGCAGAAGGGCCTTCCGGAACCGACGCTGGCGTGGCTGGACGGGATCGCCCCGGACAGCCCGCTGGTGATCCTGCACAACTCCGGTCACAAGGCGTTCTTCAACAGCGCCGCGGCCAAACGGGCGGGCCTCACCCGCGACATCGCCGACCCGAAGGGTGCACGGTTCGGTCGCGACGCCAACGGCGATCTCGACGGCACCGCCGAGGAGACGGCGGCGGTCTTCCCGCTGCTGGCCGGGGTCATCTCACCCAGCGACTACCCGTCGATGCTGATGGCCGAATGCGCTCGGCTGAACCGTGCCGGCCTCACCACGTGCTCGGACATGGCGTTCGATCCGGTGTTCCGGCCGATGCTCGACGCGCTGCGCGGCGATCTCACCGTCCGGCTGCGCACGTACGAGATCTCCAACCCCGAGATGCGGAGCACCGCGCGGCCCGGTGACGGCGACGACATGGTGCGCCAGGTCGGCATCAAGATCTGGGTCGACGGATCGCCATGGATCGGCAACATCGACCTGACCTTCCCCTACCTCGACACCGCCGCCACCCGAACCATCGGTGTGGTGCCCGGGTCCTGCGGGCACGCGAACTACAGCCGAGAACAGCTGCGCGAGATCGTCGGTGCCTACTTCCCACTGGGCTGGCCGATGGCCTGCCACGTCCAGGGCGACGCCGGTATCGACACGATCCTCGACGTGTACGAGGAGGTGCTGCACCAGCATCCGCGCCGCGACCACCGGCTTCGTCTCGAACACGTCGGCGCCATCACCGACGCGCAGTTGCGGCGTGCCCACGCCCTCGGCGTCACCTGCAGCATCTTCGTCGACCAGATCCACTACTGGGGTGACGTCATCGTGGACGGGCTCTTCGGACCGGAACGGGGCAGCCGGTGGATGCCGTGCGGATCGGCCGTCGCGACCGGGATGCGGATCTCCCTGCACAACGATCCGCCTGTGACCCCGGAGGAGCCGCTGCGCAACATCAGCGTCGCGATGACGCGGACGGCGCCGAGCGGGCGGGTGCTGGCGCCGGAGGAACGGCTGACGGTGGAGCAGGCGATCCGCGCGCAGACACTGGACGCGGCGTGGCAGTTGTTCGCCGACGACGTCATCGGCTCGATCGAGGTGGGCAAGTACGCGGATCTGGTGGTGCTCTCGGCCGATCCGCGCAGCGTGGCACCGGAACGGATCGCCGACCTCGAGGTGCGCGCCACCTATCTCGCGGGACGCTGCGTTTACGCCAAACCACTCTGACAACTGCCGTTGTCGTGGCAGGCTTCGAGCATGTCCGAGCTGCCGGAACCGCGTTTCCTCGACGACCGTCTCAGCCACTGGGCGCACACCACACCCGACGGTGAGGCCGTCCTCTATCTCGACCGGACCTGGACGTGGGCGCAGTGGGACGAGCGGATCCGTCGCCTCGCCGGGGCGCTCACCGCCTTCGGGGTGCGGCGCGGCGACGCGGTCGCCTTCCTCGACAAGAACCATCCGGCGTGCGTCGAGTCGACGTTCGCCGCGGCCAGGTTGGGCGCGGCGAACGCGGTCGTCAACTTCCGCCTCGCGGGCGACGAACTCGACTACGTCCTCAACGACAGCGGGGCCAAGGTGCTGATCGTCGGGCGGGAACTGCGGCCGGCGATCGACCGGATCCGCGACCGGCTCACCCACGTCGAGCACGTCGTCGAGGTGACGCCCGACGGTGCCGACGGCGACGAATACGAGGCGCTGCTGGCCGGTGCCGCACCGACCGGACGCGGCGCCGACGTCACCCCGGACGACGTCTGCGTGATCATGTACTCCTCGGGCACCACGGGCCGGCCCAAGGGCGTCGAACTGACCCAGGCGAACCTGATCGCGCACACCGTCAATGCCCACGAGGGCTGGGGTTTCGACGACGGCGACAAGAACATGGTGTCGATGCCGTTCTTCCATGTCGGCGGGCAGTCCTATGTACAGTTCGGCATCTACGACGGGGTCCCGAGCGTGGTGACCCGCGAGGTGGACGGGGCCTCGCTGGCGGACGCGATCCTCAAGGGCGCCAACCGGACCTTCCTGGTGCCCGCCGTCCTGGCCAAGGTGCTCGAGACGGGTCCGGACGCGGTGAAGCTGTTCGGGGCGTTGAAGACGTTCTGCTACGGCGCTTCACCGATGCTGCTGCCGCTGCTGCGACAGGCGCTCGAGGCCTGGCCCGACACCGACTTCATCCAGGTGTACGGGCTGACCGAGGTGTGCGGGGTGATCAGCCACCTGATGCCCGAGGACCACCGTGACACCGACCATCCCGAGCGGCTGGTCAGCGCGGGCACGCTCATCCCGAACGCCGAACTGCGGGTGTCCGACCCGGATACCGGCGACGAGATGCCGGTGGGCCGGCAGGGTGAATTGTGGTTCCGCACACCGCAGCTCATGAAGGGCTATCACAACAGGCCGGAGGCGACGGCCGAATCCGTCACCGCCGACGGTTGGTTCCGCACCGGTGACGTAGGGCGGATCGACGCGGACGGGTATCTCTTCGTCGAGGACCGGCTCAAGGACATGATCATCTCGGGCGGCGAGAACGTCTACTCGATCGAGGTCGAGCGGGTGCTGGCCGAACATCCCGCGGTGATCGAGGTCGCGGTGATCGGCGTGCCGGACGAGAAGTGGGGTGAGGCGGTCAAAGCTGTTGTCGCCGTAAATGGCTCGCTGTCGGAGGCGGAGCTGACCGAGTGGTGTCGAGAGCGGCTCGCGCGCTACAAGTGCCCGCGCAGCATCGACATCGTCGACGAGCTGCCGCGCAACCCGACCGGCAAGATCCTCAAGAAGGAGCTGCGCAAGCCGTTCTGGGAGGGCCGGGACCGGGCGACGGTGTGAGATCGGCGAGACTGGCGGTGTGACCCCGACGCTCGCCGACCTCCTCGACCGTCTCCACGTCGTCGCCCTGCCGATGCGGGTGCGGTTCCGCGGGATCACGGTCCGCGAACTGGCGCTGATCGAGGGTCCGGCCGGATGGGGCGAGTTCGGGCCGTTCCTCGAATACGAACCGCCCGAGGCGTCGACGTGGCTGACCGCCGCGATCGAGGCCGCCTACTCGGCAGCGCCGGAGGTTCGGCGGGACCGCATCCCCATCAATGCGACCGTGCCCGCGGTGGCGGCCGGGCAGGTGCCGGAGGTGCTGGCGCGGTTCCCGGGAGCGCGGACCGCCAAGGTCAAGGTCGCCGAACCCGGCCAGACGCTGGCCGACGACGTCGCGCGGGTGAACGCCGTGCGCGCGGCGGTGCCGACGGTGCGGGTCGACGCCAACGGCGGCTGGACCGTCGACGAGGCGGTGGCCGCAGCGTCCGCGCTGACCGCAGACGGTCCGCTGGAGTATCTCGAGCAACCGTGCCGGACGGTCGGTGAACTCGCCGAATTGCGTTCCCGGATCTCGGTTCCCATCGCAGCGGACGAGAGTATCCGCAAGGCCGACGATCCGCTGCACGTGGTGCGCGCCGGTGCGGCCGACGTCGCGGTGGTCAAGGTGGCGCCGCTGGGCGGAGTGCGGCCCCTGCTCGACATCGCCGCCCGGCTCGACATCCCGATCGTGGTGTCCAGCGCGCTGGACTCGGCGGTGGGGATCGCCCGGGGGCTGTATGCCGCGGCGGCGCTGCCCCGGTTGGAGCACGCATGTGGGTTGGGCACCGGTGGGTTGTTCGTCGAGGACGTCGCCGCACCGCTGACGCCGGTCGACGGTGAGCTGCCGGTCGCGTCGGTGGCGCCCGACCCGGACCGCTTGGCGGCGTTGGCGGCGGCACCCGAGCGCAGGCAGTGGTGGATCGAGCGCATCGCCGAGTGCTTCCGGCTGTCAGGGCATTGACATGTTGACACAAAGGCATAGTCTTTGTGTCAACACCGACGCCTGGAGGCGACATGGTCGCAGTTGCTCACCCGTCCGTTCCGGTGCGGCCGAGGGTCATGCGCGAGTTCCGCAAACACAGCGGTAGCGTGCTCGGCGGCTTCTTCGGTGCCGCCGCGTTCGACGAGGTGGCGCTGGTTCCGGTGGCCGCCGCGGTCGACAGGACCGGGCGTTTCGCCGCCAACTTCGCCGATCGCGGTGTGCGCAGCGGCTTTTCGGCGTTCCTCGCGATCTGGGGCGATGCCGAGGACCGGGTCGCCGAATCCGACCGGCTCAAACTGCTGCATCGCGACGTGCGAGGCCACGGCGGCGGTGATTTCGCCGGTGTACGCTACAGCGCCCTGGATCCGAAGCTGTGGAACTGGATCGCGGTCAGCGGCATCTTCGTCGTGTTGAACTCGTTCACGCCGTGCACGGGGATCGCGCTGTCCGACGCCGAGCGCGACGCCGCCTACCTGCAACTCCTCGACGCGTTCCGGGGACTCGAACTGCCCGGGAAGAACGCGAGACTGCCCGCCACCTACGCCGAGGCGGCCGAGTACTACGACACCATGGTGCGCACGGAACTGCGGGCCAACCCGTTCCTGCAGCGCGTGACCACCGACCTCACCCGGCTGCCGCTGCCGACGCTGCTGCTGCCGGCTCCGCTCCGCCGTGCGCTGACCCCCCCGTGGCTGCTGCTGCGGCCGGTCGCCGGACGTGTCGTCAAGGTGTGCTCCTTCGGCATCTTGCACCCGGGTATCCGGGAGATGACCGGGTTCGACTGGCAGGAGCGCCACGCGCGAGAGTTCGAGCTGTACACCCGGCTGCTGCAGCTGGCGTGGCGGGTGCTGCCGGACCGGATGTTGCTGATCCCGCTGGCCCGCAACCGGATCGAATACGAGAAGCTGGTCCGGATGCACCGGTCGGTCGCGCTGGAATCGTTCGCTCCGCCCGGCTGCCCGGCGAGCTGATCCGTGCGCCGCACCAGTGCCAACCGCTCCGAGCAGGAAGCCGCGATCCTCAAGGCCGCGGCCGAGGAGGTCGCGCTCGTCGGCGTCGGCCGGCTGAGCATGGACGTCGTCGCCCGGCAGGCCGGTGTCAGCCGCAGCACGCTGTACCGCCGGTTCCCGAGCCGCGATGCGCTGATCACTGAACTAGCCAGACAGACATTCGATTTCGCGATGGCACGGTTGCAGACCGTCGGTGTGGGCAACGGGCCGCAGGAAGCCGCGGTCGCCGCCTTCCGTGAGGGGGTGCGGCTGCTGACCGGTGAGCCAGTGATGCGGCGGTTCCTGCAGCTCGACGGCGATTTCACCGCCACCACCGGCATGTTCGACGAGGCGCGGATGTTCCTGGTGAGCGCGGCCACCGCGATGGCCAAGGCCCTGCGGGCGGCGGGCGCCACCATGCCCGACGATCAGCTGCTCGCGGTGTCCGAGGTGCACATCCGCCTGGCGGCGTCGCTGGTGCAGGTGGACACCCCGGTCCTCGACGTCTCCGATGACGACGCGGTCACCCGTTACGCCCGAACGTATCTCGCACCGCTGGTGCGGTGAGGGTCAGTACATACACACGTCGGCGATGAGGACGGCAGGCCAGCCCGCCACCAGGATGCCGAACGACAGCAGTTGGTCACGGCTGCCGTAGAGCGTCTGCATGTGGTGGAGATGTTCGGCGCGCAGGCCGACCACGACGACGCCGACGATCAGGTAGGGCAGTGCGGACCATACGAGGGTCTGCAGCACTGCTCCGACGGACACCTCCAGTGCGAGCGCACGCCGCAGTAGCCCCATCATCGGTCGATTCTGACAGCACGGGATACCGCGCTCAGGGCTTTCGGCGCCCGGCACCGGTTGCGTGAGGTAACCCCCGTGTCCTGATCTGTGGGATGCATGGCGTAGACGACACGCCCCGTCGGCGCCCACACTGACAACCGTGATGAAACGGGTGCTGATCGTCGGGTTCCCCGGCATCCAGGCGCTCGACCTGGTCGGCCCGTTCGAGGTGTTCACCGGCGCCTCCCGCTACCTCGCCGCGGCGGGTGTCACCGACGGATACCGCGTCACCATCGGATCGGTCGGCGGCGCACCCGTCGACACCGGTACCGGCCTGACACTCGTCGCGGAGAGCTTGCCGGAGCCGGGCACCCCGCTCGACACCATCGTGCTGCCCGGCGGTTTCGGCACCGAGGCCGCCGCCGCCACCGACACGGAGCTGGTCGGGTGGATCCGGGCCGCCGCCCCGCACGCCCGCCGCGTCGTCAGCGTCTGCACCGGCGCGTTCCTCGCCGCGGAGGCCGGGCTGCTCGACGGCTGCCCCGCAACCACGCACTGGGCCTTCGCCGACGCACTCGCGAAACGCTATCCGGCCGTCCGGGTCGACCCCGATCCGATCTTCGTCCGCAGCTCGCCGCGGGTGTGGACGGCCGCAGGCGTCACCGCGGGCATCGACCTGGCCTTGGCGCTGGTCGAGGACGACCACGGCACCGAGGCCGCGCAGACCGTCGCCCGCTGGATGGTCATGTACCTGCGCCGCCCCGGTGGCCAGACCCAGTTCGCCGCGCCGGTGTGGATGCCGCGGGCCAAGCGCGCCCCGATCCGGATCGTGCAGGAAGCCGTCGAATCCGAACCCGGCCGCCCCCACCGCGTCACCGATCTCGCGCGGCGCGCGGCGATGAGCCCACGCCACTTCGCCCGCGTGTTCACCAGCGAGGTCGGCGAGACGCCCGGCGCCTACGTCGAACGCATCCGCACCGAGGCCGCCCGCAGGCAACTCGAGGAGACCGACGACACCGTCACCGTGATCGCCGCCCGTTGCGGTTTCGGTACCTCGGAAACCATGCGACGCAACTTCGTTCGCCGACTCGGCGTGTCACCCGACCAGTACCGCAGAACCTTCTCCTGAAAGGACCGACCATGACGCAGATCGCGATCGTGCTCTATCCCGGTTTCACCGCCCTCGACTTCATCGGCCCCTACGAGGTGTTGCGCAACCTGCCCGACACCGAGGTCCGCTTCCTGTGGCACGAGCCAGGACCGATCACGGCCGATTCGGGGGTGCTCGTGGTCGGCGCCACGCACTCCTTTGACGAGACCCCGTCACCCGACGTCCTGCTGGTTCCCGGCGGCGCCACCTCCACCGAACACGCGCGCGACGAGAAGCTGCTGGCCTGGGTGCGCGCCGCCGATGCCACGACCACGTGGACGACGTCGGTGTGCACCGGATCGCTGATCCTCGCCGCCGCCGGCGTCCTCGACGGCAAGCGGGCCACGTCGCACTGGATGGCCGTGCCGCTGCTCAGGACGTTCGGCGTCACCCCGGTCGGCGACGAGCGTGTGGTGCGTGACGGCAAGGTGGTCACGGCCGCGGGCGTCTCCGCCGGTATCGACCTGGCGATGTGGCTGGCCGCGCAACTCGCGGGCGAGGCCCACGCCAAGGTCACCCAGCTGATCCTCGAATACGATCCGCAGCCGCCGTTCGACTCCGGTCACGTGTCGAAGGCCTCGACCGCCACCAAGGCGGCCGCCACCGCCGCGCTCGGCAAGGACACGCTCGTCACGCACCGCCAGCTCGGCCCGTCGGCACTGTTGCTGTGGAACGCCGCGCTGCGGGCCGTGCGCAGCCGCGGTCGCCGCGCCGAAACTGCATAGGATCGCCGGATGGGCATACCCGAAGTGGACCCGACCGCCGGCTCACCGATGCTGAAGTTCGGCGCCCGGCTGCTGCGGCCCCGGCCGGTGCGCTATCTCGTTCGTCACATCGTGCCGCGCATCGACCCGCCGCTGCTGCGGCTCTCCGGTGGCCGGGTGTCGTCGGCGATGGTCACGCCCGAGCTGTTGCTCACCTCCACGGGAGCGAAGTCCGGGCAACGGCGAGTGACGCCGCTGACCTACTTCACCGACAACGGCCGGGTGATCGTCGTCGCGTCCAACTACGGCGGTCGCAGGCACCCCGCCTGGTACCACAACGTCAGGAAACACCCCAGGGTCACGCTGGCCGCCGGCGGCTACGAGGGCACCTTCGTCGGCGAGGAGGTCACCGGCGCCGAGCGGGACCGGTTGTGGGAGCTGGCGAAGAACTGGATCCCCAGCTATGCCGACTACGAGAAGCTCACCCAGGGCCGCACCATCCCGATCCTGGCGTTCACCGAGGTCTCCGAGTGATTTCGGTGTCGTCCGTCACGCCCGGCGCGACCAACGACACCGAAATCCCTGTCCAGTAGCGTCGGGAACGTGAATCTCGCTTACGACGATCGCGGTACCGGCATCCCGGTGCTGTTCATCGCCGGTCGCGGCGGCGCCGGCCGCACCTGGCACCTGCACCAGGTCCCGGAGTTCGTGCGCAACGGCTATCGCGCCATCACCTTCGACAACCGCGGCGTCGGCGCCACCGAGAACGCCGAGGGCTTCGGCGTCGAGCAGATGGTCGCCGACACCGCCGAACTGATCGAGCAACTGGGAGCGGCGCCCGTGCGCATCGTGGCGGTGTCGATGGGGTCCTACATCGCCCAGGAGCTCATGCTGGCCCGCCCCGAGCTGGTGCGCTCGGCGGTGCTGATGGCCACCCGCGGACGCCATGACCGGGCCCGCACGTTCTTCAGCCAGGCCGAGAAGGAACTGATCGCCGCCGGCATCGACCTGCCGCCCAGGTACGACGCCAAAGTCCGTGTGCTGGAGAACTTCTCACCCAAGACGATCAACGACGACCGGGCGATCGGCGACTGGATCGAGATGTTCACCATGTGGCCCACCAAGCACACCCCGGGCCTGCGGACACAGGGCGATGTGGGGCCGAAGGAGAACCGCCTGCCCGCCTACCGCAGCATCCGCATCCCCACGCTGGTGATCGGGTTCGCCGACGACGTCCTGCTGCCCCCGCACCTGGGCAAGGAGGTCGCCGACGCGTTGCCGCACGGGCGCTACCTGGAGATCGCCGACGCCGGCCACCTCGGCTTCATCGAGAAGCCGCAGGAGGTCAACGCCGCGGCCCTCAAATTCTTCGCCGATATCCTGTAGCGATGAACCCCTCGACGGCACAGGCGCGTGTCGTCGTCGACGAACTCGTTCGCGGCGGCGTCCGCGACGTCGTGCTGTGCCCGGGGTCGCGTAACGCCCCGCTGGCGTTCGCGCTGGCCGACGCGGATCGCGCCGGCCGGTTGCGCCTCCACGTGCGCATCGACGAACGGACCGCCGGTTTCCTCGCGATCGGCCTGGCCGTCGCCGAGCGTGCCCCGGTTTGCGTGGCGATGACCTCGGGGACCGCCGTGGCCAACCTGGGCCCGGCCGTCGTCGAGGCCAATTACGCGCGGGTGCCGCTGATCGTGCTGAGCGCCAACCGGCCCTACGAGTTGCTGGGCACGGGCGCCAACCAGACCTTCGAACAGCTCGGCTATTTCGGCACCCAGGTGCGGGCCAACATCAGCCTCGGGCTCGCCCCCGAAATGACCCGAGGCGCACCGGACAATCTGGCGACGCTCAACGGGCAGTGGCGTTCGGCGACGTGCCGGGTCCTGGTGGCAGCGACGGGATCTCGCAGCGCCAACGCGGGACCGGTGCAGTTCGACATCCCGCTGCGCGAACCGCTGGTGCCGACCTTCGACGACGACGGATCGTGTCCGCCCGGCCGGCCCGACGGGAAACCGTGGACTTACACGCCGCCGGTGACGTTCGACCAGCCGCTCGACATCGACATCAGCCCCGACACCGTCGTGATTGCCGGCCACGGGGCGGGTGTGCATCCGAACCTCGCCGAGCTGCCCACGGTCGCCGAGCCGACCGCGCCCCCTGCGGCCAACCCGCTGCATCCGCTCGCCCTGCGCCTGCTGCGGCCCAAGCAGGTCATCATGCTCGGCCGCCCGACGTTGCACCGGCCGGTGTCGGCGCTGCTCGCCGACCCGTCGGTGCCGGTGTACGCGCTGACCACCGGACCCCGCTGGCCGGACGTCAGCGGCAACTCCCAGGCCACCGGCACCCGCGCGGTCACCAGCGGTAGCCCGGATCCGGCATGGCTGCGACGCTGCGCGGAGGTCAACGCGCACGCCGTCGCCGCGGTGCGCGATCAGCTGGCGGCGCATCCACTGACCACCGGCCTGCACGTCGCCGCTGCGGTGGCCGACGCGATGCGACCGGGTGACCAGCTGGTGCTGGGCGCGAGCAACCCGGTGCGTGACGCGGCGCTGGCCGGGTTCACCCCGCACGGCGTACAGGTGCGCTCCAACCGGGGCGTCGCGGGTATCGACGGCACCGTGTCGACGGCGATCGGCGCCGCGCTCGCGCACGACCGCAACGGCGGGCGGACGGTCGCGCTGATGGGCGACCTGACCTTCGTACACGACAGTTCGGGGCTGCTGATCGGGCCCACCGAACCGACGCCGCGAGACCTGACCATCGTGGTGTCCAACGACAACGGCGGCGGAATCTTCGAACTGCTCGAACAGGGCGATCCGCGGTTCAGCGACGTCTCGTCGCGGGTGTTCGGCACCCCGCACGACGTCGACGTCGGGGCGCTGTGCCGGGCCTATCACGTGGACAACCGCCAGATCGAGGTCGGCCAGCTCGCCGAGGCGCTCGACGAACCACACGAAGGGATGCGGGTGCTGGAGGTGAAAGCCGACCGGTCGTCGCTGCGGGCGCTGCACGCCTCGATCAAGGCCGCCCTGTGAGGTTCGCCGAACGGGTGGCGGCGGTCCGCCGCGCCGTGATTCCGCACCTGTGGGGCGACGGCGACGAGACGCGGACCGAGCGGATCATCCGGCGGGTCCGCATCGGGATCATCCTCGCCGCGTGTCTGGTGACCCTGCAGTCGACGCTGATGGTGATCGGCGCATGGCGCAACGACCGCCAGATCGAACGGCACATGGGCGTCGCCGAGGCGACGGTGCTCAGCGCCGGCCCGCGCCGCTCGACGATCGAGTTCGTCACCCCCGACCGCGTCACCTACCGCCCTGAGCTGGGTGTGCTGTATCCGTCCGAGCTGGAGACGGGGATGCGGATCTACGTCGAGTACGACCGCAACAACCCCGACCTCGTGCGGGTGCGCGACCGCGACGCGTCGCTGGCGATAATCCCCGCCGGTTCGATCGCGGTCGTCGGGTGGCTCATCGCCGGTGGAGCGCTGGTCGGGCTGGCGGTGCTGCAGAAGCGGCTGGCCCGGGAGCCGGAGCCGGTCTGACGCGTTTGGCCGTCCCCTCGCCGGGTATCGCCCCGCGCGACGGAGGGAGCCCAACATGTCGATTCTGGATGCGGCCAAGGATCGCGCGACCAGTCTGGCCGCAGGCGTGGTCAACGTGGTCGGCGACAAGATGGCCGACAAGACGCCGGCCGACGCGACGACCGGTCAGTCGGTCACGATCAACAGCAGCGTCGTCGAGGTCGAGGAACTGTGGCGCGACGCCGCGCGGATGTCGATCGTGCTCGGTGAACTCGGCCAGGTCGAGAACATCGGACCGGACCGGTACCGCTGGAACCTCGAGGCCGGCCCCGTGGCGGTCACGTGGGAGTCGACCGTGCACACCGAGGTCGGTGGTCTGCGCTTCGCCGGGGACGACGGCAACGAGATCCTCGTCAGCTTCCGGCCCGCGCCCAACCACCTCGGCACCGAGGTCACGCTGAGGACCAAGACCCCGGCACCCGATCTGCTCTCCGGCGCCCTGGCGTTCAAGGTGCTCTACCGCTGCCGGGCGCTGCTGCAGACCGGCGAAGTCCCCACCATCCGCAAGAACCCGAGCGCGCGGCCGTCCGCGCGGTAAGGAAGTCCACTCATGCGCGCACTGTGCTGGAACGGTGTCAACAAGCTGTCCGTCGAGACCGTCGACGACCCCGAGATCCTCAACCCGCACGACGTCATCCTCGAGGTCACGCTGACGACGACCTGCGGATCGGATCTGCATTTCATCGACGGTTACCTGCCCGGCATGCGGGAGGGTGACGTGTTCGGCCACGAATTCATGGGCAGGATCGTCGAAGTCGGTCGCGAGGTCCGCGACGTCAAGGTCGGTGACCGTGTCGTCGTACCGTCGTTCATCGGCTGCAACCGGTGCTGGTACTGCGAGCACGACCTGTATTCGTGCTGTGACACCACGAACCCGAACGCCGAACTGCAGCAACCACTTCTGGGTTACCCGTCCGGAGGGATCTACGGCTACACCCACCCCTTCGGCGGCTACGCCGGTTCCCACGCCCAGTTCGTGCGCGTGCCGTTCGGCGACACGAACTGCTTCCCCATCCCCGGCGACGTATCCGACGAGCAGGCGCTGTTCTTGTCCGACGCCGTGCCGACCGGGTTCATGGGCGCCGACTTCTGCGATCTCAGCGGCGGCGACACCGTGGCGGTGTGGGGTGCCGGGGGAGTGGGGCTGATGGCGGCCAAGAGCGCGCTGCTGCTCGGCGCCGAACGCGCCATCGTGATCGACCGCTTTCCCGAGCGGCTCGCCCTGGCCCGCGAATTCGGTTTGGCGACCATCGATTACAGTCAAGCCGACAGCGTGCACGAGTCGCTGCGGGAGATGACCGGCGGCCGCGGGCCCGATGCGTGTATCGACGCGGTTGGGATGGAGGGGCACAGCACCGGTCTGCAACAGGTCTACGACCGGGCCAAGCAGCTGCTGCGGATGGAGACCGACCGCGCGAGCGCGCTTCGCCAGGCGATCCTGGCGTGCCGCAAGGGTGGGGTGGTGTCGGTGCTGGGCGTCTACGGGCTGACCGACAAGTTCCCGATGGGCGTGGTGACCAACAAGGGACTCACCCTCAAATCGGCTCAGCAGCACGGTCAGCGGTACATGGCCCGGCTGTTCGACTACGTCGAGCAGGGTGACCTCGATCCGGCGAAGCTCATCACCCACGATCTGCCGCTGGAGCAGGGCGTGCGCGCCTACGACATGTTCAAGAACAAGCAGGACAACTGCATTCGCGTCGCGCTGCGGCCCTAGATCGTCGAGATCAGCTTCGCCAGCCAGTTCTCGTCGTAGATGTCGAGCACTTCGTTGTTGAGCAGGTCGTACACGGTCGGCGTGGCGACCTGGTCGGAGTTGAGCTGGGCCAGCAGCTCGATGTTGAGGTCGGACATGTCGCCGGGGTCGACGGCCTCGCGACCGCGGGCGATGGCCTGCACGGCGGGAGCCGGGATGCCGCTCTCCTGAGCCATGTCGGCCATCTCGATGTCGGTCGGTCCGCTGCCTCCCGGTTGCTGATGCGCCCACAACTCCTCGACGAACGCCTGGAACGCCACCGCACGCGGTGCGGCCTCCGCCGCGGCGAACATCGCGTTGCTCACCCGCGCGGAGTGGTCGGTGTCCTGGTCGAGGAACGTCACCGGCCGGTAGGTGACCGCCAGCTGGCCGAGGCTGATGTAGCTGGCCATCTCGGGGCCGTAGTCGGCCTGCAGGGTGGCGCAGTGCGGACACTGCGGTTCGGTGAACACCTCGATCTGGGCGGCCGCCTCGGGATCGCCGACGAGGATGCCGTAACCGTCGTCGGTCACCGCGGTGCGGGGCTGGTTGGGATCGAGCCGGGCGGTGCCGGTGACCTCCCGCGTGCAGCCGACGGTCACCAGCAACAGCGCCGCTGCGGCGACCGCGATCCAGATCCGCACACCGCAAACGGTACCGCGCCTGATCTTCGTGTCGCGTATTCCGGCGCGCAACCTCCACGACAGGTTGCGCTGCGACGCTTCTCCTCGTGCGCGTTGCGATCGTCGCAGAGTCCTTCCTCCCCAACGTCAACGGCGTCACCAACTCGGTGCTGCGGGTTCTCGAACATCTGCGCCGCACCGGCCACGAGGTCCTCGTCATCGCCCCGGACGCCCCGCGCGGCGAACCGTCGGCCGAACGTGTGCACGACGGGGTGCGGGTGCACCGGGTGCCGTCGCGGATGTTCCCGAAGGTGACGTCGCTGCCGCTGGGCGTGCCGCGCCCGCGCATGGTGGGGGTGTTGCGCGGGTTCGACCCGGACGTCGTGCACCTCGCGTCTCCGGCGCTGCTCGGCTACGGCGGCCTGCACGCCGCCCGCCATCTCGGCGTCCCGACCGTGGCGGTGTTCCAGACCGACGTCGCCGGGTTCGCGCAGAGCTACGGCGTCGGGGCGATGTCGCGGGCGGCATGGGCGTGGACTCGGCACCTGCACAGCCGGGCCGACCGCACGCTGGCCCCGTCGACGTCGGCCATGGAGAACCTCGAGGCGCACGGCGTGCCGCGGGTGTACCGGTGGGCGCGCGGGGTGGACGTGACGGGATTCGCCCCGTCGGCCCGTGACCCCGAGTTGCGCCGGCGGTGGTCCCCGGAGGGCAAGCCGATCGTCGGGTTCGTCGGCCGGTTGGCGCCGGAGAAACACGTCGAACGGCTGGCGGCGCTCAGCGCACGCGAGGATCTTCAGGTGGTCGTCGTCGGCGACGGCGTCGACCGCGGCAAGCTCGAAAGTGCCATGCCTGCGGCATATTTCACCGGAGCGCTGTATGGCGAGGCGCTCGCCGCCGCTTACGCCAGCATGGACGTGTTCGTCCACCCCGGCGAGCACGAGACGTTCTGCCAAGCGGTGCAGGAGGCGATGGCCGCTGGTCTGCCGGTGATCGCCCCGAACGCCGGTGGACCCCGCGACCTGGTCGCGCCGTACCGCACCGGACTGCTGCTGGAGGTCGCCGGCTTCGAGGGCAAGCTCGGCGAATCCGTCGATCACCTGATCGCCGAGCGGCAGCGGTACTCGGTCGCCGCACGGCGCAGCGTGCTCGGCCGCACCTGGCCCGCGCTCTGCGACGAGTTGCTCGGCCACTACGAGGCGGTGCTCGGCCTACGCCGGCTGCGCGCCGCCTGACCGGCGAAAGGGCGACACTGAACGGGTGAGCCACGTCAGCTTCGGCCGTATCGCCCCGATCATCCCGGTCCGCGACCTCGACGCCGCACTGGAGCGCTACCGGCGGCTCGGCTTCGAGGCGCAGGCGTACCAGGGGCCCGACCGCTACGGCTTCGTCGACCGTGACGGCGTCTCCCTGCACCTCACGGAGTGGCCGGACCACGACCCGCTCACCACCGCGTCGGGTGTCTACCTCTACGTCAGCGATGCCGATGCGCTGCACGCCGAGTGGACGTCACAGGGACTGGTCGGCAGCTTCACCGACCTCGAGGACACTGCCTACGGGCTGCGCGAGTTCGCCTATGTCGACCCGGACGGCACCCTGCACCGCGTCGGCTCGCCACTGGACTGAGTCAGCCCTGCGCCTCGACGGCGACCGGCTGCCACTGCTCCCACGTCGCGAGCCGGCTCTCGTAGTCGGCCTTGGCGAGCTGCAGCGGCAGTTCCCCGAAGAACACCCGAAGCGGGGGTTTCTCGGCGTCGACGACCTTGAGGAGCGCCCGGGCCGACGCCTTCGGATCGCCTTGGACCGCGGCGCGCCGGCTGCGGACGGCCTCCGCCTGTGCGTGCGCCTCGGCATACGCGGGCAGCGGGGTCGCGTGCCTGGCGGACGGGCCCGCCCAGTCCGTCGAGAAACCTCCGGGTTCGATCAGCGTCACGTGCACTCCGAACGGCTCGACCTCCTGTGCCAGCGACTGCGAGAAGCCCTCCAGCCCCCACTTCGAGGCGTGGTAGGCGCCGATGTTGGCGAACGCCGAGATCCCGCCGATCGACGACACCTGGATGATGTGGCCGCTGCGCTGCTCACGCAGGTAGGGCAGCGCCGCCTGGGTGATCCACAGCGCGCCGAACAGGTTGGTCTCGAGCTGGTCGCGGAACTCCTGTTCGGTGAGTTCCTCGATGAAGCCGAACTGTCCGTAGCCTGCGTTGTTGACGACGATGTCGAGCCGTCCGAAGTGGTCGTGGGCCTGTGTGACCGCCGCGAAGTCGGCATCGCGGTCGGTCACGTCGAGTGCGATGGGCAGCAGCGCATCGCCGAACTTCTCGGCCAGGTCGGCCAATGCCGCGGTGTCGCGTGCCGTCGCGGCCACGCGGTCACCCCGTTCGAGTGCGGCGATCGTCCATTCCCGGCCGAATCCGCGCGAGGTACCAGTGATGAACCAGACTTTTCCGCTCATGAGCCTTTCAAGACCCCCGCGGCGTCCCCCATTCCCGTTCACCGCGGATTCACAGGTAGCGTCGGCGTCGTGAGCCGCGCGACGCTGGACAAGAACCCCCACGAGGTCGCGTCGATGTTCGACGCGGTGGCACGCCGCTACGACCTCACCAACACCGTGCTGTCGCTGGGGCAGGACCGGTTCTGGCGGCGGGAGACCCGTTCGGCGTTGCGGATCGGTCCCGGTGACAAGGTGCTCGACCTCGCCGCCGGCACCGCGGTGTCGACGGTCGAGCTCGCCGGCTCGGGAGCGTGGTGCGTGGCGGCCGACTTCTCGGTGGGCATGCTGGCGGCGGGCCGGGACCGCGCCGTGCCGAAGGTCGCCGGCGACGCCACCAAGCTGCCGTTCGCCGACGAGTCGTTCGACGCGGTGACGATCAGCTTCGGTCTGCGAAACGTCGTCGACCATGTGGCGGGGCTGCGGGAGATGGCCCGGGTGACGCGGCCGGGCGGTCGGCTGGTGGTGTGCGAATTCTCCACCCCCACGAACCGCGCCTTCGCCACGCTCTACAAGGAATACCTGATGAAGGCGCTGCCGCGGATGGCGCGTGCGGTGGCCTCCAACCCCGACGCCTACGTCTATCTCGCCGAATCGATCCGCGCCTGGCCGGACCAGGCGGGTCTGGCGCAGCGCATCGCCGACGCGGGCTGGTCGGACGTACGGTGGCGTAACCTCACCGGCGGCATCGTCGCGCTGCACGCCGCGGTCAAGCCGCTGCGCTGACCGGTCCCGCACGCGCGACGGCGGCGGGCACGCCTCACCGTCGCACGGTCGCCGAGAACTCGATGGTGACGGTGTCGACGACCTTCATCGACCCCATGAACATCGAATAGGGTCTGACGCCGAAGTCGGTCTGCCGCACGGCGCTTCGCGCCTCCAAGCGCCACCCGTCGCCCTTGTCGGTGACCGCGACGTCCAGTGAGTGGGCTCGGTGGTGCCCGTGGATCTCCAGCTCACCCGCCAGGTGGTAACCGCCGCCGGCGGGCGTCATTCGATCGCTGGTGAAGGTAACCGTCGGATAGCGTTGCGCGGACAGGGTTTTCAGCGCGTTGGTCCGTGCCAGCGCCCGCTCCGGACCGGACAGCGGTGTCACCCCGCCGTCGCCGCGTTCGATCTGCAACGAGTCGACGTCGGCGGTCAGCTCGACCGCCACCGGCTCGTCGCCGTCCCAGCCGACACTCGCATGCCACGTCGCCACGAGGATCGTCAGGTGGTGACCCATCCGCGCGGCGGGTCCGGTGACGTCGGTGCGGATGCGCAGATCACCGTCGGACGCGTCGAGCTGGCACGGTGCGGGCATGGGTGGCGCTCAGTCCTCGACCGTTCCGTCGCCGTGCGGCTGCGACTCGCCGAGCAGACGTTGCATCTCGGTCAGTTCCTCGGTGAACACGTCGCGGCGGGTGCGGATGCCGCACGCCTGCAGCAGGCGGGCGAAGTCGGAGGCGGCCTTCGCGATCCGCGCGGCGAGGTCCGCGGCTTGCCGGTGTTCACCGAAGTCGGCCGTCGCGGCGTAGACACCGGTCGGTGAGACGATGGCGTGCAGGTAGGAGAACATCGGCCGCATCGCGTGTTCGAGGACGAGGGAATGGCGTTCCGTGCCGCCGGTCGCGCCGATGAGGACCGGCATCTCGGAGAGCGTCTCCTGGGGCAGCACGTCGAAGAACGACTTGAACAGCCCGCTGATGGAGGCGTTGAACGCCGGCGTCACGGCGATCACCCCGTCGGCGTCGCCGATCGTGGTGAAGGCGGCCTCCAGCTCGGCTGCCGCCAACCCGGTCAGCATGGCATCGGTGATCGAGCGGGCCAGGGGGCGCAGTTCGATCACCGAGGTGCTCACCGTGACGTCGCGCTCGCGCAGCTCGGATTCCACGGCGGCGGTGAGACGGTCGGCGAGCATCCGGGTCGACGACGGCTGGCGCAGCCCACCGCTGATGACGGCCAGGCGTGTCACGGCGCCTGCTCCCGCGCCGCCGCCACCAGTGATCGGTGGGTCGGCGCATCGGGCACATGCTCGGGTCTGCCCACGCGGAATTCCTTGCGCAGCACGGGGATCACCTCTTCTCCCAGCAGGTCGAGCTGCTCGAGCACCGTCTTGAGCGGCAGCCCGGCGTGGTCGATCAGGAACAGCTGCCGCTGGTAGTCGCCCGCGTACTCACGGAAGCCGAGCGTCTTGTCGATCACCTGCTGCGGTGACCCGACCGTCAGCGGTGTCTGGTCGGTGAACTCCTCCAGCGTGGGGCCGTACCCGTACACCGGTGCCTTGTCGAAGTAGGGGCGGAATTCGTCGACGGCGTCCTGGCTGTTGCGGCGCATGAACACCTGCCCGCCGAGTCCGACGATGGCCTGGTCGGCGGCGCCGTGTCCGTAGTGCTCGAACCGCTGCCGGTACAGCTGCACCAGGCGTTTGGTGTGGGAGGCCGGCCAGAAGATGTGATTGGCGAAGAACCCGTCGCCGTGGAAGGCCGCCAGTTCGGCGATCTCCGGTGTGCGGATCGACCCGTGCCACACGAACGGCGGCACTCCGTCGAGTGGTTGGGGCGCCAGCGTGAAACCCTGCAGGGGAGAGCGGAACCGGCCGCTCCAGTCGACGACCTTCTCCCGCCACAGGCGTCGCAGCAGCCCGTAGTGCTCGACCGTCAGCGGCACCGCCTGCCGGATGTCCTGACCGAACCACGGATACACCGGACCCGTGTTGCCGCGGCCGAGCATCAGATCGCAGCGCCCGCCGCTCAGGTGCTGCAGCACGCTGAAGTCCTCGGCGATCTTCACCGGGTCGTTGGTGGTGATCAACGTCGTGGAGGTGGACAGGATCAGGCGTTCGGTCTGGGCCGCGATGTAGCCCAGCAGCGTCGTCGGTGACGACGGCACGAACGGTGGGTTGTGGTGTTCGCCGGTCGCGAAGACGTCGAGGCCGACCTCCTCGGCCTTCCTGGCGATCGCCACGGTGGCGCGGATGCGCTCGTGTTCGGTCGGGGTGGCGCCGGTGGTCGGATCGGGGGTGACGTCCCCGACCGTGAAGATCCCGAATTGCATGCTCAGGCGGTGGAGTAGTGGTTCACTGCAAGCTTCGTCATCACCGACGGATACCCGATGCACGCGGTCCGACACCGCAGCCGCGCCGGTCAATACGCCCGGCGCAGCCGCATGCTCAGCGGCCGCCCGTCCGGATCGAGCACGAGCCGGTAGGCGGGGATGGTCAGCCATCGGTGCCGCGCCGGTGGCCGCTCCCGGGGGTCGAGCACATGTCGTCGCAACCGGCCCGGCGGTCGCGGCCCGCGACAGTCGTCGGCGTGCCACGCGTCGAGGCGGGCCGCCCGGGACCGGACGGTGTGGGCGGCCCGGTCGGGGTCGAGCAGGTCGGCATCGTCGTCGAGGCCGAGGTGTTCGCGCATCAGGTCGAGCCGCAGCCGTCGCGCGAACCGGCGGGCACCGTCGCCGAGGCCACCGGGGTCGGCCGGTTCGCGCGGATCCCGCTCATCGTCGATGACCGCGGCGGCCAGTTCCGAATCGTGGGTCCACGACCGATTGTTGAGGTTGTTGCTCCCGACCACCGCCCAGACGTCGTCGACGATGCAGACCTTGGCGTGCACGTAGATCGGCCGGCCCTCCTCGTTCTCGATGTCGAAGATCTGGACGCGGTCGCCGCCCGCCGCCCGCACCATCGCCATGGCTTCGAGTTGGCCCATCTCGGCCGCCCGCGTCGCCACCTTCTGGTCGACGCGGCGCGGCACGACCGCGATCAGCTGCAGCTCGGGTGAGCGCCGCAGTGCCGCGGCGAAGATGCGCGCCACGTCCACCGACCACAGGTACTGGTCCTCGAGGTACACCAGCCGGCGCGCTCGCCGCAGGGCCTTGGCATAGCCGCGGGCGACGCTGCGTTCCCCCAGCGGGGCGAACGGATGAGCGGGGCGGCGGCGCGGATAGGTGCGCAGGAGCTGCACCGCGCAGCCGCCGGTGGCGGGCGGATCCTCGGCCGGCGGCGGAAGCGGTGACGCGCTGCGCGGTGAGCCGTGGACGAGGTCGGAGACCACGTGCCACGGCAGCCGGGTCGTCGGTGCGGGATCGTCCCACCGCTCACGGAACGAGTCCTCGATCTCGCGCACGGCCGGCCCCCGCACCTCCAATTGGATGTCGTGGCGCGCCGGGGTCGGGCCGTAGAGGTCGTCGGACGAGTCCGGTTGCGGGTCGCCGTGGTGGTCAACGCCGTCGCGGCTGCCGCGGTCGAGGTCCATCCCGCCGACGAACGCCAGGTCGTCGGCCGGGCGTCCGGCACGGCGGATCACGACCGACTTCTGGTGGTGGCTGCCGAGCGCACGGATCCGTTGGTCCAGAAGCACTTCGACACCGGCGGCGGCCATGTCTGCGGCGAAGGCCCGGTTCTGCTCGAGGTGGTATCCGAAGGCGCCGAGGTGCGCGCGCCACAGCAGCACGCGCACCAGCGCACCGCGCCGCGCGGCCGAGGCGAGCGCCTCGGCGACCGTCGGCCCCTCGTCGGTGAGCAGCTCGTCGGAGTCGGCGCGCCATCCGGCGACCAGCACCATGTCGCCCGCTCCGGCGGCGGCCAGCGCATCGGCCAGCGCGGCGAAGTAGCACCGGCCGTGTACGAGCGGGCGGACGGCGTTGTTCGTGGTCCACGCGCGCAGCCGGGTGGCCTCGTTACCGCGTTCGCCCGCGGTGAGGAACCACCCGCTGATCGCGGTCCGCGGTCGCGGTTGCAGCCCGAGGGCCGCATTCAGTTGCGGCAGGAGCTCTTCGGCGTTCGGCGCCGCCACCACCGTCGTCTCGGAGGGCCTGCCGTCGCGTGGCGTTCCCGTCGATCGGAGGCGGTCCTCGCGCAACGCGATCACCGCCACCCGGCCGGGATGGCGGCGGGCGAAGTCGGCGAACAGCTCAGGGTCGGGTCCGGCGTCGTCGCCGAGAAGGATCCATCGGCGGTGCGGGTACTGTTCGAACAACCGTTCCAGGGCAGCACGTTTCGGCCCCAGGCTCTGACCGACGAGCCAGCCGGGAGCCAGGTCGCCGCCGGGGAGTACGGCGCCGCTCGGGTAGCCGTTGCGGCTGAGCACCTCCGCGAGCAGATCGGTGGACAGCTCAGGGGCAGCGGTCAGATAGAAGACCTCGGGCTCGAGGTCGGAGTGCGCGAGGTGACGGAGTAGATGCGGCATGCCCAGGACCGACCGGCGGTCGCGCGGGCTGCGGTTGAACAACGCCCCCACCCGGCCGAGCTGCCTGCGGACGTGGGTGACCGGCAGCACCCCGTCCACGTCGCAGACCACGCCGAACGAGGACTCGACCTGAGGGCGCGGCACCCCTGGATTGTGCCCCGGTCCGACCGGTATGACGCACCGAAGTGGGAAACTGGTCGCAGTGGTGATCAAAAGCGCTGTGCGAATCCATGTTTCAGCATCGCGATTCCCACAGCCGCAGGCTCTCCGCACCCGCTGTCGCGTCATGTGTCTGTTGGAAGTTGCGCCCGCCCCGGCGATAGGTCGCCAGCACCGCCGCGGGGACGTCGGGCTCGAGGAACGGATCCGGCAGCCAGCGGCACGGCCGCACGTGCACCAGGTCGAGTGCGGTTGCCGCACCGGAGGTGTCGCGCCGGTACGGCCCCTCGACGCGGCCCAGCCAGAACAGGCCGTCAGGGTCACGGGTCCACACCAGGGCGCCGTCGGGCACTTCGGCGAACCGCGCGACGCGGCGGTCGAGGCGCTCCGCGTCCACACCGCGCTCACCGAAGCCGCACACCCCGAGCCGGCGGGCCCGTGCGATCGTCCGTGCGACGTCAATGCCGTCGTCGCGCGACCGCATCGGCGCCCGGAACACCACCGCCATATCCGCCTCCCGCGGGATATGCTGCCCGAGTTCGGTGACGGGAGTGCGGATGCAGACGTTCTGGCGTTACGTGCGTTTCCAGTTGATGATGTTCACGTTCGGCATCGTCGGGCCGATCTTCCTGGTCCTCTACTTCGCCACCCAGCCCGACCCGTCGATGAAATGGGCGTACTGGTTCGGGCTGTTCATCACCGCCGCCGACGTCCTCATCGCGCTCGCGCTCACCGATTCGACCCGCAAGGACGACGCACCGCTCGACATGCGGATCGCCCTGGCGTTCGCGAACCGCGACCGGGGTCGCCTCGACGGCAACGATTGACCGGTCACACCGCGGGTAGTCCGGCGGTATGACGAATGATCCGCAACCCCGGGACGAGCCAGGGCAGCTCTCCGGCGACGACGTCGACGACCTGGTCGACGACCGAACCCCACCGTCGGATGGGCGTGCGCTGTCGGCGAATGTGAAGGAGCCGGGTCCCGGAGTCAGCGGCCACCGCACCGACGCCTGATCAGCTGAAGGGCTTGCGCGCGTCCAATCCCCGCGAGGCCAGTCCGCCGGCGCGCCACACCCGGGCGATCCAGTCGGCGTCCTCGTCGGTGACGAGGTTGCCCATCACGCGCACGGCGATGCGCATCAGCATCGTCGACCGCATCGCCACCGGCCCGGTCAGGGGCAGGAACTTCGGCAGCGTCAGCAGCAGCGCCAGCCGGCGTGCCACGGAGAACCCGCGGGCGTAGTGCTCGGTCAGCACCGCGGGCCACGCCTGCGACACATCACCGGCACCGAGTAGGTCCGCGGCCAGCCGGCCGGTCTCCAACCCGTAGTCGATGCCCTCGCCGTTGAGCGGGTTCACACACGCGGCGGCGTCACCGATCAGCATCCAGTTCGGGCCGGCCACGCCCGAGACCGCGCCGCCCATCGGCAGCAGCGCCGACAGCGGTGCCCGCGGTTCGCCGTCGAAACCCCACTCCTCACGCCGCAGCGCCGTGTAATACGACATGAGCGGCCGCAGCGCGGCGTCGGCGGGCCGCTTCTCGGTGGCCAGCGCGCCGACGCCGATGTTCACCTCGCCGTTGCCCAGCGGGAAGATCCAGCCGTAGCCCGGCAGCACCGTGCCCTCCGGTGACCGCAACTCGAGGTGCGAGGTGATCCACGGCTCGTTGCTGCGCGGGGTGGCGAGATATCCCCGGACCGCGACGCCGTAGACGGTCTGCTGATGCCATCGGCGGCCGAGTGCGCGCCCCAGCGTCGACCGCGCCCCGTCGGCGACGATCAGTGTGCCGACCCCGACCTCGTCACCGGAATCCAGTGTGAGCGCCTCGACTCGGCCGGACGAATCATGTCTCACCCCAACGGCTTTGGTGCCGAGCATCATTTTGGCGCCGTCGTCGGCGGCCACGGACCGGATCCGGTCGTCGAGTTCGGTCCGGGGCACCGCGCTGCCCGTCGACGGGAACGACGGACCGGGCCAGGCGACCTCCACGTCGGCGCCGAATCCCGCCATCCGCAGACCGCGGTGGCGGATGCGGGTGTCCAGCCACGGTCCGAGGCCGAGGCGTTCGAGTTCGGCCACCGCCCGTGGGGTCAGCCCGTCGCCGCAGGCCTTGTCGCGCGGGAAACGGGCGGAATCGATCACCAGGACGTCGCGGCCGGCGCGAGCCGCCCACGCCGCGGCCGCCGAACCCGCAGGTCCGGCGCCGACTACGACCACATCCGCCCGGCTGTTCATTGTCACAGTATGTTGGCAGGGTGAGGACACCGGCGACCGTGGTGGCGGGCGTGGATTTCGGCGACGCAGCCTTCGCGGCCGAAGTCCGCGACGGAGTCGCCCGTATCGAGGATCTGATGTCCACCGAGCTGGGCAAGGCGGACGAGCTGATGGCCGAGGCCGTCCAGCATCTGTTCCAGGCCGGCGGCAAGCGGTTCCGTCCGCTGTTCACCGTGCTGTCGGCGCAGCTCGGGCCCGAACCGAACGCCTGGCAGGTGACGGTGGCGGGTGCGGTGATCGAGCTGGTGCACCTGGCGACGCTCTACCACGACGACGTGATGGACGAGGCGCAGGTTCGGCGGGGTGCCCCCAGCGCCAACGCCCGCTGGGGCAACAACATCGCGATCCTCGCCGGCGACTACCTGTTCGCGACCGCGTCGCGGCTGGTGTCACGGCTGGGCCCGGAGGCGGTGCGCATCATCGCCGACACCTTCGCCCAGCTGGTGACCGGTCAGATGCGCGAGACCCGCGGTGCGGTCGAGGGTGTCGACGAGATCGACCACTACCTGAAGGTCGTCTACGAGAAGACCGCGTGCCTGATCGCGGCGTCGGGCCGGTTCGGTGCGACGTTCTCCGGCGCCGACGAGGCGCAGATCGAGCGGTTGGCGCGCCTCGGCGGCATCGTCGGCACGGCGTTCCAGATCTCCGACGACATCATCGACATCGACAGCGATCCGGACGAGTCCGGCAAGGTGCCCGGTACGGATCTACGTGAGGGTGTTCACACTCTGCCGGTGCTGTACGCGCTGCGCGAGTCCGGTCCGGACACCGAACGGCTGCGCGAACTGCTCGCCCACCCGATCGACAACGACGCCGATCTGGCCGAGGCGTTGCGGCTGCTGCGCCGCTCACCAGGCATGGAGCAGGCGAAGGCAACCGTGACGCGCTATGCGCAGCAGGCCCGCGACGAACTCGCCGCCCTGCCCGACGTGCCGGGGCGCCAGGCGCTCGCCTCGCTGGTGGACTACACGATCACCCGCCACGGCTGAGTTGCGGCGGAACTTAGACCGTCGTATGAAGCGTTGGATCAGCGAGACTTCACGAGGAGGTAGCTGATGACGTGGAATCCGCACGCGAACAGGTTCAAGACGTTCCTGTTGCTGGTGGGCATGTCGGCGCTGATCGTGTTCGTGGGTTCGCTGTTCGGCCGGTCCATCATGGCGCTGGCGGTGCTGTTCGCCATCGGCATGAACGTCTACGTGTACTTCAACAGCGACAAGCTGGCGCTGCGGGCGATGCACGCCCAGCCGGTCAGCGAACTGCAGGCGCCGGTGATGTACCGCATCGTGCGGGAGCTGGCCAACGCCGCCCACCAGCCGATGCCGCGGCTCTACATCTCCGACACCGCGAACCCGAATGCGTTCGCGACCGGGCGCAACCCGCGCAACTCGGCGGTCTGCTGTACGACGGGCATCCTGCAGATCCTCAACGAACGCGAACTGCGCGCGGTGCTCGGTCACGAACTGTCACACGTGTACAACCGCGACATCCTGATCTCGTGTGTGGCGGGGGCGATGGCCTCGGTCATCACCGCGCTGGCCAACATCGCGATGTTCGCGGGCATGTTCGGCGGTAACCGTGAGGGCACGAATCCGTTTGCGCTGCTGCTGGTTTCGTTTCTCGGCCCGATCGCGGCGACGGTGGTGCGGCTGGCGGTCTCGCGCTCGCGTGAGTACCAGGCCGACCAGTCCGGCGCCGAGCTGACCGGTGACCCGCTCGCGCTCGCGTCGGCGCTGCGCAAGATCTCCGGTGGCGTCGAGGCGGCGCCGTTGCCGCCGCAGCCGCAGCTCGCCGACCAGGCCCACCTGATGATCGCCAGCCCGTTCCGGTCGGGGGAGAAGATCGGCAAGCTGTTCTCGACCCATCCGCCGATCGCCGACCGGATCCGCCGGCTCGAGGAGATGGCGGGCCGCGGACCGGGTCTGTACTGAGCGCTGCGTAGATAACCGCTGGTCAAAAATTTCATAGGCAATCGTTTGGAATTGCAACGTTTCAACTTACTCCGAAGTAGGGTTCCTGCCGTCTCTCCCGGGACATGATCAAAGGAGCCCTGATGCACACAAGCGTTCGTCCGTTCGCCACCGCCGGTGCCGCCCTGGTCGGTGCGAGCGCCATCGCGATCTCCCCGCTCGTCGCGACGCCGTCTCTGCCCGACGTCAAGGTCGCCAATCCGGCGGTTCATCTGAGCGCCGCCGTCGACCCGATCGAGGCGTGGCTGCAGGTGTTCGACACCTCGAGCCTCAACCTCGGGAACCTCGCCGATGCGTGGATGCAGGCCCCGGCACCGGTGTTGCAACAGGTGATCGCCAACCAGCTCGGGTACCTGGCTGAGCTGCCCGACGTCGAGGCGATCGCCGGCCAGATCGGGTCCAACGTGCAGGCCGCGCTCACGGCGCTGTTCGCCGAGGACCTCAGCACCCTCGATTCCACGCACTCCGACGTCTACGGCCTCCTCCTCAACGGTCTGCCGCCGATTCTGCCGCCCGTGGTGCCTGCCGATCTGGCGCCGCTGGTGCAGTTCAGCACCAGCTATCTCAGTGGTGTCCTCCTGGGAGTGGTGGGCCCCGTGATCGGCCCGGTGCTCGCGCTGGCGGCCGGCGCGAACGCGATTGCCGCGCATCTCGGCGGCGCGAACCCCGATCTCGAAGCGGCGTTGAACACACTGGTCAATACGCCCGCCGACATGGCCGACGCGTTCCTCAACGGCGGCCAGTCGGTCGACATCACCCCGCTGTTGAAGGCGGTGGGGCTGGAGTCACCCCTTCCAGGTCTGGACTTCGGGGCCCGGCTCGTCTTCGGCGGCGTGCTCAGCCCGGGCGGTTCCATCTTCAACGCCATGTCGATCGATCTGGGTGACGGTAGCGGTCCGACCGGCGTGGGCCCGGGCGCCATCGGCTCACTCATCGGCCTGTCGCAGGCCATCGCGAAGGCGATCGGCTGGGACGGGACGGGCAGCCCATTGGATCCGCCGGCAACTCCGCAGTCGTCGAATCTGCGTGAGCTCAGCGATGCCTCGGTCAACGCGTCGCAGGCCGTCACCGTGCAGACGGTCAGCGCCGGCGACACGACCATCGACGAACCGGCGACCGATGACGAGGCCGGCGAATCCGTCGCGACCACGCCGGCGGTGTCGCCGCCCGTCAGCGATACCGCCGATACCGCCGATACCGCCGACGAGGCGACCGAGGATGCCGGTGAGGCTGCCGAGCCGTCGGCCGACGATGCCGCGCCGGCCTCGGAGGAGACCGATGGCGCTTCGACGACGAAGGCCGATGTGAAGCGCAACAACGCCGGCGCCCGGATCGCCGGTGCGGTCAAGTCGGCGACCGACCGGCTGGACTCCATCGGCGCGAAGCTCCGCAACGGCTCCGGAAAGACAGCGAAAGCGCCTGCGGGCAAGGCTGATTCGAGTGAAAGCGCCGGCGCGTCGAAGACGTCGGGAAGCGATTCGGAGTAGACGTCCAGCGCCGAGATCGACACCAGGGTCGTCAGCGATCCTCACGTCGATCTCGGCGCTCGGCGGCACACACGTAGGCCGGGAAACGAAACCCGTCCGTGCGGCGATGATCAGATCATGGTGAAGCGGTCAGCTGGTGCGCGCGGTCGCACCGGCACATATGGTGTGGGCGTGCTCAGCAGATTCCTGGCCGGCGCGGCGACGGTACTCGGCGCCGCCGCCATGACGGCGCCGCTCGCCGCAGCCCAACCGCCGACGCCCGCCCCACCTCCGGCACCCAACGTCAACGCGTGGCCGCCGGTGTCACCGGCGGAGTTCACGGCGATGAACGGCACCTGGTACGCGTTCGGTGCCCCCGGCGGGCTGACCTGCGTCATCCAGCGCGGCGGCGCCTACGGCTGCAGCGGCCCGCTGCCCGCCGCCCCGGAGGGCGCCAACCTGGTCAGCGGCGGCATCGGCGGTGTGCCCACCTTCTCGAACGTGGCTGCCCCGTTCGCGAACGCGGTCGAGACCGTCAAACCGCTGCCGGCCAACACCCGGCTGAGCTTCCAGACGGTCAGCTGCGGCACCGACGGCACGATGACCACGTGCGTCGACGCGCACAACGGTGCGGGGTTCGTCATCAGCCCGACCGCCAGCTTCGTCCTGCAGCCCAGCAACCCGCTGCTGCTGCCCCGCGAAGGCCGCAGCAACCCCTACTTCAACTGAGCTAGAAGCCCTGGCCGTGCACCTCGTGGCCGGGCTTCTCGGCGACCAGGCCGCGGTAGGCCTGCTCCACCGTCGACCCGTGGTTGATGACGCCGTCGACCTCGCGGGCGATCGGCATGTTCAACCCGTACTCCTCGGCGAACTCCATGACCACCTTGGAGGCTTTGACGCCCTCGGCGACCTGGTTCATCGCGGCGATGATCTCCTCGATCGGCTTGCCGGCGCCGAGCTGCTCGCCGACGTGGCGGTTGCGGCTGCGCTGGCTGGTGCAGGTGACGATCAGATCGCCCATCCCGGCGAGCCCCGCGAACGTGTCGCGGTGCCCGCCCATCGCCTCGCCGAGCTTGGACATCTCCCGCACGGCGCGGGCGATCACCATGGCGCGGGTGTTCTCGCCGATGCCGAGCGAGTACCCCATCCCGACGGCGATCGCGTAGACGTTCTTCAGCGCGCCCGCCATCTCGACACCGACCACGTCGTCGGTGGTGTAGGTGCGAAAGCGCTTGGTGCGGAACAGCTCTGCCAGCTGCGCGGCCAGGTGCTGATCGGGCATCGCCAGCACCGCCGCGGCGGCGTACCCGTCGGCGACCTCGCGGGCGATGTTGGGTCCGGCCAGGATCCCCGCCGGATGTCCGGGCAGCACCTCGTCGACGATCTGGCTCATCCGCATGTTGGTGCCCTGTTCGAGCCCCTTGACCAACGACACCACCGGAACCCACGGCCGCAGTTCGGCGGCGAGTTCCTCGAGCACGCCACGGAATCCGTGTGACGGCACCCCCATGACGACGACGTCGGCGCAGTTGGCGGCCTCCGCGAAGTCGGTGGTCGCGCGCAACGTCTCGCTCAGGACACAGTCGTCACCGAGATACCGCGAGTTGCGGTGGTTGGCGTTGATGTCCTTGGCGGTGTCCTCCGACCGCACCCACTGAATCGTCGGCGCGCGCCGTGAGCAGATCGAAGCGACCGTGGTACCCCAGGAGCCCCCGCCGAGAACCACGACGTTGGGCTGTCGTTGCGCGCGTGTCATGGCGATCAGCGTAGGACGGGCGCCGCTCCCGGGAGGCCGATTCGATTGGTGCAGCTACCGCGTCGGGGACCGGGTGATAATGAGATCCGGTCAGCTCAGGGGGTGCGGTGACGGTTTCGCTGTCGGTGGTGGAGGCCTCCGATCCCGACGGTCTGGTCGACGCCGCGGCACGGACCGGCGAGAGGATCGCCCACCTCGACACCCTGATGACCCGGCAACGTCAGGCCCTGGCCGAGCTGCGCGCGAACTGGCACGGCCAGGCCGCGTCGGCCGCGATCGCGAAGGCCGAAGCCAACCTCGACCAGCAGGAGGCGCTGCGGGCCCGGCTGCAGGCGTTGCAGGCGGCGCTGCAGTCCGGCGGTGCGCAGCTGTCGTCGACGCGCCGCGGGCTGCTGATGCTGGTCGACAGTCTGCGCGCGACCGGCTGGCGGATCGCCGACGACGGCACCTGCACTCCACCGCCATATCTGCCGCCGGTGTTCACCGGGTTGGCGCTGGCGTGGACGGCCGTCATCAAGAGGCTGCTGTCGCAGTACGACCAGATCGACCGGTCGACGGCCGCGGCCATCGCCGCAGCGCTCGGCGGTCCGGTGCCGCAGACACCGCCGGGAACGCTGGGCGATCCGCGCCGGCTACCCACCGCGGGCACCGCACCCGAGGACGTCAAGAAGTGGTGGGATTCGCTGAGCCAGGCGGAGAAGGACGGGCTGATCGCCGAGCATCCGCCGGAGCTGGGCAACCTCAACGGAATTCCGGCCGACGTCCGCGACAAGGTCAACCAGGCCGTGATGACCGACGATCTCGACCGCGTGCGCGACGTCGCCGCCCGCCACGGGGTGTCGGAGAACGACGTCATCGCCGACCCGGCCCGCTACGGCCTCACCCAGGTCGACGCCACCCGGTTCTACAACGCCAGGCGCACCAGCGAGGGGTTGGCCCACCAGCGCGGCAACGCTCCCAAGGATCCGAGGCCGGCGATGCTGTGGGGGTATCAACCGCTGGCCGACAACGGTCAGGGCCGCGCCGCGATCGCGATCGGCAATCCCGACACCGCCGCGAACACGGCGGTCATCGTGCCGGGCACCGGCAGCAGCGTGCGCGACGGTTGGTTGTCCGACGGGCACAACGACGCCATCCACCTCTGGGACCAGGCCAACATCAGTGACCCGGACAACCCCACCGCGGTGATCATGTGGATGGGATACGACGCTCCCGACGGGTTCACCGACACCCGCATCGCCAACCCCGACCTCGCCCGAGCCGGTGGCGATCTGCTGGCGGCCGACGTCAACGGGCTGGCCGCCACCCACACCGGCCCGTCGCATGTGACGGTGATCGGGCATTCCTACGGATCGACGACGGTGGCCGACGCGTTCGCGGGCAGCGGTATGCGGGCCAACGACGCGGTGCTGATCGGAAGCCCGGGTACTGACCTCGCCGAGAGCGCCGAGGACTTCCACCTCGACGGCGGCAAGGTGTACGTCGGGGCGGCCTCCACGGACCCGGTCAGCTGGATCGGGATGCCCGGTGACTATCCGGCCGACTGGCTCAACCGGCAGCTGGGCTATCCGGTGGGGATGGACGCCGGGCTGGGCGCCGATCCCGCGGGCGACGAGTTCGGCTCGGTGCGTTTCCGCGCCGAAGTGGCCGGCGAGGACGGCCTGGACGTGCATGATCATTCGCGGTACTACGACATGGGCAGCGAATCGATGCGGGCGATCACCGACATCGCCAGCGGCAACAGCGACCGGCTGGCGCAGGAGGATCTGCTCGCGGAGGGCCGCCGCCAACCGCACATCACCACCCCCGACCACTTCGACCTACCGTTCGGCGGCAGGGTTCCGCTGCCGCACATCGACACCGACATTCCGGGCACTCCCGCCTTCATCGACCCGGAAGCCGGCCGACCAGGAAGCTCTGTGACCACTGACCATGAGTACAAACCGACCGGGTGAGGCATTGCGGGCGGCGCTGGCCGCCACGCTGTTGTTGTGCACGATCGCACTAGGAGGGTGCTCGATGTCGAAACCCGGCGGTGGCGGCGGGGAACAGGTGCCCAGCCCGATGTCCGACGAGCAGGCCGAAGCGCAGGTGATCGACGCGGGCCGGCAGCTGCGGACCGTCGCCGGACTGCAGGACGTCGGCGGCGGGTTCTCCTTCGAGTCGTGCAACGACCAGGGCGAGCCGCCCTACCGCGGGTTCGTGGAGATGACCGCACAGCTGCCCGCGGGCACCGACGCCGACACCTACGCCCGCCAGGTCGCCGACGCCATGGTCGCGGCCGGCTGGACCGACGGCCCGCCGCCGGGGAAGAAACCGTACGGCACGGTGATTCACCGAGACGGCGTGATGGTCGTCATGTTCCCGGGGGTCAAGGCCGGGCTGCTGCGATTCACGATCCTCGGGGAGTGCCGCAACACGACCGACCACCGCGACGACGGTAAGACGGTCGGCCGTGACGTCACCGCGGAGCTGCTCAGCGGTAGTTGACGAACTGCAGCGCCACGTCGAGGTCGGCCTGCTTGAGCAGGGCGATGACGGTCTGCAGGTCGTCGCGCTTCTTGCTGCTCACCCGGATCTCGTCGCCCTGGATCTGGGCCTTGACGCCCTTGGGGCCCTCGTCGCGGATGATCTTGGTGATCTTCTTGGCCTGCTCGCTGGTGATGCCCTGTTTGATGCTGCCGGTGACGCGGTACGTCTTACCGCTGGGCTGCGGATCGCCGGCGTCGAACGCCTTCATCGAGATGTCGCGGCGGACGAGCTTCTCCTTGAACACGTCGACGGCGGCTTTCACGCGTTCCTCGGTGGAGCTGACGATCTCGATGGCCTCCTCGCCCTTCCAGGCGATGGTGGTGTCGGTGCCCCGGAAGTCGAACCGGGTGCTGAGCTCCTTGGCTGCCTGGTTCAGCGCGTTGTCGACCTCCTGGCGGTCGACCTTGCTCACGACGTCGAAGCTGGAATCCGCCATGGACTCGCTCCCTCCTGGCTTTGTTCGGGCGTTTTCGTCTTCGGACCATCCTCGTTGTACCCTGCTAGTCGCACCAAATCCGAGAGGACGGTGCGAGCTCACCGGCAGGTTGCCCGAGCGGCCAATGGGAGCGGACTGTAAATCCGTCGGCTTACGCCTACGCAGGTTCGAATCCTGCACCTGCCACAGGCGATCAGGCCCCCTTTCGAGGGGGCCTGATTGCGTTTGTCAGGCGCCGCGGGCCGGCACGCCCGGCGCAATTTCATACGGTGTCGCGCCGTGCTCCGCGGCTGAACCCCCGTTCGAAAGGGCAATTGCCCACCGCTGCATCGGCGGGCACCATCCGAATATGGCGGAAATCACGGCCGAGAGAAGATGCGCTGGGCACGCACTCGCGCATTCCCGCAGTGCCGCCGAAGTTCTTGCCGTACTGGACACTTCAGTGGAAGGGCTCGGCAGTGACACCGCGCGCGGATGGCTGGCGCCTTACGGTGCGAACAAACTCCGGGTTGTCCGTCGCGATCTTCCTGGTCGTCGAACTGGCGAAATGGGCCGGACGCAGGTTCATGCCGTAGCCGGCCGGATCACGAAGTGCGATCGCGGCGCACCCATCGGCCGACGATGAGCCGACTTCCGGTCAACACCGCCAGGATCGCGGCGAGCACCAGCCCGGGACCCACGATCCACACCGGTCGGGTGAGCCACCAGGTCGCGGTCGGCTCGCTGGACAACGTGAACCCGGCCCGTTCGTAGAGCCACAGGAACACCACGAGCGCGGTCATGTGCCAGACGAACACCGTCATGGTCAGGCCGTTCGCGGCGACCACCGCCCGCCACGGCCCGCGGCGCCGCAGCCAGGCGTTGAGCCGGGGACGGGCGAGCATCACCAGCCCGAGCTGGAACGTCGCGAGCGCGGTGATGGGGGCGGTGGTCGGGAACATGTTGCTGGTGTCCTCACCCTGCACCGCGACCATCGAGCGGGAGTACGGCCCGAACGTGGTGAGCAGGACCAGCCCGGCGAAGCCCGCCGCCGCCACTGCTGCCGCGAGCGGACGGCCTCCCTTGACGAGCGTGCCGTCTCGCCAGAAATAGCCGATCTGGTGGCAGTACAACCACACACACGCCGAGCCGAGCAGCGCCGGCACCGGGCCACCCCACCCCGCGCCCAGCCGGAGGGCGTCCGCAGCGAGGACGAGCACCGCCAGGACCACGGGCACCCGCCACCCCCACGCTCGGTGGAGGCGGGCCGTGAGCGGCACCGCGGCGATGACGCCGGCATAGACACCGATGAACCAGAGCGGGACGAACACCACGATGCCCCACTCGAGGACGCTGCGGCGGCCGGTGGCCTGCAGCACCAGGTCGAAGGCCAGCCACACCGCGAGGAACGGCAGGAGCGGTGTCAGCAGCCGTCGCAGCCGCGCCGCCAGGAACCTGCCCGCACCGCCTCCGTCACGCGTGTTCGCCTGCCAGCCCGCGAGATTCGCGTAGCCGCCGACGAAGAAGAACACGGGCATGACCTGGAGCACCCACGTCGCCGCCCACTTGCCCGGCACGTATCCGATGGGATTGGGCATGACGAGCGTGTAGTCGCCGTCCCAGTGGGTGATCGACAGCGTCCAGTGCCACAGGACGACCACGCAGATGCTGGCCACCCGCAGGAAGTCGACGACGCGATCCCGGTCGGCCGGGGTCGCGTCGACCAGCGCGTCGAGATCGGGCAGGGAGGCTCGTCGTTTGTCGATCTGGGTCTCCGATGTGACTACAGGTCCAGCGCGGCCTGGGCCTGTTTGAGGGTCGCCGCGCTCGCCTGCAGGCTCAGCAGTTCCGACACCGACAGCGGCACCTCGAGTACCCGGCCGGCGCCGGCGGCGGTGACCACGGTCGGCAGCGAGAAGCAGACGTCGCTGATCTCGTAAGCGCCGTGTTGCACGGTCGACACCGGTAGCACGCGGTGCTGGTCACCCAGGACCGCCTCGACGATGCGGGCGGTCGACAGGCCGATGGCCAGGCTGGTCGCCCCCTTTCCCGCGATGACCTCGTAGGCGGCGTTGACGACCTCGGCGGAGATCGCGTCGCGGGTGGCTTCGTCGAACACCACGTCGCCGTCGATGCGGAAACTCTCGGCCGGAACCCCGCCGATGGACACACTCGACCACAGGGGGATCTGCGAGTCGCCGTGTTCGCCGATGATGAATCCGTGCACGTTGGCAACGGCGAGGTCGGCCCGTTGCGCGATGAGGTAGCGAAACCTGCTGGAGTCCAACACCGTTCCGGACCCGAAGATCCGCCCGTCGTCGCCCCCGACCGCGGTGGCCGCGGCATAGGTGACGACGTCGACCGGATTGGTGACGAAGACGATGATCGCGCCGGGGGAGTGTTCGAGCAGCTGCGGCGTCAACGACTGCGCCATCGCCACATTCGTGGTCGCCAGATCGAGTCGCGTCTGGCCCTCGTCCTGTTTGGCTCCGGCCGTGACGATGACGATCCGCGAGCCGGCGGTGACCGCGATGTCGTCGGATCCGGTGATCGGACAGTGCGGCACGAACTGGCTGCCGTGGTTGAGGTCGAGCAGTTCGGCACGGACCTTCGTGGCGTTGATGTCGTAGAGCGCCAGCGCGCCCGCGGAGCCGCGGATGAGGCAGGCATAGGCGATGGCGGTGCCGACACTGCCCATCCCGACGATGCTGACCTTGTTCGACGTCGCCTGCGCTACCCCCGTCATGACTCCATAGTCGACGATGCCGCGCCGCGCGGGAAGGACCGGCCGCGAATCGCCGCTAATGCAGCGGCCAGAAGAACGGAACCACCGCCATCGCGACGACGTACCAGGCCACCATGGTGACGATGCCGAGCCGCCAGTAGTCGCTGAAGCGGTAGCCGCCGGGGTTCATCACGATCATGTTGGCCGGCGTGGCGATCGGGGTCAGCAGCGATGCCGCCCCGGCCAGCGCCACCAGCATCAGCATCGCCTGCACCGAGATACCGCTCTCGGTGGCGGCGGCGACCGCGATGGGGACGACCACCAGCACCGTGGCCACATTCGAGATGAACTGCCCGAGCGCAGCGGTGAGCAGGAACACCACGGTGAGTACCAGATACGGGCTGCGGTTGCCGACCAGCTCGACGATCGGCGCCGCGATCTGCTCGGCCGCCCCGCTGGTCTGGATCGCCGTGGACAACGGGATCAGCGCGCCGATCAGGATGATCGTCTGCCAGGGAATCGTGCGGTACACCTGTTCGGGGTGCACCACGCGCAGCGCCACCATCGCCAGCGCGGCCAGCAGCGCGGCGACCGCCGGCGGAGTGGCACCGGTGACCAGCAGGACGACCATCACGGTGAGTACCGCCAGCGCACGCAGTGCCGAACGGTCCAGTGCCACCGCCTGGCGCCGGACGTCTTCGGTCGAGTCGACGACGAGCAGGCCGGACGTGGTCAGCCGGTCGATCGCCGACCACGGGCCGTGCACCAGGAGGGCGTCGCCCTGGGCGAGCTCGACGACACGGGCACCCACGTCGGAGTTCATCCGGTGCACCGACAGCACGGTGAGCCCGTTCCAGGTGTATCCCGGGAACACCCGCTCGCCCAGCCACGGCGACCGCGGCGGGACGACGAGCTCGGCCAGGCCGGCGTCACGACCCACCAGTGTGTCCTGCGACCGGGGCACCACCGCGTCGACCGCGCACCCCGCCCGCTCCGCGCACTGCGCGACGGCGTCCTCGTCGCCCTCGACGACCATCACGTCCGCGGCAGCCAGCCGGTGGTGGCCCTCGGCGACCCAGCCTGCGGCTGTCTCGGTGGCCACGAGTGTCACGCCGTCGGACCCGGCGACGACGTCGGGCGCCGGCTGGTCCCGTGCCGTCGACCGCTCACCCACGGTGAGCCGGAACAGGCGCCGGTCCAGACCCCAGTGCTCGACGAGGCGCGGCAGGTAGTCGCTGAAGTCGCCGGGCAGTGCCGTGGAGTCCCGGTCGGGCAGCAGCCGGCGCCCGAGGAGCACGGCCACCGCTATGGTCACCCCCACCAGAGGGACACCGACGAGCGCGAATTCGAAGTAGCCGAAACCGGCCTCACCGCGGTCACGTGAGGCCTCGAAGATCAGCACGTTGACAGGACTGCCGCCGAGGGTGAGCAGTGCTCCGGCGCTGCATCCGAAGGCCAAGGGAATCAACACCTTCGACGGGCGGATCCGGGCCTTGCGGGCCACCGCGACCGTCACCGGGACCAGCGCGGCGGCGGCGCCGTTGACGGTGATCACCGCGCTGACGAGCGCACCCACGCTCGAGACGGTCGAGAGCAGCCGGGGGTAGGCCTGTCCGGCGAGGCGGGCCAGTCGGTCGCTGACCCACGCGGTCACTCCCGACGCCCCCAGGCCCTCACTGACCACGAACAGCGATGCGATGAACACGATGACCGCATCGCCGAATCCGCTGAACAGGGTCCTGGTGTCGACCAGCCCGGTGAAGAACAGCAGCAACGCGACACCGATCGCGACCACCTCGACCGGGAGGCGGTTCCAGATGAACAGTGCGACCGCGACACCGACGATCACCAGGCTCAGTGTTGCGTCGGACATCTGGCCGTGTCACCCGCGCCGGGTGTGCGGTGTGGCCGGCCGGAAAGCGTTTCGGTTTCCCGGGGTGCTCCCGCGGGCGATCGGTTCGGTGTGAGGCACGATGCGGTCGATTATCGCGGCGCCGATGCCGCGGCGCCGGATAATCCACCGGCCGCGTCTTCGAGATGCGATCCATATCGGCGTGATCGGCGCGGGCAAACCGCCCCGTAAGCGACGGCGAAGTGTTTCACTGAGAATGGCAAGGAATCCCGTCCGACAACATGGGGAGGGGAAATGGATTGGGGTCCCACTTGGGATTTTCTGTGGCACTTCCTGATCATCTTCGCGTGGATCGCGTATCTGATCGTCCTGTTCCAGATACTGGTCGACCTGTTCTGGCGTGACCACAAGACGTCGGGGTGGCTCAAGGCCGTCTGGGTGTTCTTCCTGATTCTGTTCCCGTGGCTGACCGCGCTGATCTACTTGATCGCCCGGGGCCGGGGTATGGCCGAACGGGCCCGGGAGGCGGCCATCGCCAGCAAGCAGGAGACGGACAACTACATCCGTGAGGTCGCAGGCCGGTCGCCGACCCAGGAGATCGCCGAAGCCAAGGCGCTCCTGGACAACGGTGCGATCACGCAGGACGAATTCGAGTCGTTGAAAGCGAAGGCGCTCAGCTAACCGCCCGCGCTTCCTTCGAGACCGCGCGTGGGAACTGCGGTGGCGCGGTTCCGATCCGGACGTGCTGGCCGGCATCGAGTCGATCTTCGCTCTCTCGAACGGTCACCGCGGGTGGAGGCCACCTACCGGCTGGAGTCGTGCATCGGGCACCGTACCGGCGAGGGTGACGCCGGTCATCGGCTCGCCTCCTGGGCCACAGCCACCGGCGGCGTCCGCGGCACCGAATACCGGCTCGCCAGCAGGATGCCCAGGCAGGAGAGCACGACGAACACCACAATGGTGGCCCATTCGACATACCACGGCGAGCCGGTGTCGCGCGGCCACGCGACGTTGACGAGTTCGAAGCTGCACCACAGGAACGCGGCGACCGCCAGCGGTGTCGAGGCGCGCCCCAACCGGTAGCCGCCGGGATGTGGCTGCCACCGCCTGCGCACCACCTGGTACATGCGGCCGTAGAGAGCCAGCCACATGGCCTGGAAGAAGCCGAACGTCACGAAGCTCACCAGCATCGTGTAGATGGTGTCGGCGAGCGACAGCACGACGATGAGGGCGGCGACGACCCCGGCCATGATCATTGCCGGGATAGGCAGGGCGCGAGCGGTTTTCAGCTTACCGAGCTGTCTGGATCCCGGCAGCCTGCCCTCGCGGGCGTAGGACCACGCCACCCGCGCGGCGCCGGCGACGATACCCACCGCCCCGGCGAAGAAGCTCGTCAGCACGAGCGCGTAGAACACCGTGGGCGCCCACGCGCCGAGATTGACGTCCAGCGCGTACGCGGCCGGGTCTTCGCCGCTGGCGAGCAGGGCCTCGTAGTCCGGGATGGCCAGCACGATCGCGATGTAGGACAACAGCACCAGCGCACCGACGGACAGCAACGCGCCCAGCATCGCCACCGGCAGCGCCTTCCTCGGGTGGCGGACCTCTTCGGCCAGGTCCGTCGCGCTCTCGAAGGCCAGGAACGCCCAGCCCGCGATGGCCATGACGGACAGGATCGCCGCGCCGCCCGCGGCGGTGCCCGCACTCGCCGGCAACGGCTGGAAGAGCGCGGAGAACGGTTGGTGCCGGTGGAAGACCAACAGCACCAAACTGATTCCCACACTCGCGATCAACTCCATACCCACGCTCACGGCCACGACGATCTTCAGCAGCGTGGGCCCGATGACGTTCAGCAGCACCGCCGCTGCGATGAACGCCAACGCGAACACCATGCGGCCCGTTGTGCTCATCGTCACGCCGAGCACGATGTCGGCGAAACCCATGCACGCCACCGCCAGTGATGCCAGCGCGATGATCAGTGTCCACATGTAGAGGAAGCCGGAGATCCAGCCGGCCTTGACACCGATCGTGCGGACCACCCACTGGTAGATGCCGCCCTGCACCGGCCACTTGGCGGCCATCTCGGCCAGGGACAGGCAGATCAGGATCTGTCCGATCAGGACGACGCCGATGCCGAGGGCGGCGCGGGGGCCGTCCGTCGCGACCAGCATGTGCAGGATCGCGAACAGCGCGATCACCGGTGAGACGATGATGAACGCCAGGCCGAGCGCGGTGCCCGTCGAGTACTGGCGGTTGACGGTGTCGGTCCCGGTGAGCCCTCCGGTCTCCGGAGGAATGGTCGTGGTCATGTCATACCCTTCGAGGTGGGTCAGAAAGCGCGGAGGTTGTCGCGGAGCGTGTCGTGTTCGTAGGACTCGCGCACGGCGCCGAGGTCGCGCAGCGCCGGTATCAGTCCTTCGGTGATGTCGGTGACGTACCGGCGGCTCAGGTGCTGGATCGGGGTCGTCAGCAGGAACCCGTCTCCGCCGACGGCCTCGATGGCCTCGGCCATCTGCGTGGCGACGCTCGCCGGGGTGCCGACCAGGGGCAGGCAGCTGGCGAATCCTGTTTCGGTGGTGGCGAGTTCGCGCAGCGTCTTGTCGCTGCCGCCCTGGGTGAACTTGTTGAGTGAGCCCTGCTCACCGTTGGTGGTCAGCGGCGGAAGCGGTTCGTCGAGGGGGAAGGCCGAGAAGTCGATGTCGGTCACCGTCGAGATCATCCCGAGCTGGCCGGTGATGAAGGCGTCGGTGTTGACCATCTTGTGGCGTTTGGCTTCCGCCTCCTCGGCGGAATCGCCCAGGACCGGCGTCACCAGGAACATCACCTTGATGTCGTCGGGGTTGCGGCCGGCGGCCTGCGCGCGGGCCCGAACGTCGTTGCGGTAGTCGATCATTCCCTCGATGCCCTGGGCGATGGCGACGATCGAGTCGGCTGTCTCGGCCGCGAACTGCCTGCCGCGCGGTGAGCCACCCGCCTGCAGATAGACCGGACGGCCCTGCGGCGACTGCGGCACGTTGAGCGGTCCCCGCGACTTGTAGAACTTGCCGACGTAGTTGACCTCATGGACCTTCGTGTGGTCGACGAATGTTGCTGTGTCGCGGTCCATCACGACGGCGTCGTCCTCCCAGGAGGCCAGCAGCTTGGTGACGACGTCGACGTACTCGTCGGCCATGTCGTAACGCATCTGCCGCGGCGGCAGGGCGTCGAGACCGACGTTGTGGGCGGCCTGCTCTTCGCCGGAGGTCACGATGTTCCAGCCGAACCGCCCGTCGGAGAGGTGGTCGAGGCTGGCGATCATGCGAGCCAGCGTGAATGGGGGGTAGGACAGGATCGAGGCGGTTGCGATGACACCGAGTTTGGTGGTCGCCTTGGCCACGGCAGCGGCCAGCACGGTGGCGTCCAGTTTCGGTACCTGCAGAGCGTGTTTGAGCGCGGCCTCGGTGGAACCGCCGTACGCGTTGGACACCATCAGGGTGTCCTCGATCATCAGGTAGTCGAAGCAGGCGCCTTCGAGCATGCGGGCCATCTCGATGTGGAAGTCGGCGTTGGTCCACGACGTGTTCACCCGGTCGAACGGATCCAGCCACTGCGGTGGCGCGTAGTTCATGAACCAGCCAAGGTGCATCTTCTTCGACACGGCGACTCCAGGAAGGTGAGGACGGTTGCCATCGAGCGGACCCCTGTCCGCGGAGCGGGCGTCGTCGGCCACTCGAGGGGCGTCGGAAGTTGATCCACCGGCCGTTTCGAGATGGTGGCCGCGTGCGAAACTCCGCATTGCGCCAGTCGCGGATCGTGTCGGTGCAGGCCAGGCCTTCGCCACCGGCCATTGCGCCAGGGCCGAGCAGTTGGGCGGCACCGCGGTGCCCACCGGTGGATGACCGTTTCAGGCCGCGGCCGAGCGCGAAGACCGCACAAAAAAGCTTGGCTACCTGCCGCCCCGTCGGCAGGTAGCCAAGCATTTGTGACGTCGCATCCCCCGGGCGACGCACCTGGACTCAGTGCAGTCTCTGCGCCCCGCCGCAGTACCGCCCTGATTCCTTGTCAAGTGAACCAAGTGCCCGACCCCTCAGGAATCGGGGTTTTCCCTACGTTGCTCCTGTGAGTGGAGAAGGATCCTGGTCCCGACCTTGCTGCTCAACCGTTGTGGCGCCAGGCCCGCCTGCGCGCAGGTGCGCGAGACCAAAGCCGGTTCGCATCCGTCGAACACCCCGTACAGCACTTCGTCGGAGGGCACGGCGACGGTCAGAACCAGGTGGATGTCGGTCCCTTCCGCGCGCAGCTGTGCGGTGACCGACTCGATCCGAGCGACGAAGGCGTCGATCAACTCCTCGGTGAGGTCCGGCAGATACCACTCGGCCAGGCATCCCGACGTCTGAGCGTCGACAGTGAGCATGCTCACACGGTAGGGCCATTCGGGCTGCGACGAATTGGGGGATTCCCTACTCTTGCGGCTTATTTTTCGTGCGGTGCGACCCTCCGCAATCCCTCGGCCCGATGATGCGGCGGACCGTCGCCGTCCGCCGGCCAGGGACGCGAGCATCGACCGGAAGGTCGGATACCTCGCTCTCGACGCCGAGTCGTTCGCGACGCGAAATAGCTGAACCAATCGTGAATGGCTAACACCCGGGCGACGGCCGCGGCCGGTCCATTCGCTATCGTCAGCAAGTATCCATCGTTGTGACCTGCTGTTGCCCTAATTCCACTCTGTGCATGAGTAGCTAAGTGGACACGGTGCGCCGTGGTCGCCGGCAAGGGGGTCGCACCCGGGAGATAGCTGCTCAGCATCGGCGCCAGCAGTGGGTGGACGAGGGTGGATGCCGAGCAGGCAAATCGCGGATCGCGGCTTACGGAAAAGTCAAAATTTCCTGAGAGCCGGTGCCATAGTGAGTCCCGCACGCCTGTGGGCGGCGTCGCGAGGGGATTTTCGAGGGGGGCCTCACCATGGCAGCTAACGATCGTAGGGCGACGGCCACCTACGCGAGGTACATCGGACGCGTCGGTGCGCTCGCCGTCGCGCTCGGGGTGGGCGGTGCCGTGGCGACCACACCCGGCGTCGCGTGGGCGGACGATTCCCCGTCGGCGACCGCGGGCCCGGCCGGCGCCTCGACATCGTCGGGCAGCGAGGCGACCCCGGCTCCCGCGGGCAGCGATCAGACGCAAGGCGGCACGCGGCCCGACGAAGAAGACACCGGCGACACCGACAAAGACGACGCCGGCGAAAACGACGCCGACGAAGACGACGCCGACGACACCGACGCCGACGAAGACGACGCCGTGACCGACGACGGTGAGGAGGTCGAACCGCCGGAGGAGCCCGTCGAAGAACCCGTCGAAGAGGCCGAACCGCCCGCGGAACCCGTCGAAGAACCTGATGTTCCGCCGGTGCCGGAGGAGCCGGGGCCGGTCGACGCCGTCACGCCCGCACCGGAGACCGGTGACGTGTCCGACGCGGTGGTGCCGACCGAACCCGCCACCGGCACCGTCGACGGCGATGTTCCCGCCCCTGAGCCCGACAGCATGGCAGTGGTGGACACGAGCGCATCCGTGGCCGCCGATCTCGCTGCGGTGCAGACGGTTTCGCCTTCGTCCCGCGCCGACGATCCGGCACTGGCCGCCGCCGCGCGCACGCAGCTGGCCGGGCTCCCGCCGCTGCGGCTCAACCTGCCGACGCCCGAGCAGTTCATCGCGAGCATTCCCGCGCCGGTGGTCACGTGCCTGTGCGGGGTCGTCAAGACCGTCACGACCTTCTACGACACCGTGCTCAAACCACTGCTCGGCGGCGTGACCGGGGGAGCGGCGGGACCGGCCGGGCCTGCGGCGCCCGCGCAGTCGCCTGCGCTGTGGGCGCTGGCCGCGTGGGTGCGCCGTCAGGCGACTCAGGCGGTCGACAGCTTCATCGCCTCACCGCTGGGCACGCCGGTGCGGATGCTGATCACGGCCGTCGACGACTTCGGTGACTCCCCGCAGGGCCGCGCGCTGGGGGCGGCGGTCATCCAACTCCTCGGCCAGTGCGGTCCAAGCGCCGACCTGCCCGCCGAACTCGATCGCACCGTGATCGTCTCCGGACTGACCGAGCCCACCGACTTCACCATCCTGACCAAGCATCACAGCGACGAGGTCGACCGCATCTTCATCACCGAAAAGGGCGGTTCCGTCAAGGTTTACGACCCCACCACCGGTGCGGTGACCACGCTGACGGTGCTCTCCACGACCACCGGCGGCGAGCGCGGCCTGACCGGCATCGAGGTCCATCCGGACTTCTGGCACGAGGGCGAGTTCGGTTACCGCTCGATCTACGTCGCCTACACCTCGGGCCTGACCAACCACGACACGTTGTCGCGCCTGGTCATGTCCGAGGACATGACCCGGGTGGAGAGCACCCAGATCCTCCTCGAATCGACCGAGGACGCCAAAGATTTCCACCACGGCGGCGATCTGGCCTTCGACGCCGACGGCACCCACCTGTACTGGGTCGTCGGCGACAACACCCAGGGTGTGGTGAACTCGCAGAGCCTGGCCAACATCCACGGCAAGGTGCTGCGCCTGAACCCCGACGGATCGGTGCCCGACGACAATCCGTTCGTCGACGCCGATGCCACCACCGCGAGCCCCGCCGACTACATCTACGCCCTCGGTTTCCGAAACCCGTTCCGGCTCAACTTCACACCCACCGGGCAGCTGTTGGTCGCCGACGTGGGGGAGGCGACGTGGGAAGAGCTCAACCTCGTGGTCAAGGGCGGCAACTACGGCTGGCCGTCGGCCGAGGGCAACTGCACCGGATGCGCATCGGTCAACCCCATCTACGCCTACCGGCACACCGCGCCGCCGGCCAACGCGGGGGCGATCACCTCGGTCGTGGTCTACAACGGCACCACGTTCCCCGACGACTACCGCAACACCGTGTTCATCGCCGACTACAGCCAGGGCTGGATCCGGGTGCTCGAATTCGACGAGCAGTACTCCAGCCTGATCAGCAGCAAGACCTTCTGGGGCAACGCCGGTGCCACGGTCAACCTGGCGCAGGGGCCCGACGACAACCTCTACCAGCTGACCATCTATCCCGGGGAGCTGGCGATGATCTCACCGTCGGGTGGCAACCGCGCGCCGACCGCGATCCTCGACGCCTCGCAGACCACCACCGCCGACAAGACGCTCACCGTCGACTTCTCCGGTGTGAAGTCGCACGACCCCAACGGCGACAACCTCACCTACCGTTGGGATTTCGGCGACGGCAACACGTCGACCGGCGCCGTCACATCCCACACCTTCAGCACCGCGGGTGCCTACAGCACCTACACCGTGACGTTGACGGTGAGCGACGGGGAGAAGACGAACACCACCACGCAGAAGATCACCGTCGGCAGCACCCCGCCGGTCGCCGAGATCGTCAGCCTCCCGTCCTCCTACAACGCCGGTGACACCATCACGTTCTCAGGCAGGGGCACGGATGCGCAGGACCGCCCGGACGGCGGGACGCTGCCCGACAGCGCGTACAGGTGGACGGTCGTGTTCCACCACAACGAACACACCCATCCGTTTGCCGACAACATCGTCGGGCCGACCGGCACCATCACGATCCCGCGGTCGCGGGATCAGATCGACGGCACCTGGTACCGCGTGCATCTCACCGTCACCGACAGCAGCGGCCTGTCCACCACCACGTACCGCGACATCAACCCGAATCTGGTCGACCTGACCGTCTCCGCGAGCGATCCGGGCGCGAAGTTCACCATCGACGGGTTGCCGTACACCGGTTCCTACACCGAGCGGGCGGTGGTCGGCGTCGACTACGTTCTCAGCGCCCCGACGACCCAGGTGGTCGACGGCAGGCAGCTCACGTTCGACCGGTGGTCCGACGGCGGGGCGCCGACACACGCGATCCGGGTGCCGGCCACGCCAACCACGTACACGGTGGTCTACACGGCCGACTCGAGGGCGAATCTGCAGCAGGCCGTGTAGGCGCTCACTCTTCGAGCTTGCGGGCCAGGGCGACCCGGCCCCGGACCCCCAGCTTGCGGTACACCCGGCCCAGGTTGGCCTCGACGGTCTTGACGCTGATGAACAGGGCGGCGGCGATGTCGCGGTTGCTCATCCCGGAGGCGGCCAGTTCGGCGACCCGCCGCTCCGAGGGGGTGAGGCTCTGATCGCGGCTGGGTCGTACGTTGACCCGGGCCAGCTCGTCGCGGGCGCGCTGCGCCCACAGCAGGGTTCCGATGCTCTCGAACGTGGCCAGCGCCTCGGTGAGCGTGGCGGCGGCGGCTTCCTTGCGTCGTTGCCTGCGCTGCAGCTGGCCGAGAAGCAGTGCGGTGCGCGCCCGTTCGAACGGCATCGGCAGCCGCTCGTGGTGTTCCATCGCCTCGGTGACCGCGGCCACCGCCCCGTCCACGTCTCCGCGTGCAGCCAACTCCATCCCGCGGCACCGCCCACCGACCGCCGACAGCCACGGCCGGTCGAGGCGCCGGCCGTCGGCCTCGAACCTTTCGATCAGGGTTCGCGCGTCGGCGTTTCTGCCCACCGCCACGAGAGCCTCCACGGCGTCGGGCACGAAGAACGAGCTGAAGATCTCGTTGCCCGGCGTGGCCAGGTAGTCGGGCATCAGCGGTTCCAGTGCGGTCAGCGCCTCGGCGTAGTTACCCAGCGACACCTCGAGGAAGATGAGCACGCCGAGGGGCCACCACGTCATCCGCACCGTCCCGCTGCGCCGGGCCATCGCCAGTGCCGCTTCGGCATCCGCGCGGGCGGCGCGCACCCGGCCCGCGTGGGCGCTGACGATCGCGCGGACTCCCAGCGCCACCAGACGCGAGTTCTCACCGCCGACCTGTTCGGCGCGTTCGACCGCGTCGTCGGCGTAGGTGGCGGCCTCGTCGAGCCGTCCGCGCCACAGCTCCAGCAGCGTTCCGCTCACGGCGAGGGCGAGCAGGTCGCGGTCGGCGCCGCGGTCCAGGCTGTGGCGCCGTAGTTCCTGCAGCGTGTCGTACGCCTCGTCGAGGCGGCCGGTCCACGAGTTGAGTAGCCCGGCCACCGCCCGCGCCCGGAACGGCAGCGGCACCTCGTCGTGGGGATCCTCGTAGTCGAGCGCCCGCCGCAGCTCCTCTTCCTCGATGCCGTGGCCGAAGATGAAGCGGGTGAACACCCGCACGGTCAGGGCCTGGCCGATCAGCTGGGCCTGACCGGTCTGTTCGGCGATCGTCACCGCGCGGTCGGCATTGGACAGGGCGGCTTCGTGGTCACCGGCGTTCGTCTGCGCCATGCTCAGCGAGAGCAGGCAGTGCACCTCGAGCGTGCGGTCGGTGTCGCAGTCGGCGAGCGCCTCGGTCAGCAGTTCGAGCCCATGGCGGAAGTCGTTGTGATCCATCACGATCCCCGCGAGCTGCATCGAGGCGATGGCGCGCAGCGGGCCGTGAGGCATTCGGGGCAGCGTGGTGGAGAGCAGTTCCTCGGCGCGCACGCTGTCTCCGGCGGTGAAATAGTGCGCGGCCGCCTGAAGCCGCCGCAGGTCGGTGTCCCCGCCGAGCCGCATCGCGAATTCGAGGAGTTCGGCGGCCGCGGCCGGGGCGCCGCGGGCACGCGCCGCGTTGGCGGCCGCGTCGAGGGCGGCGAGCGTGTCGTCGTCCTGACTGGTCGCGGCGAGCGCCAGGTGGCGGGCCTTCTGTTCGGGCTGCGCGATCACGCCTGCCAGGCGCCGGTGCATGTGGCGGCGCCGGGCGGGCCCCGCCTCGGAGTAGACCCCGCGGGCGAGCAGCGGGTGGGCGAAGCGCACCGACAGTCCGTCGATCTCGACCAGACCCTGTTCCTCGGCGGCCTCCAGCAGCTCGAGCACATCCTCCGGGGTTCGCTCGGTGGCGCTGGCCACCAGGTCGACGGTGGGCGCGGCGACGCACGCGGCGGCGAGCAGGACGTCGCGCACCACCTCGTCGATACCGCGGATGCGCCGGCGGACGACATCGACCAGTGACGCGGGGAGCGCGGGTTCACCGGCCGCGGTCTGCTCGGACATGGCGCGGGCCAGTTCGAGCGCGTAAAGGGGGTTGCCGCCTGAGGTTTCGGCGATCCGGATCAGCGTCGGCCGCGGGAAGGTGCGGCCCAGCCGTTCGGACAGCATCGCGTGCAGCCCACCGAGGGACAGCGGTGCGACGCGATGGCGGCGCAGGCGGTCGGGTTGCGCGAGCTGCAGCCAGTCGGTGTGGTCGCTTCGGGGTTCCTCGGTGCGTTCGGTGAGCAGCAGACCGGCCGGACAGCTCAGCCGGCGCGCGACGAACCCGACGACCTCGCGGCTGCACACGTCGAGCCACTGGATGTCGTCGACCGCCAGGATCACCGGCCGCGTCCGGCACAGGAGGTCGATGGTGTTGAGGACGGCGGCCGCAGCCACCCGGTGGTCGGTCTCCGGTCCGTCGGCGTCCCCGCGCAGGAGGAGCCGGTCGAGGGCGAGGCGCTGCACCTCGGGCAGTTCCGCGGTGATGTCGGTGTCGATGTCGTCGAGCAGGTCGGCGACCGCCGCATACGCCAGCGAGGTCTCGGCCTGCCCGGCGCGCGCCGACAGCACCCGGAAACCCCGGGCGCGGGCGTCCTCCACCGCGCTGAGCCACAGCCGGGTCTTGCCGATGCCGGCCTCACCTTCGAGGAGGAGGCCGGCCGGGCCGTGCGGCACGGCAGCGAGGAAATCCGTGACGGCCGACGATCCGGCCGACGGTTTCCCGAGCGCGTCCATCACGCCATGATCGCAAACAGCAAATGGATTGCGAAACCGACCCTAGGTATGAAAGACGGCGCTGCAGGTGCTCAGGGGGTGTTTCGGCACGTCGCTAGTTGCATGTGCAACATGGATGTGCGCAAACTGTACGCCGCGTCGATTAGCTGTCCGACGCGGGGCGAACATCGGTGTTGTCAGTTTGCGGTCCGGAGCTCCGGGGACAGGGCGGCGTTGATGCGCCGGCAGTTCTCGGCCATCGCCGCGGTCTGCGGCCGGCTGAGCGGGTCGAGGTAGTGGGTGCGGACGGCCTGGCCGTACACCGTCATCGCCTTGTCGAGCAGGGAGCGGCCCTCTTCGGTGATCGTGGCGAGGACGTAACGACCGTCGCGGTCGCTGGAGGCGCGGTGCGCGAGGTTGCGCGCCTCGAGCCGGTCGACACGGCGGCTGACGCGGCTGGGCGTCGACACCAAGGTTTGCGCGAGCGCACCCATGCGGACCGAACCGGTCGGCGATTTGGCGAGTTCGTGCAGCAACCGGACGTCCTCGAGGGTCAGCCGGCAGGCCTCGTTGAGATCGTGGTTGAGCTTCGCCTGCAGGCGCAGCGCGGCGTCGAGGTAGTTCTGCCACGACTTCAGTTCGCCGATGTCGAGGCCCGGCATGTCACTCGGGGTGCGCCCCGTCGCTGTCACTTGAAAGGTTCCCCTACTGCCGGCGCGGCGGTGTCCCCCGTCCGCGCGGTGGTCGATGCTGATTTGTCGATCCGCGACCTGCTGTAACACTGTTCTCCCCTTCGTGGCACCAGCGGACGACCGGCCGTCCCCCTCGGCAGTTCGTTGCCGCAAGTCTCGAACGCAGGGATGCGCCGAGGAATCGGGGGTTTCCCTACCCTTCACCAAATTTGCCATAAGTAAACTTCTGAGGCAGGTTGACGGTGACGTCGATATGAGTGGCGACATCTTCGGCAAAGGTGCGGTAATTTCAGTCGACACACCGACTGGCCGCTGCCGAGGAGTACAACGGTGGACGCGACACCATTCGGGCACTACCAGCTGCAGAAGCTGATCGGCCGGGGCGGGATGGGCGAGGTCTACCAGGCCTATGACACCCACACGGACCGGACCGTGGCGGTCAAGGTCCTGCCCCCGCACCTGGCGCAGGACGCGACGTTCCAGCGCAGGTTCCGGCGTGAATCGCAGGCCGCCGCAGGTGTGCAGGATCCGCATGTCGTACCGATCCACAGCTACGGCGAGATCGACGGTCGGCTCTATCTGGACATGCGGCTGATCGAGGGCCGCAACCTGGGGACGATTTTGCAGGAGGCCGACAAACCCCTGCTGCCGTCGTTCGCGGTGAAGGTCGTCGAGCAGGTGGCGACCGCGCTGGACGCCGCCCACGCGGCGGGGCTGATCCACCGCGACGTCAAACCGTCCAACGTGTTGATCACCGACCGCGATTTCGTGTACCTGATCGACTTCGGCCTGGCCCGCAGTGCGGGTGAGCCGGGGATGACGACGGCGGGCAGCACGCTCGGCACGCTGGCCTACATGGCCCCGGAGCGGTTCAACGGCGGCACCATCGATCCGCGCTCCGACATCTACGCGCTGACCTGCGTGCTCTACGAGTGCCTCACGGGTGCGCGGCCGTATCCGGCGGACAGCCTCGAACAGCAGATCGCCGGCCACATCGTGCAACCGGTGCCCAAACCGTCGGCCACCGACCCGCGGCTGGCGGCGTTCGACGCCGTGATCGAGAAGGGGATGGCGAAGAAGCCCGAACACCGCTATCAGTCGGCGGCCGAACTGGCCGCGGCCGCGCGCCGCGCCCTGACGTCGCCGGTGCGCTGGTCGAGCCGGTCGGGTAGGCACTCGGCCCGGGGTGCTCGGATCCCGGTGCGGCGCAGGCTGACCCGACGGGCGGCCGCGGTGGCGGCTGCCGGGCTGGTGTTGGTGGCGATATCGGCGGTCGCCACGTGGCAGTGGAGCGGGTGGCCCGAGCGGACCCGCGCCCCGCGGCAGGTGGTGGTCGCCGAGGACACCGCGACACCCACCCCGGTGGCGACACCCGGGGCGGTGCCGTCGATCGCCGCGACGGTGCCCGCCGAGATCCGCGAGTCGGGCCGGCTGGTCATCGGGGTCAACGTGCCGTACGCGCCGAACGAGTTCCGCGACGCCTACGGCGAGATCGTCGGGTTCGACGTCGACCTGATGAAGGCCGTGACCCGCACGCTGGGCCTGACACCGGAGTTCCGCGAGACCGCGTTCGAGAGTGTGCTGCCGTCGGTGCAGTCGGGAGCGTTCACGGTGGGCATGTCGTCGATCACCGACACCGTCGAACGCGAGCAGACCGTCGACTTCGTGACGTATCTGGAGGCCGGCACCCTGTGGGCGCAACGGGCCGGGTCCTCGGTGGACCCGTCGGACGCCTGCGGCCTGCGAGTCGGGGTGGCCTACAGCGTGATCCAGGAGACCGAGGAGCTGCCCGCCAAGAGCGAGGCGTGTGTCGCGGCCGGGCGGGCGCCCATCGACAAAGTCGTGTACACCGAACAGGACGACGTCACCGCCGCGCTGCTGGCCGGCGAGGTGGACGCGATGTCGGCCGACTCGCCGGTCACCGGATTCGCGATCAAGACCTCCGGCGGCGCGCTGCAACCGGCGGGGGAGGTGTTCGACTCGGCACCCTACGGCTGGCCGGTGGCCAAGGGCTCGCCGCTGGCGGAGTCGCTGCGCCAGGCGCTCGAACACGTGATGGCCACCGGCGAGTACCGCACGATCGCCACCATGTGGGGTGTGGAGAAGGGGATGATCGACGCCCCGGCAATCAACGCCGCCGTGCGTTGAACCCGGTGTAGCGGACGAAACGCGTGCTGCCGCAGCGTAACCTGTCGTGAGAAGCTCGACGTCGTCAAGCGAGAGTGAACATGGCCAAGTTGAGAACAGGCAGCGGTTTCGCCGACGTGGTGGTGACGGCGGTCGCGTCGACCACGGCGCTGGCGCCGGACGCCGAGGACACCTGGCAGCAGTTGCTGGCCGGACACAGCGGTATCCGCCCGCTGGATTCCTGGTTCGTCGACGAACTCGGCTCACCGGTGCGTATCGGCGGTCAGCTGCGGGAGAGTTTCGACGAACATCTCAACCGCGTGGAGCTGCGCCGGTTGTCCTACATGCAGAAGATGTCGACGGTGCTGGGCCGCCGGGTGTGGGAGGCGGGCGGATCACCGGACGTCGACGTCCGTCGGCTGATGGTGTCGATCGGCCTTGCGCTCGGCTCGACCGAGGAGATCCCGGCGCAGTACGACGACTGGCGGCAGAAGGGACTGCGCGCGGTGTCGCCGCTGGCCGTGCAGATGTACATGCCCAATGCGCCGGCCGCCGCAGTGGGTCTCGACCGGCAGGCCAAGGGCGGCATCATCTCTCCGGTGATGGCCGACGCGTCGGGGGCGGCGGCCATCGCCCAGGCCTGGCGCCAACTCGTGTTGGGTGAGGCCGAGGTCGCGATCTGCGGCGGGGTGGAGACGAAGATCGAGGCCGTCCCCGTCGGCGCGTTCACCCGGATGGGCGTGCTGTCGACCGACAACGACGATCCGGCGGGCGCCTGTCGCCCGTTCGACAAGGACCGCAACGGCATGGTGTTCGGTGAGGCCGGCGCGCTGCTGCTCATCGAGACCGAGGAGCACGCGAAGGCCCGCGGTGCGACGATCCTGGGCCGGCTGCTGGCGGGAGCGATGACCTCCGACGGTTACGACGTCGTCGAGCCCGATCCCAGCGGTGTGCCCGCCGGTGACGCCATGGCCCACGCGATCGACCTGGCCGGCCTCGCCCCGTCCGACATCGACCACGTCAACGCACACGCCACCGGCACGTCGTTCGGGGATGTGGCCGAGGCGCGCGCCATCCGGCACGCCCTCGGTGACCATCACCCGGCGGTGTACGCGCCGAAGGCGGCGCTTGGGCATCCGCTCGGCGCCGCGGGGGCGGTGGAAGCCGTGATCACGGTGCAGGCGCTGCGCGACGGTGTCGTGCCACCGACGCTCAACGTGCGCCACCTCGATCCCGACATCGACCTCGACGTGGTGACCGGTGAGCCGCGTCGCGGCGAGTACCGGTACGCGGTGAGCAACTCGTTCGGCCTGGGCGGGCACAACGTCGCCCTGGTGTTCGGCGCGTACTGACCCCGAACCGCCCGCCATAACCGGACTTTCGCCCTAACGTCGGGGCGATGTCGCTGGTCTCCACCGCCCTGCTGCCGGTCCGTGTCGCGCGCCGCGTCGCCGGTGCCGTCGCCCACGCGCTCGCGCCCGCACCGGCGCCCGCGGCGGACCTCGTCGTCATCGACGGGATGCCGGAAGGTGTGCCGCCTGCGGCGCTGCAGCGTGAACCGACTCTGCCCGCGCCCGCGAGTTGGCCGTTCGGCGAGCACTTCCCGCGGACGTGCGGGACCGGCCGGTTCGCCGATGGGGCGCTGTTCTGGACCGACTTCCTCTACGACGACCACGGCGCGGCGGGCGTTCCGGTGCGCGTACCGACCGGTGGTGCGCCGGCGCGGGGCACCTACCTGTATCCGGACGGGCCTGCCGCCGGGAACGGGGCCGACGTCTTCCGCGTCGCGATCGGACTGGACACCACCCATACGTGGTGGCGCATCGACTGGAACACGCTGGTGGACAGCGCGGTTCCCATCGGACTGTTCACCGTCGACACCGATCGCGGCGCGGCGCCGACGAACGAGTGCCCGGCGAACGCGGGCGTCCGCTCCGCCGGAATCGATCTGGCGCTGCTGCTGTCGGGCGCCGGGGCGTGGCTGATCGACTCCACGACCGGCACGCGGACCGCGGTCGAGCACCGCGTCGACATGGAGTCGCGGTCGTTTTTGGCCAAGGTGCCGCGGGCACTCGTCGCACCCACGGGGACGTGGACGGTGCGGCTGGCGGCCGGGCTGGCCGACGAGGACGGAACGGGCTTCGCGGAGGTGCCGTTCGTGCGCGGTGCCGGCCCCGGCCAGCCCAACGTCTACAACCTGGCGTTCCGCACCCGCGAGCAGGAGAAGGTGCCGCTGAACTTCTGGTCGGAGCAGGCGCAGGCAGACGCGCTGGCCGACGGCGACGTGTCGCAGTTCTCGTTGGCGGTGCCGTGGGAGCAGCTCGCCGAACGGCGCACCGAGGCCGAACCCGTGGTGACCGGCGTGTCCACCCGGTGGTACGTGTCGTCGGTCGAGCTGGGCCAGGGGGTCGGGGACGGCAACATCCTCGACACCGCACCGCAGTTCCTCGGCCGGGTGCAGCCGTACTCGGTGTGCCTGCCGGCCACCTACGCGCCCGGGCGGCGGTTGCCGCTGACGCTGATGCTGCACTCGCTGGCGCTGGGGCAGAACCAGTACGCGGCGTTCGACCCGAAACTACTGCACGAGGTGTGCGACGGCCGCAACTCGATCGTCGTCACGCCGCTCGCCCGGGGTCCGTCGTGCTGGTACTTCGACGAGGGCGAGCTCGATGTGTGGGAGGTGTTCGCGCGGGTTGTCGAACAGCTCGGTGCCGATCCGAACCGCACGGTGATCGCCGGGTACTCGATGGGCGGATACGGCACGTACAAGCTGGGTTTGAGCTATCCGGAGGTGTTCTCCCAGGCGGTCGTGCTGGCCGGGCCGCCGACGTGCGGGGTGCGGTTGGTGCGCGGGGTGCAGGCGCCGGCCGACTTCGATCCGACGTCGCACTGTGCGCGCGAGGGCGACACCTGGCCGCTGCTGGCCAACGCCCGGTGGCTGCCGTTCGTGATCGCGCACGGCGGCCTGGACCAGTTCGTGCCCTTCCCGGGGATCGTGCAGCAGGTGTTCGAGCTGGACCGCCTGGGCTACCGCTACCGGTTCGCCGCCTATCCGGTGGAGGACCACGTGGCCTTCCTGCTCAAGGACGACTTCGACGACCCCGTCGCGCACATGGGAACCGGTCTGCGACAAGCCGATCCAGGTCACATCACATTCGCGTGGTACCCGCAGCTGGTGCGGGAGGACCTCGGCATCGGACCGCACCGGGTGTGGTGGGTGTCGGAGCTGCGCGCGGCCGAGGACGTCACGCAGGTGCGCGGCCAGCTGGCCTCGGTGGACGCCCGCTCCTACGCACGTCCCGACCGGACCCGCACGATCAGGCGCCGCCGCGGCGTCATCCCGGACTTCGACCCCACGCCGGGGTTGTTCACCGAGATGACGTGGCAGGTGGGTGGCGAGGTCGATCCGCTGCCGCTGCTGACACTCGACCTGACTGGGGTGGCCGGTCTCGCGGTCGACGTGGTGCGGGCCGGGTTGGCGACGCTGTCACGGTCGACGATCACGGTCGCCACCGATCACCCGGTGCGGATCCGGCTGGCGTCGCTACCGCCGGGCACGACGGTGGAGCTCGACGGCAGACCGGCCGCACCAGTGGTCGACGTGCCGGTGGGGCGTTCTCAGCTCACGCTGACGGCTACTTGACCAGGGTGAACTGTTCGACGTAGCTGACGTTGCGGTTGAAGAAGTCCGCACAGCCCAGCAGGTACTTCATGTACCGGTCGTAGACCTCTTCGCTCGTCACGGCGATCGCCTCGTCGCGATGCGCCTCCAGGCTCTGCGCCCACGTGTTGAGCGTCCGCACATAACTGGCCGTGAGGTCGTCGCGTTCGGCGACGGAAAACCCTGCCGCGGTGGAGTATTCGATGACGTCCTCGTCGCACGGCACCGAACCGCCGGGGAAGATCTCCTTGGCGATGAAGCGCATGAACCGCAGATCGGTCATCGTGATCGGCACACCGAGCTCCGGCCAGCGCTTGAGGGGGTGGCCCATGATCGTCTGCAGCACCATGCGCCCGTCGCCCGGCATGATGCGGTGGCAGAGGTCGAAGAACGCCTTGTAGCGCTCCTTGGGGAACGCCTCGAACGCCTCGATGCTGACGATGCGGTCGACGGGCTGTTCGAACTCTTCCCAGCCGCGCAGCAGCACCTGGCGCGACCGCGGGGTGTCGATGCCGTCGAGGATCTGCTGGCCGAGTGCCTGCTGGTTCTTGCTCAGCGTGAGGCCGATGACGTTGACGTCGTACTTCTCGATCGCCCGTTTCATCATCGCGCCCCAGCCGCAGCCGACGTCCAGCAGCGTCATCCCGGGATGCAGGTCGAGCTTGCCCAGGGCCAGATCGATCTTGGCCAGCTGCGCCTCTTCGAGCGTCATGTCGTCGCGCTCGAAGAAGGCGGAGCTGTAGGTCCGCGACGGGTCCTGCCACAGTCCGAAGAAATCGTTGGAGATGTCGTAGTGGGCCTGGACGTCCTCGTACGCCACCTTCATCTTCGTCGAGCCCCCCGACCCGCTGTCCGTCATCTCCGTGATCCTCCGATTCTTGAAGTCGATCATGAACCCTATACGCGGATTGCCTAGATCGGCTAAGCGGGGGCTTTCTCCAGCGTGAACTGGGCGACGTCGGTGTATCCCTCGCGGAACAGGTCGGCGCAGCCCTCGAGGTACTTGACGAACCGCTCGTAGATCTCCTCGTTGGTGATCGCGATGGCCTCGTCCTTCTTGGCCTTGAGGTTGTTGGCCCAGGTGTCGAGCGTCTTGACGTAGTGCGGCTGCAGGTGCTGCTCGCGGGTCACGGTGTATCCCGCCTTGACCGCGTGCTCCTTGACCATCGAGGCCAGCGGCAGACGGCCGCCGGGATAGATGTAGTCCATGATGAACTTGATGAAGCGCACCCGCGACATCGTCAGCGGCAGACCCTTGGCTTTGATCTCCTCATCCTCCGGGATGATGATCGTGTGCAGCATCTGCACACCGTCCTCGGGCAGCCAGTTGAAGGTCTTCTTGAAGTAGTCGTCGTACTTGTTGAAGCCGAAGTGCTCGAATGCGCCGATCGACACGATGCGGTCGACCTTGCCCTCGAACTCCTCCCACGGCTGGAGGCGGACCTCCATCTTGCGGTCGGTCTTCGCGTTGGCGAACCAGTGCTCCTCGATGTGCTTCTTCTGGTTCTCCGACAGCGTCAGACCGATGACGTTGACGTCGTACTTCTCGACCGCCCGCATGATCGTCGCGCCCCAGCCGCAGCCGATGTCGAGCAGGGTCATCCCGGGCTTGAGGCCCAGCTTGCCCAGCGACAGGTCGATCTTGGCCATCTGGGCCTGCTCGAGCGTGTAGTCGTCCTTCTCGAAGTAGGCGCAGCTGTAGACCTGGTTCGGGTCCTGCCACAGCTTGAAGAACTCGTTCGAGATGTCGTAGTGGAACTGGACCTCGCCCTTGTCAGACCCGCGGGTCTGCGATGCGGATTTCGACAGCCACTTGGACTCTGCCTTGGGTGCTGCGCTCGATGTATCTGCCACTGTCCGTCCTGGTGAAGTTGCTATGCGGGCTTGAACACGGGGTGCCTTCTGCTCGACACGGTGCCGAGACTACGCCTGCGGTCGATTGACCGGCTCGTTATGTCGTCACTATGGCTGGCGCACACGGCGATTGCCAATCGGGTCCTTGCGAGTGCAGGGGTCGGCGAATGGACGTGCGCCAATCTTGATGCGTTTTGCTGGGATTTTATGTCGGCAGCGATCGGGTCAGCAACGGCTCACCGGGCGAGTCGGTTCACCAGGCCGGTGAAGACCGTCGGGAACGCGGAGGCGGCGGGAACGATGGTGCGGCGCAGCGGTGCGCTTCCGCCGGCCCTCAGGATCGCCGCGGTGAGCAAACGGTAACGGCGTGTCACCTGCCGCCAGCGCCGGTCGTAGTCGGCGACGCGGCCGTCGGCGAGACAGTCCACCAGCAGTTCGGCCGTGGTGAACGCGATGCCCAGTCCTTCGCCGGTCAACGCGTCGAGGTAGCCGGCGGCGTCGCCGACGAGCAGGACGCGGCCGCGGCGTCGCCCGCTGACTTCTTGGCGCAGCGGTCCGGCGGCGAGGTCGGGGCCGTGCGCGTGGCCGCCGACGCGCCGGCGTAGAGCGGGGAACTGCCGCAGATGGCCGTCGAAACCGCCGCGGCGCGAGGTGAGAATCGCGATGCCGACGCAATCGTCGGCGACCGGTGTCACGTATGCCTCGGCGCCGTCGGCCCAGTGCACCTCGACGGAGTCGGTCCAGGGAGCGAGGTGGACGTGGCGACGGATTCCCCACCTGCGTGGCCCCCGGACCGGTAGTTCGAGTCCGAGCGTCCGACGGATCGGCGAGTGCAGCCCGTCGGCGGCGGCCAGATAGCGGGCGCGCAGCTCACCCATCCGGACCGACGTCGCATCCTGGCCGACGGCGCCGAAGTCGTTGTGCACGAGTTCGACTCCGGCGTCCGTCGCCGCCTGCAGCAGCGCGGCGTGCAGCGTGGTCCTGCGCACCCCGCGGCCGGGTCCCGTGCGGAAGACCGCGTCCGCGTGCCTACGGCCGTCGAGATAGCGGATCCCGCGCAACGGCACCCCGGGTGGGTCCACGCCCAGCCGGTTGAGGTGCGCGGCGGCGTGGGGCATCAACCCTTCGCCGCAGGCCTTGTCGATCGGCCCGCGACGACGTTCGACCACGACGACGTCGAGCCCGGCCCTGGCGCCGTGCAGTGCGGTGACAAGGCCGGCCGGGCCGCCGCCCGCGACCAGCAGGTCGATCACGTCAGTTCCTCGAGTGCGCCGTTCTCCACCGTGATCCGCACCCTCAGCAGTACCGCGTTGGCGAGAGAGAACGACAGCGCCGTCAACCAGGCGGTGTGGATGAGAGGCAGGGCGGCTCCCTCGACGGCGACCGCGACGTAATTAGAATGCGGCAGAAGGCGATACGGACCTTTCACCACACGTGAGGCTCCGGGGACGACGATCACGCGGGTGTTCCACTGACGTCCCAACGAGGCGATGCACCACCACCGCAGTCCCTGTGCCGCCAGGACGGCTGCGAGCATCGGCCGGCCCAGTGCCGGGCGATACGGCCGGCGCAGCGCGAGGACCTCGATGAGGCAGCCCGCCAGCAGCCCGCTGTGCAGGGTGACCATCACCGGATAGTGCCCGGCACCGAACTCCGTGCCGCCGTGCTGTCGGCTCCAATCCGAGTTTCGCTTGGCCACAACGAGTTCGGCGAGGCGCTCGAGCGTCACCGCGAGGATCAGCAGGATATACATCAGTGCCAGCGCAGCAGGACGAGTTCGGAGCAGAATCCCGGGCCCATGGCCATCAGCAGTCCGGGAGTGCCGGGTGCGGGGTGTTCGGCGATCGTGTCGCGCAGCACGTGCAGGACCGACGCGGAGGACAGGTTCCCGATGTCGCCGAGCGAGCGCCAGGTGAGTCCGAGTGCGTCGTCGGGCAGATCGAGTGCGGCGGTGATGGCCTCGATGACCTTCGGGCCGCCGGGATGGCTCACCCAGGCGCTGACGTCGTCGACGGTGTAGCCGTGCCGGGCCAGGAACTGGGTGACGTCGTCGCCGAGGTACTGCTCGATGATGGCCGGGAGGTCGGCGGACAGGACGAGCTGGAACCCGGCGGAGCTGACGTCCCAGCCCATCGTGCGCAGAGAGTCGGGATAGAGGTGTGCGCGCGAGTCGATGATGTCGGGTCCGGAGGCGCCGATCCGGTCGGCGCGGTGTTCGCCCACCGCCACGACGGCGGCGGCACCGTCGGCGAACAGGGCACTGCCCACGACGGTGGCGATGGTGGGGTCGGTGCGTCGGCCCAGCGAGCACAGCTCGACGGCCAGCAGCACGGCGACGCCGTCGGGCGCCCCGCGCAGGTAGTCGTGGATGCGGGCCAGCCCCGCGGCGCCGGCCACGCAGCCCAGCCCGAAGACCGGTATCCGTCGGACGTCGGGGCGCAGGCCGAGGCGTGCGGCGATGCGGGCATCGAGTGGTGGGACCGCGATGCCGGTGACCGTGGTGGTCATGATGAGGTCGACGTCGTCGGGTCGCAGGCCGGCCTCGGTGAGTGCACCCTCGATCGCCGCGCAGCCCAGTTCCACGGCGTGTGCGATGAAGTGGTCGTTGGCGGCACCGAAATCGGTCAGCGCCGCGTAGTCCTCGATGGGCAGCACGAGGTGGCGGCTGTTCACCCTGGCGCTCGCGTGCAGGCCGCGGACGAGGTCCTCGAACGGCTTCCAGCCCGGGGTGTCGAACAGGGCTTCGGTGACGTCGCTTTGGCGGTAGCGGCGCGGCGGCAGTTCACCACGGACTCCGGCGATGACGCTTGTGGCGGACACACTTGGGATACGAGTCCGCGCGGCGATCGGTTCAACCGGATGCGGTGATGTCGAGGAGGCCACGATGGACCCATGGCTGTGCCACAGCGGGCCGTGTCCGCGATTGCTGGACTTCGGGTCCATCGGTGAGATCTCGATGGGTTAGCTGATGGGTTCGGGTGGGTACCACTACGGCATGCCGTTAGGGGACGGTACGAAGATCGCTGGGTACACGATTCAGCGGATGCTCGGCTCAGGGGGTATGGGCGAGGTCTACCTGGCCCAGCATCCGAGGCTGCCCCGCCAGGATGCTCTCAAGGTGCTCAAGTCCGACATCTCGGCCGACCCCGACTTCCTCGAGCGGTTCAACCGCGAGGCTGACCTCGCCGCCAAGCTCTGGCATCCTCATATCGTCGGCATCCATGACCGGGGCAAGTACCGAGGGCGGTTGTGGATCTCCATGGACTTTGTCGATGGCACCGATGTCGGACGCCTGCTGCAGGACCGGTATCCGGCTGGAATGCCAGTGGAACTGGCGCTCGAGATCGTCACAGCAGTTGCTGGTGCACTCGACTACGCCCACTCTCGCGGGTTGCTACACCGCGACGTCAAACCGGCCAACATCCTCGTTGCCGACGTCGGGAGCGGTGAACGACGAATTCTGCTGAGCGACTTCGGAGTGGCGCGCGATCTAGCCGACGACACCAGCGGCGGACTCACGGCGACGAACATGACTGTAGGGACCGCCGCCTATGCGGCGCCCGAACAGCTCATGGGCCTCGATGTCGACGGCCGGACAGACCAGTACTCCCTGGCAGTGACGGCGTACCACATGCTTACGGGCGCACCACCTTTCCAGAACTCCAAGGCAGCGGTCGTCATAGGGCAGCACTTGAACGCCACCCCGCCGCGCCTCGCCGACGCCCATCCCGAGTTGGCGCCGCTCGACCCGGCGATGCAGCGCGCACTGGCTAAGGATCCTGAGGAGAGGTACGACACCTGCATGGAGTTCGCGCGGGCCTTGGTGACGCCGGAGAGTTCCCACGTGCACGCGAGCCTCGACGCGGCGGAGACGATGGTGCGTCCGGTGGCGCCGCCGCCGTCCACTCCTGCGCCGGGGCCCGAAACCGCCGCACGAAGCCGGACAGCGGTGTGGCTGGCGGCCGCGGTCGTTGTGCTGGTGGTCGTGGCGGGCGCGCTCGGATACCTGATCTTCGCGCCCGGGGATGACGAGCCCGCGCCTGAGCCGTTCACTTTGGCGGGCACGTTGCGCCTTCCGGATGAGGTGATCAAGACCGGCGGGCTGCCGGGCGGCTACACATGCGCGGGCACGGAGGCTTATGGCGACATCGGTCCCAATGCACCGGTCACGGTGGAGGACGAGTCGGGCAAGTTACTCGCCAAGGGAGCGATCAACAGGAGTGACAGTGAGCGTGAGGGGTGTTCGCTGTCCTTCCGGGTCTCCCAGGTCCCGTCCGGTGCGGAGTTTTACCGGGTGCAAGTCGCGGATCACGCGGAGGGCAACTACACCGAGGCCGAGGCGAAGGCGGGCGTCGAGGTCGAGATTTCGGTCGTGGAACCGGAACCGGAACCGGAACCGGAGCCTTCGCCGTCCACGGTGACCAAGACGTTGCCACCCCCACCGCCGCCGCCAGCCAGCGTCACGCCGGACGTCGAGCGGCGCAGTCTGTCTCAGTTACAGGCCATCGCCCGCAACGACCGCGCCTACGTATCGCTGTATCTCGCGGACCGCTGGTTGCCGCAGCTCAGCGCCAAGCGGGTGGGTCTCGAGGCCGAGGGCACGGTATGGGACAACGAGCAGATCCTCGAGGAGCATCTGGCGTTTCGTGACAACTATCCGAACGTGCGGCTGCTGTGGTCGGGCGACTGGTCGACCTACGACGGCCGCAACTACTGGATCACCATCGTGGGGTGGACCCAATCCGATCCAGACCAGGTGCTTTCCTGGTGCAGTTACCACGGTTTCGGCCGGGACCACTGCATCGCCAAGATCGTCAGCACGTCGCGGGGCCCGGCGGGGACGACGAAGACGAATCCCTAGTCCTCCAACGCCCGCCCGACGATCAGCGGGTCCGGTTCGCCGACCACGTCCGAGTCTTTGTCGTCGTAGTCGAATTTCGACAGGAAGAAGCGCATGGCGTTGATGCGTCCGCGTTTCTTGTCGTTGGTCTTGACGACGATCCACGGTGCGTGGTCGGTGTCGGTGGCGATGAACATCTCCTCCTTGGCGCGGGTGTAGTCGTCCCAGCGCCGGGCCGCCTCGACGTCCATGTCGGAGAACTTCCAGTGCCGCAGCGGGTCAACGAGGCGGATCGCGAACCGGGTGCGCTGTTCGGCGGGCGACACCGAGAACCAGAACTTGGTCAGGCGCAGACCGTCGTTGACCAGCATCTCCTCGAAAAGCGGTGCCTGGCGCATGAATTCGGCCTGCTGCTCCAAACTGGCGAAGCCCATCACCTTCTCGACGCCGGCGCGGTTGTACCAGGACCGGTCGAACAGCACGATCTCACCGCCGGTGGGCAGGTGGGCGACGTAGCGCTGGAAATACCACTGCGACTTCTCCTGGTCGGTCGGTTTCTCCAGGGCGACGGTGCGGGCGTGGCGCGGGTCGAGGTGCTCCATGAACCGCTGGATGGTGCCGCCCTTGCCCGCGGCGTCGCGGCCCTCGAAGAGGATGACGTGGCGGGCGCCGGTGCGCTTGCTCCACCGCTGTAGCTTGAGCAGTTCGATCTGCAGTTTGCGCTTGAGCCATTCGTACTCGTCGCGCGACATCCGTTCGTCGTAGGGGTAGCGCTCACGCCAGGTCTCGATCGGGTTGCCGGCGCGGTCGAGCAGAACGGGGTCGTCGTCGTCATCGTCGCGGACGGTGTAGCCGTGGTCGGGGGTGGACAGAGCACCGAGGTCGATCTCGGTCACGTGGCGGGGCTCAATCGGATCGCGGCGATCCCGAGTCGCGTTGTGGCCTCCCGGAATTGCTCCTTCGTGGGGACGGTGTCGCCGCCGAACGTCATCCCCATGGTCTGTTGCGCCTTCTTGGCGCCGTAGGAGGTGGCGACGCGGTGCACGATGTCGGCGACAGTGGCCGGATCGGTGATCAGTTCGCCCCGCATGCGGGTGGTCTTGCCTTTGTACGTCACGTCGGCGGGGGCGCCGTCGCGGAAGTTGTATTTCCACTTCGCTTCGAGGATGACGTAGAGGTCACCGTCGAGGTGGTGGGCGCTGACGGGCACGGAGAAGCGGCGGCCGGTCTTGCGGCCGGTGAAGCCGACGACCATGAACTGTGTGAGCGCGGAGCCCAGCGGGGTGCGAAGTGCCAGACGCAGCGTGGGGTTGATGACGTTCAGCAGCGCCTGCGGTGGGTGGGCGACATCGATGGATCCGGCCATGGGTTCCACGGTAGGACGGTAGGCGGCCGGCCGGGCGGCTTTGACCGGCCGGCCGCCGGCACTCAGAGCAGCCCGAGCAGCTCCAGGTCGCTGAGGTACTTGACGATCACGGGCGCGGACAGGTGGGGGATGTCCTTGTCCGGGCCGATCTTGGCCTCCTGGACCGCGGCGCGGAAGTGGTCGGCCGGCGCCAGCGAGCCGTTGATCGGACGTTCGGGCCGCTGATAGTTGTGGATCAGCGGCAGCAGCGACGCCTGGCGTTGCTTCTCCGGCAGCGCCCGCAGCGCGGTATCGAACCGCTGTAACCAGGCCGCGTAGCCACCCGGTACGCGGACGATCGGATAGCCCGCCTCGATGAGCCAGTCGACGAAGGTGTCCAGGCTGATCCCGTCGTCATGGGGGTTCATGACGTGGTAGGTCTCGAACCCGTCCACCACGTCCGCGCCGAGCGTTGAGATCGCGTCGGCGATGAACTCCACTGGGAGACCGTCGAAGTGGGCGCGCCGGCGGCTACCGCCCTCGTCCAGCTCGTAGAACGAGTTCGGGGCGATGCCCGTCGCGGCGAGGCTCAGCATCAGGCGGGTGAACATGTCGGGGACGTTCAGCTGACCGGCGTAGCTGGTGTCGGCCATGATCATGTCGCAGCGGAACACCGCCACGGGCAGCCCGGCGAGGTCGTGGGCCTCGCGCAGCAGGACTTCGCCGGCCCACTTGCTGTTGCCGTACCCGTTGGCGTAGCTGTCGTCGATCCTGCGGGTGGCGCTGATCTGCCGGATGTCGGCGTCCTCGACGAACCGGCCAGGGGCGATGCCGTCACCCACCCCGATCGTCGAAATGTAGACGTACGGTGTGATCCGTGTGGTCAGGGCGATGCGGATGAGCTCTGCGGTGCCGACCACGTTGGGCCCGAACAGCTCGCGGTACGGCAGGACGTGGTTCACCAGTGCCGCGGGGTCGACGATCAGGTCGACGGTATCGGCCAGCCGCTGCCAGGTCTTTTCGTCGAGCCCCAGGTTCGCCTCGCCCTTGTCGCCGGCCAGCACCTCGAGATGGCCGGCGGCGAGCTGCCGGTAGTGGGCGAGCAGGTGCGGGTCCCCGCTGTCGAAGGTCGCGTCGAGTCGCGCCCGCGCGGATGTGTCGTCCTTGGCGCGGACCAGGGCGATGACCGTCCCGCCGACGAGGTTCATCCGCTCGAGCCACTGCAGGGCGAGGTAGCGGCCGAGGAATCCGGTGGCGCCGGTCAGCAGCACGGTGCGGATCTCGCCGCGCGGTCGCGGCAGCGTGGGGGCGTGCGCCAGCGTGGGCGGATCGAGGAACTTCTCCAGCGTCAGGTCTTTCGCGTGGACCTCGGTGGCGTCACGCCCGTGCACGGCGTCGTAGGTGGGTCGCGTGGCGTCACCGGATCGGCGGGCCTCGATGGAGGCGGCGATGGTGGCGAGGTCGCTGGCCGGGCTGACGATCACGCCGACCGGCACGTCGACACCGAAGATGTCGTGTAGCAGGTTGCCGAAGGTCAACGCCGACAACGAGTCTCCGCCGAGATCGGTGAACGCGGTGTCGGGGGTCGCATCGGCCGCGGCGACGCCGAGCAACGCCTGGGCCGCCCGGGTGACGGTCTCGAGGACGGGTCCGTTGGCGCCGTCTCGCCTCAGCTCACGCAGCACGTCGGCCTGGCTGTCGGCCAACTCGGTGTAGAGCTGTTCGAGCGCGGGTCCGTAGAACTCCTTGAGGCGCGGGCGGGCCAGCTTGCGGATGCCGGTGAGCAGCCCGTTGTCGAGCGTGAAGGGGTTGGTCTCGACCAGGAAGTCACGGGGGATCTCGAAGGATTGCAGCCCGGCATCGCGCGCGACGGTCTGCAACGCCTCGCTCAGGATCGGCTTGACCGCTGCGGGGTCCCCGCCGACGCTCGCCAACACGTCGTCGGTGGGCACGATCACCGCCAGCACGTAGGAACGAGCGCTGTTGCCGTAGACGAAGATCTGGCGGATGGCGGGATGGGCGCCGTAGGCGGCTTCCAGCTTGGACACCGTCACGAACTCGCCCTGCGACAGCTTGAGGACGTTGTTGCGGCGGTCGACGTACTCGAGCTGATCGGGTCCGGTCTCGGCCATCACGTCGCCGGTGTGGTACCAGCCGTCGGGGTCGAAGAGTTCGGCGGTCACGTCGGGTCGCCGGTAGTAGCCGGGGATGAGATCGGTTGACTTGAGGTACAACTCGCCGCGCGGATACGGGCGATCGGTGGTGAAGTAACCCAGGTCCGGTACGTCGACGAGCTTGTAGTCGAGGACCGGCGGCCGCCGGACCCGGCCGTCGACGAGTGTGACACCGGCCTCGGTGGATCCGTAGCCGTCGACGAGATGGGTGTCGATGAACTCCTCGACCCAGTTGCGCAGTTCGGGGGAGGTCGGCGCGGAACCCGTCATCGCCGAGAGCTGGCGTCCGCCGATGAGGTTCACGCGCCGTTCGGCCATCACCTGCCGCTCGACGGCGTCGCGGTCAGAGCCGGCGGGGGCGGTGGCCATTCTCTTCTCGACGTCGCTCTGCACCTCCTGGAACAGCATCTCCCAGATGCGGGGGACGAAGTCGAGCCTGGTGGGGCGCACCAGGGCAAGGTCGTCGAGCAGGGTCGACAGGTCGCTGCGGGCGGCGAAGTAGGCGGTACCCCCGACGGCGAGCGCGGAGCACAGGATGACGCGGCCCATCACGTGGCTCAGCGGCATGAAATTCACGGTGATCGCCGGCAGCCTGCCCTCGACGTCCCAGTCGGGGGTGAACCAGTTACGCCAGCAGTTGGCCACCAGCCGGTCGGTGTACATGGCGCCCTTGGGAGCGCCGGTGCTGCCGGAGGTGTAGATCAGCAGCCGCAGATCGTCCGGCGCGCCGCGAGGGGTCTGGAGGTCGTCGCCGCGCTCGGCACCCTGGGCGATGACGTCGTCGAGGGTTTCCACGGTGAGGTGCTGCGACCCGAGTCGGGCGGTGGCGGCCTCGAGCGCGTCGCGGTGGTCGTCGACCTGAGGGCGGTAGTCGAAGACGATCAGCCGCTCGGTGGTGTGCGCGGTGAGCGCGAGTTCGACGGCGTCGGTGAGGTCGTCGACGCTGGAGAGGATCGCCACCGGCTCGGACTCGACCATGATCGGCTGCAACTGGTGCACCGGGGCGCTGGTCTGCAGCGGGACGGCGACGGCTCCGGTCAGCGACAGCGCCATGTCGACGACGGCGTAGTCGGCGCTGGTGAAGCCCAGCGTCGCGACCCGGTCGCCGGGCCGGATGGGCTGGCCGGCCAGGGCGTGGGCCAATGCCTGCACGCGCGCCCACACCTCGCGGTAGGTGAGGGTGTCGAAGCGGGGCTGCAGTTCGGCGACCGTGCGGCCGGAGGTGTCGGTGACGTACGCGACGGCGCGCTGGCCGAGGGCGGGCCGGTCGGCGTACGCGGTCATGACAGTGCGGATGACGTCGGTGAGCCGCATGTCGGGTGCGTTGATGGCGGCGCTGACGGCGGGATCCGGCTGGGCGGCGGCGAGTTGCGGGTCGTGTGCGATCAACTGGTTGAGACGGTGCAGGAGTCGCGCATCGCGGTCGTTGGCTGGAGTGGGCATATCAGGAACAACGACGATCGGCGGCGCGACGAAGCCCTGCTCAGCCTGGGAATCCGCTGGGGAGTCCCTGGGGCCGAGCGGATGGCTACCCTCGTGTTCCGGACTGCGGAAGGGGCCTCGACATGAACCGCGCGGATCTGGTGTGTGAAGGCGGTGGCGTGCGCGGAATCGGGTTGGTGGGCGCGGTGCGCGCGCTCGCCGACGCGGGATACGCGTTCCCCCGGGTGGCCGGGTCGAGTGCGGGTGCGGTGGTCGCCGCGATGATCGCGGCATTGCAGGCGGCCGGACAACCGCTGTCGCGGCTCGACGAGCTCGCGCAGAAGATCGACTACGCGAAGTTCGCCGACCCGACGCTGCTGACCCGGATTCCGGTCGTCGGCCCGGCGCTGTCGCTGGCCGCGAACAACGGGCTGTACCGGGGCGACTACCTGGAGAGCCTGCTGACAGACCTGTTGGGGGACTTGGGTGTCCGCACGTTCGGGGACCTGCGCACCGGCGAGGAGCCGCAGCGCAACGCGTGGTCGCTGGTGGTCACCGCGAGCGACCTGTCGCGGCGGCGGCTGGTCCGGATTCCGTGGGATCTGCCGAATTACGGACTCGATCCCGACGAGTTCCCGGTCGCGCGAGCGGTGCGGGCCTCCTCGGCCGTCCCGTTCGCCTTCGAACCGGTCGAGGTCAGCGGTGCGACGTGGGTCGACGGCGGGTTGCTGTCGAACTTCCCGGTGCAGTTGTTCGACAGCACCGACGATCGGCCGCGGTGGCCCACCTTCGGGATTCGATTGTCGGCGCGAGCCGGTAGGGCTCCGACGCACCGGATCCGGGGGCCGTTGTCGTTGGCGTTCGGTGCGTTGGAGACGTTGATCAGCGATCAGGACGCCGCCTACATCGACGATCCGTGCACCGTGCGGCGCACGATCTTCGTGCCGACGGAATCGGTGGGGTCGTTGGACTTCGACATCACCGACGAGGAGCGCGACGCGCTGTACGGCCGCGGGCTGCGGGCGGCGGAGGAGTTCCTGGCGTCCTGGGACTATCCGCGGTATCTGCGGGACTGCCGAGGGATCGCCACGGAGGTGTGACGACGCTGCGGTGGGTCAGCGGCGCAGGGGTGTGGCGGCTTCGAAGGTCGCGGCCTTGCCGGCTGACTGCCATTCGAGCCAGCGTTCCCACCTGTTCATGTTGGCGTTCTGCCAGCGCTGGTCGATCGTCGGGCTGAGGCGTCGGGCGAGTTCGAGGACGGCGATGAACGGGGCTCTGGCGAGGAGGAGGGCGATGCCGGGCAGCGGCGACGGCAGGCGGTAGCGGCGGCGGTTCCACGGCAGCATGTAGAGGCCGAGGTAGCCCGCCTGGAGCCGGTAGTGGTATTCGGCTCGCAGGCGCTGGAGGCCGCGGTGCGCGGGTGCGGGTTTGAACGCGGGGACGAAGGATTCGACGAGTTCGGTTCCGCTGCTTGCGCTGTCGTAACTGCGGGCCGAGTCGGCCAGGAACAGGATGCGCCAGGCGTCGGCGACGGTTTCGGGGAAGTATCCGTCGCACCGGACGCCGACGAGGTGGCCGCAGTAGCGGTTGAAGTGCAGGACGGCGCGCATCTCGTGCGGGGAGGTGAGGTGGCCGAGGGCGAACAGGCCGAGGGCAGGGGCGACGCTGCCGCCGAGCAGGGTGAGCAGCATGGCGGACTGGCTGATGGGCAGGCCCCAGCGCTCGGCGTCCCATTCGGGATGGTGTCTGACGCGGTCGCGGACGCTGACGTGCATGATGCGCACGTGCAGAGAGATGTTGCGGGCGGGGGAGTTTGGGGTGAGCAGCGCGCCGGGCTGGCAGACCTCGATCCACCACCGCGAGGTCTCGAGGTAGCGGTGCAGCGCCCGGTCGCCGGCGTAGCCGCCGGACAGGGACAGCGGGACGGCGAGCCAGCCCTCGGTATAGGTGTCGTTGGTGCCGGCGTTGCCGAGGGCGCCGAGTGCGTAGGCCCAGCGGCGCCAGACCGCGGCGCCCTGTTCGAGGAGGTCGGGGTCGAGCCAGTCGGGTTTTCGCTCGAATTCCTCGAAGAGGTGGCGCATGGAGTCCGGGGCATTGTCGATGGTGTCGATGCCTTGTCGCTGGGCCTGCTCGACGAGCTCCCGGGCTTTCCGGGCGCCGAGGTCGCCGTGGTAGGTCTCGGCGACGAAGCGTTCGGCGATGGGGTCGCCTTCGGTGAGGCCTCGCACGAACCTACGTGCGGTGGCGTCGTCGGGCATGAGGTCGATGCCCAGTGTGCGGGCGGCGGTGATGAGCCGGGCGCGACGGCCGGTGGGCGGATAGCGGAAGGCGCTCGGCATGTACCTGTCTTAGCGCACCGCGCTCGGAATTAGCGCAGTTGAGGGTGTTCGCGGTGCCGCAGAATCGGAAGATCATGGACGAGGGTGCGGGAGGTGGCGATGCTGGTCGACCCGGAGATTCTGCGCGCGTTTGCCGGTCAGGTGGATATCGCGGCGGGGGATATCGCCGCGGCGGACGTGGGCGGGACGACTTCTTCCGCGGGCGATGCGCTGCCCGGGTCGACGACGCAGTGGGCGGTGCGGGCGGTGGGGGAGCACTTCAGTCAGATAGCGACGCAGCTGGCGGCGAACGTGACGAAGATGGGGACAGCGGTGCGCGGCGCGGGTGACACGTTCGAGGTCGCCGATGACGCGCTGGCGGGCCGGTTCGACGGACTGTTCTGAACGATGCTGCCGTCACGGACGACACTGAGGGGCTGGAATCCCGACGCGCTCGCGACGTCGGCGAACGCAGTGGATGCGGCCGCCGGATCGGTCGAGGGTTCGGTGAAGGGGATCGACAGCGCGTGCGGTCGGATGCCGGAGATGCGGACGCCACGAAACTGTCGGAGCACGCACACGCGGTCGCGACGGCATGCGTAATGGCGTCGCGGCGGTCGGTGCGGCGCGAGCGGGTCTGTCCGGGTTCGTGAAACTTGTGGTCAACGGCGGCAGCCTGCCTATGCTCACCGCGGATTCTGTCGAGGACATCGGAAGGCGGCGAAGTTCGGTGGTCCAGTTCTCGGTGTGGCGACCACCGTGTTCGACATGGTGATGGCTAAATCCGGCCGAGCCGCGTGCGCCGCAGCATTCGGCGGTATCGGTGGGGTGCGGGCCGGGGGGGCGGAGTTGGGTGCAGCCGCCGGCGGAATGACCGGTCCCTTCGCGGTCGGCGCGTTCCCGCCTTTGCGGCGTTCGGGGCATTCCTTAGCGGATGGAAGGCCGCCGATATGGGCGAAGCCGTGGGGAACGTAATGTGCCCCTACTGAACCTGCCGGAGCCCGAGGCGTGGCAGCGTGCGCGCCCGAGGTATCGCTGGCTGTATGCCGTCGGCTTCCTGCTCATCGGTATCGGGCTGTGGTACGCCGTATCGGCGGCAGTCCGTGGCAGCTACCCGACCGCGGCGTTCTTTTTTCTGTTGGCCGCCTCCCCACTGCCCGTGGTAGTCGGATTGGCACGCGCCTCCTACGGTTTCGTGCCATGCCGCGTACGGAATGACGCATCCGGAAGCACTGTGCTGCCGGACCGCTGGCTGGGCGCCCTCGGCCTGGTCACGTTGCTGACCTTCACAGCGGCAGCTGCGCTGTACAACGTCCTGTACTTCACCGACACGCTGGACATGTCAACGTCGGGTCTGCCTCGACGGGCCTCACCGTACGCCTTCGCCGTCGTCGCCATACTCGTCATCGGACAACTGGTCGTTGGCTGGCGCCGCGGGAACGGCTGGGGGTTTGTCCGCTTGACCCCCGCGGGAATCGAAAACACCAATCTGATTCACACCAAGTTCTATGCGTGGGAAGACATCGCCAACGTTCTGGACGAACCGAGCAAGAAGCGAACCCGTAAGGCGGTCGTGCTGGCGTTGAAGGACGGCAGTGAGGCGATCATCGAGGGCGCCGACCTCTATGTTCCCGGTGGCGTCGGTTTGTACTGGATGGTGCGGCACTACTGGCGTCATCTGGAGGACCGCGCTGAGCTTGCCGACGGCCGAGCGCTCGAGCGGCTTCACGACCAGCGGTTCGACACGGTGTAAGCGGCTTCGTTAGAGCGACGTCCGCACCACCTTCGCGAGCATCCCCGGCACGAAGAGGTGAGTGCCGGAGCGAGCGAGTCCACACTCTCCGACTTCATCGAAGACCTGTACACAACCTAACCGGCGCGTGCGGTTGGTTGCGGGGTACGGCTACCGGGCTACTTAGGGTTCGGACGGGCACCACCAGCGAGTACTAGCTGATTACGAACGCAAGGCGTGGGAGTCCCTCACCGAGGACGCTGCGACATCGGCGTCTGACGGAGGCCGCTTCCGTAAGGCCAGGGACGCGGCGAGCGCCCGTGCGAAGGACGCGGCGCGAAAAGCGAAGGACGGAGTCTCGGATCGGGTCCCCGGCGAGGAAAAGGCCATTGTTGCCCTTGACGCGGCGATTCAGAGGCACTGACGGGGTTGCACGCCGCCTTCGTTGAGCGCGGTCTGAACTCTGTCACGCCGAAGGCAATCTTCAAGACGTTCGCCGCCGAAGGCATCGAGGTGTCCTCGTATGAGGAGATCCGTAAATCGGATTTGAAGTATTGCGATAGATCGGTGCCGAAGCGCAAAGAGAAGTACGTCGCGTTGGCGGCAGGACAGGGGGCCGCCACGTCCTTGGCCGTACCGGGGCGACTGTTGCGAGCTCCGTTACCGCAGGCACCTCACTGAGCGTCGCGCTGGGCGTCCGTTTCGGGAGACAGGGTGACGGTACGCCCGGCGAAGCGTAGGCAAAACGTCATTTCGATGGAGACCAAGTGGCCATGCGTCATCCGGAGCCGCACTGTGTAGTCAGCCGAGATCGCCTCCAGCGTCTTCCCGTTCAGCCCCAGCGCGGTCACGAGCACCGGCCGTCACAAATAACCGACCTCCCGCAATGCCTGACGAGCTCGTCGAGCGCAGGCCCGAAGTTGCTCGTCATCGAGGTCCTCTGGTTCTGTCCGAAGACTTGGGTCGCTGACGTAGGCGTCGGTATCCTCGAAAAGCTCCTGCAGGATTGGATACACGGGATTCCCGAGTATCCGTTGTTCCTGCTTGATCGCACGCAAGAACGCACTTTCGAATTCAGACGCAGTGATCGAGTTTTCGATGAATCGATCGATCAGATCGGTGTACACAAAAATGTCGGGCAGTCGCTTCTCGTGGTCAATCATCGTAACGATCCTCGCTGAAGTACATTGGTGACCTGCTCGGGTGAAAGCCGCCAGCCACTCACGAATTCCCCTGAGGGCTTTTGAATTACGGCGATTCCTGAGTTGGGATTGTAATTGATGATTGCCGGTTCCCCTCGGTAAGTGCCGCCGATGTGGACCGTCGATGGGTCATCGATCTGCGAGCGAACCGCTTGCTCGAACTGGTCGAAACCCGCCTTACCCCGCGGTTCTGTGATCCCGAAGTCACTGGCGTGCTCGTCGAACTTTTTCTCTATCTGCGTGCGGGAGGTCGTGAGCGGGGTTTCGTTCGCCCTGTGCACGCCCGGACCAAGTGGTGGTTCCTCCTCCGGCTTCCCCTTCCGACCAAGGTTCTTGATGCGTTGCAACTTCTGCCGCACGCCAGCGATGTCGTGAGCCTTCTTGACGCCGTTGCTGATGTTCTTCGAGATCTTCCAAGCGCCGATGGCCCCGGTGATGATCCGCGCGTACTTGGTGATCGAATGCGCAGCCTTGGCCGTACCGGCGACCGCGCCGACACCAAAGGAAACGAACGAAGCGGCAACTGCGATCACCGCGGTTGCAGCCAACTCCGTCGCCAGTTCCTTGAGGATGACTTCGAGTTGACTCCGCAGGTCCTCCAGCGCCGACTTGTACTCGCGGCATGACTCAGAGAGCTCTGCACATCCGCTCAAGACCGCTGATGCTGCGTCACGCAACTGCTCGAGGTCTCGAACGATGAATTCGACCTCAGGGGAGTGCGTATCGCGGAAGGTCCGTGCGGCGACCTCTAAACCCTCGACCACTGCCTTCGTTTGGTACACCGTCGCCAGGCGGGCCCACGCATCCGCTGCTTTGCCGACCTTGTCGGTGTCGCCGTCGGGAACCGGTACGCCTACCTGCGCCACCAATCCGATTGAGTCGTCGAGTAGGCCCTCGCCCGGCCCTCCAGCGGATGGAGGTGCGGCGAGCGTCCCGGCGACGCCGGGAGGCTCCCCTGGCTTCGACGGCATTGGGCCTGTATTGCCCGGGGTGGCGTTGTGTTCAGCGACGGCGTGGTTGTAACCGGCTTGGATGACCACGCCGCCGTAGTTCTCCATTGCTTTGACGAGATCGTTGGCGGCTCCGAGCACTTCGCTCGCGCGCTCGTCCTAAGAGCTCGCCCACGCTGTTCCCGCGTCGTCGGAGCCGGCCATTGAACCGGTTTCGCCGAGGGTCTTTACGTTGACTTCGAACGCGTCGTAGAGCTTGCTCGCCTTGTCGAACAAGCCCTTGCCGACCGCGTAGTACGTCTCTGGATCGACATCCTGCGCCGTCACGTCAGCATTTCTTTGTTGAGTCGTGCGGCCTCGGTGTAATTCCGGTGCGCGTGATGCGCGGCCTGCCGCAGTCGGGTCAGCGCCTCGCGCATCTGTGTTTCAGCAGTCACCCACTCGTCGTGGTGTGCGCGATGCGCTGCCGCCGCTTCGCCCGACCAGGTGGTGTGTAGGTCGGCGACCTGGCGGTCGATTCGCGCGGCAATCGCCTCCGCACGCTGTTCAAACGCCTGCAATTTGTCGACAAAGGCCAGCAGCTCGTTCAGCTCGACCCGGTAGCGCATCAGAGCCCCAGATCGATGGTCGTGGACTCCACGGCGGCCGCGGACGAAGCGTCCTGCTCGGCGTACAGAGCGGTGGCGCGCCCGAGGTTGAGAGAAGAATCGGCTAGCGAGTTCACCATGGTGGCTCCTTCAAGCCACTCATCCCAAATGGATGAGTACGCCGACGCCGCAGTTCCTGCCCATTCGCGGGCAAGGTTGTCCCATTCCCGTTGCAGGCTCGCTAGTTCCTCGCGGAGTTCCTCAGCATCGACACTTAGAGCGTGCGAGGTGTTGAAAGCTTCGTCAGCATCTACTTCCAGGTTGTCCATTGCTTTTCCTCGACAACTACACGGATGCCATCAAGCCTATGAGGCTTGCGGCATGCCCTATGACACCAATTTCTGACGACGGAAGCGACCGCTGAGGCGCACGTCAGGCCGCCCATCGCGGGTTTGCCCGGCGTGGAGTCACCGGCGGCGCGTCCTATGACGGATTTGGCTCGCGCTTGCGGCAGGTGAGCTCGGCGCGTTGTTGCTCGCCCGAGACGCGCGCGAGAGCAACCTATGAATACCTACGGTGGGTATCGAAGTAAGGGTGGACAACGCCGAGGGTCAGTCAAGTCCAGGGACGTGGTGTACGACGTCGTCGTGTGATTCTTCGTCGTGGTGTGTTCAGGCGGTCAGTGCCTCAACCGCCGCCAACATCAGATCGATGCGTTCCGGGAGGTCTTCGGCCGCGACCCGTCGTCAGCAACTGACTGGCATACCGCCGCAGCCCTCGATCCACATAGCTACGACCCCGACACCGACGGGGTACCGCCTGAGATCAGGGTCGTGAGGATTCGTCCGGTACCCGGTCAAGGAGTTGTCCGCGTGGGCCAGTGGATCGAGCAGCGCGACGTGATCAGCGGACCGTGGAAGCGAGACTTCGGCAACACCAGGCCGGCCGACCGAAATTTTGACCCGGCTGACACCAAGGTGACGACCTATCGACTACGAGAATGGTCTCGTCGTGATGCGACAAAACCCCTCCGTCGAACTCACCCCCGACGGCGGACCAGGACAAGTCAAAGTGGGGATACCCGAAGCCTTGGTGCAACAGGCCGACGATGGCGCGGTGCGCATCAAATACGAGGCCGCCAATCCATTCGCTCCTGACATCGCGAAGGATCCGCCGTGGCCGATGGCGAACGACCCGTGGACCGGCAACAGTGACCTCGTATTCACTCCGGGCGCCGACGGCGTCCGTGTCGACGGGACGCGCACCGACTATCCCTCCATGGCGGTCTACCAGGACTTCCCCGATGGGTCCTCTCGGACGGTACTCATCGACCCGGCGACTGCCGGGAACTCAAGCGGGCCGATGGTGAACCTCCCGCAGCACCATGAAATCGGTTCAGGGGGCGAGGCCTTCGCGCCGTTCGACACCGGAGGGTGGAATCCTGATTGTGATGTGCGGATTCCACTACCGTGGACTGAGTTCGGGTTTACGGCTGATCCCCCACTGGTGCCGTCGACTCCGTCGCCCCCGGGCGTGACTCCAGTCTGATCAGGTAGGTGACATGACAGCACTCGCGCGACTCCACGGGCTGGACACACGGGTCTGGTCTACCGCTACATGGTCGTCGCCGTTCGTCACCCAATTGGTGCTGGCGCTCGTTATCGTCATGTCCTGGCTGCTGGGGAAGTGGTTCCCGGGCACCGGTGCAGTGGTCCTCTTCGCGGTCAGCGCCGTCGTCGTATTCCTCCTGTGCACGGTGCTATCAGCCGTGCTGATCAGGTCGACATCGCCGCGCGCATATGGCGTGGCGCTCAGCGTGGCGGGATCTTTCGCCGTGGCCCTCACCGGTGGCCTCGTGTACGGATTCTGGATCCTCGCGTGGTGAATGACGGTGTAGCGCAACGGCCGCCCACATACGGACCCGTCACCTTTCTGGCCGCGCTCGCGAACATCCTCGTCGTCGAGACTGCCGTTTGGTACTTTCTGCCGTGGTTCGCCCTCGCCATCGTTGTCCTGCCGTTCCTGCTGATCGACCTCGCGGCCGCGGCGATCCTCCGGTCGCGCCCCGGAGTCGTAGGGCAGATCGGGCAAGGGATGCTCATCGGATTGATCGCCGCCCCAGCGGCATTGATCGTGTTCCTGCCGGGACTCTTGCTTGCACAGGCCGCTGGCCTCGTCTGAGCCCGCTGCGTCGCGGCGACACGCACCCGGACGGTGCCTGCCCGCCTGCTACCCGCTCGATTCGAAGATGGGCTGCGCGGACACGAAACGTACGCATCCCCAGTCGCCCTCGACGAGGAACGCCCCCTCCAGGCGGAGGGTGTCGATGTTCCCGAGGTCGGTCTGACCGTCCGCGTCTTGCGCCCGTAATCAGACGGCCAGAAGCGCCGCGCGCGATTCTCGACTTCAGCCTCGAGCCTCAGGCCCCGGCAAAAGATCAGGCGCGATTACGACCGGGTGTTCGCTCAGAGGTTCAATCATGATGCCAACCTCTTTCATCTGCTCGATTGATCGATTCATTTGCATCACGCTCTTTATGCTTCCCTCGAGTACCATGAACGCGGCCCGATCCACTCGCTCGTAGAACGCCTTCATCGATTCCACAGTCCAAAAGGCCGGCAGGTACCGGACACCCGCGCATTCAAGCAGAAATAGCTTTTGTCGGCCGTCTCTCGTGTCGCCGAAAGGGGTGGAGTAGAAAACCTTGGCGTCTGTGACTACTGGCTCACGATGCTTCTTCTTGAAAAGGTGCATTAGTCTCCTCTCCATGTAGGGCATCCTTCGCCGCTACCTGCACGCGCCTGGCAACCGCATCCCAAGTAGCAAACCATCGGCCCGCCACTCGAAAGGGCTAGATCTCCCGGCGGCGCCATATAACGCCTTCCTTGACCATTCGCTCAACATCATCGACCGACTTCGAGATCAGATGGCTGAAGACTGCTGCGTTTGACACAGGAAGAATGGCAGACCCTATCGATGCTCGCAGTTCAACGAAAAAATCGCGCTCGGTTGGTAGGGCTTCTGTGCCCGAAGCCATTCCAAGGGCGTGGAGCTCGTGTCCCAGTGATTTGGCGCCGACAGCTTCTCGCGTCACTGAAGCCCACCGCCAAATGAGATACGCTTCAGCCAGACCAAACGTGGAAAATCTGGCCGTAGAGTTGTATCGATGTCCGCGGTCATCAACCGCATCGATGGTCCACCATCCACCGTCTCGTCGCATGTGGAACGATTGATCATCGGACTCGAACCGGATCTCGCAATCGTCGCAATCGGTGGAGCTCGAGACACGTGTCATGCCGGCTAGACTCGTCCACTCATCCCAACTTCTACGTAGTCGCGAGTAGTCCACTATCACTCACCTAGCCTCCTTCGAGTTCCAGTGGACGAAGATCTGAACAGTTGGCTGCGCTCGATGTAGTGACGGTCCGCGATATTTCACGACGCGGTCATACGTCTCGGTTCGCCAACTCCTCGATCTCGTCAATAGATTTGAACATGAGGTGGCTGAAAACTGTGGCGGATGGCTCCATCAGTACCGCGCACCCCCCGGTGCGCGAAGTTGATAGATTCCCTCCTTGATCGGTAGGAATTGCACATCGGGGTTATGGCCGAGTTCGTACAATTCTGGCCCGATTATGGGGAGACGTAACACGTTCCGAGCCGCCGACGCCCACTGCCAGATCAGGTACCGCTCGAGAAGGGGGTAGGTCGTGAACTTGGCTGTATCGGTCTGTAATTGGCCGCGGTCATCGATCGTGTCAAGCACCCACCAGTCCTCATTCCGGCGCACGTGAACCGCATAGTCGTCAGATGTGAAGCGAATCTCGTCGTCGGGATGTTGGTCCGGCACCCGCGCATTCGTCAGTCCGGTCAGCGGCGCCCAGTGGAGCCAACTGGTGGACAGACGAGCGAAGTCAACTCGGTCACTCATATAGGTCCTTCAAATATCCCGACTCGAGGAGGGCGTTCACGGACGTGTCTTTTCCATCCGGGCCGATAATACGATATTGGTTGGACCAACAGGACGACTCATTAGATGCGACCCTCTTCGACCATTCGCTCAATCTCATCCACTGATTTAGACATCAAATGACTAAGTATTGTCGCCGTCGGCGAGGCAGTTCTTGGACGAGCCTCCGGCTACGCGACGCCGTCCTTGGCCATGCGCTCAACCTCATCGACTGACTTCGACATGAGATGACTGAATATCGTTGCGGTGGACCTGGGCACTACGGCTGAACCATCAGACGTGCGTAACTCGACGGCGCCTTCTCGGTCCGTGGGTATGGCGTCTACGTTCGGCGCCATACCTAGAGACTGAAGTCGGGCCCCGAGAGGCTTTGCACCGATTGCACTGCGCGTTACCGAAGACCATCGCCAGATGAGATACTTCTCTGCGAGATCGAACGCGGAGAATCTGGCCAGACTATTGTGCCGCTGGTTACGGTCGTCGACCTTATCGACCACCCACCAGTCAGTATCTCGCCTCAGGTGGAAGGATTGGTCGTCTGCCGTGAAGAGGATTTCGCAGTCTTCGCATTGGGTCGATATGGAGACACCGTTCATACGCGCCATACCCGTCCACTCGACCCAGTTTCTTTCCAGCCGGGAAAAGCCCACCATTAGCTACCTGACCTCCCTTAGAAATCCCCGCTCGACAAGTATGTCAACCGAAGCCTCGTCTCCGTCCGGCGCAAGAATTCGGAATTGCGGCCCTCCACCGGGTTGATGGAACCAGGGCGCTGCCTGTGATTGTTCGATGCGCCAACCCGGCGGCAGTTTCGACGGGTCGTCCACAACATAGTGGTAGTAGGGCTTCGATGCGCTATCGGGTGGCAGTGACAGTTCGGCGAAGCGTGTTCCATCTGGGGCCAGATATGTGCCGCCTGGGTATCCGAAGCGCCCGAGTTCGGTGCCCGGGGGTAACTCGACGTGGTCGACGACAGTACCGGGAATTGCATAGGGCTTGGTCGGCAGGCTGTCGTCCGGGTAGATCAAACCACCGTCAGGGTTAGTGAACTCCGGCCCCGGGGGTATCGGGTCGTAGCCGTCGAACAAGGGTGAGTCTGTCGGCAGCGGGGGTGGCGGATCCGCCATCGGTACGTGTGTGCCGTGGGGGCTGGGAGCATCGGCGAGTGGAGTCGACTGCTCCACTGTGCTTGGGGCACTCGGCGTATGGATGACATCGTCGGGGATGCCCGCTGTGGCACCGCGGGCCGCGAGAGCTGCTTCCCCGCCGAGAACGGCACCGGGCGCAGTGATGGCCGTTCCGCCGGCTACCTCGCCCAGGTAATGCGCGGGGTACTTCGTCAAGTGCTCGACTTCCTGGGTCAAGGAGTCGACGGGGTTGGTTGCTCGTTCCCACGTGCCCTTAGCCATGTCAGTCCAGGCGCCTTTGAGGTCCTCCCAACCGTTGGCCCCGATGAGGTCTTTGATGCCTTCTTCGGTGTTGAACCAGCCGTCGGCGAAACCGTCGGCGAAGCTGGGCGGCGGCTTCGGTCCGCCCTCGGACGGCTTGGCTGCGGGCAGCGGTTTCTGCGCTGCAGCGACGATCCCATCGAGTCGCTGCTCGATCTGCTCCGGCGGTACGCCGTCGCGCAGCATCGTCTGCCGGGCAAGCTCTTTGAACTGCTGAACCTTCGCGGGATCTAGCGACGGCGGCACGGCGCCGGGGTTGCCTCCAGCCTCGCCCGGCTTCGGCGATGCGGCCCCGTCCCCCGGTTTACCGGTGAGCTGATCCAACGCGCTGTCGAGGTCTTCGGGTGTGGACTTACGCTGCTCGCCATCCCGGGGGAGCAGCAGACCTTCCAGTGATCCTGCCGACTTCACCGCCGGCTGAGCGTTCCCACTGGCCGCCGTGATCGCACCCGCCAGTTCCGCGTCCATTCGCTGGCCGTCGGCGAGTACGGCGGCGATGCGACCCTGGAGATCGGTGACTTTGGCCGCAACCTGTGCGACGTACTCCTCCGTCATGTGACTGGTGTCGGCTGGGATCACCCGGTTGGTGGTCTCGTCGATGGTCACTGCCGGTTGGGTGGCGGCGTCGTCGAGGATGCGCCTTATCGTCTCGGCGACATCCTCGGCGTCCTGGTGGACAAGTTCCATCCGGCTCGCAGCAGTGCCGAGACTGTCGGCCACCGCGTCATGGTCGCCCGCCGTGGCCTCCATTGCCGACTTGGCAGCCTCCGCGCCCTGCCCCTCCCAGGTGGATACCGTGATCAACGAGCGGTAAAAGTCGGCGGAGTCGGTGTGGTTGGCGGCCGCGTCGCGCGCTGATTGGGCCAGGTCGGCGATCTCGGGAGGCCACTCCTTGAGCTCCTTGAGGTTCAGCGTCATCTCGCCGGCTCAGGGTGTTCAGCCCGCGTCGTTGATCCGGTCGGCGCTGCCGGCATCGGTGCCCAGGTAGGCGTCCGCCGCCTCGCGGTGTCCTCGCGCATGCCTGGTGAAATGCTCATCGAACTGCGCACCGTCGGCTTCCCAGGCTGCCAGCATTTCCGGCAACGCCGCAGCGGCGGACCCCGATCCGAGAGCGGCTTTGCTCGCTCGAGACTGTGCTGCTTGATGTGCTGTCCGGAACTCGCCGGCGTGACCTTCGAGTTGGTCTGCGGTCATGCGTAACTCTGTCGGATCCGTTTTCAGCGGCTTCTGCGGATGCGACATTGCGTCCCCTCTTTCTTGTTAGCCGCACACTAGCACCGCTACGGCGACCATCGATGCGGCAAATTCGATCAAGCACCGAAACGCCGCCGCATGGGGATCTCGGCGTCCGATTGCGCCGGGTAGCTGTGTGTATATTGGTGTGTATGGCGCGGCTGAACGTATATGTGCCCGATGAGTTGGCGGAGCAGGCCAGAGCACGCGGATTGAATGTCTCGGCGCTGACTCAAGCCGCCATTCGCGCAGAACTGGAGGATGCCGCGACCGACACGTGGCTCGAGAGCTTGGACGCCAGGAGCACCAGTGCACGGCATGACGACGTGTTGGCGGCCCTCGACGCCGCCCGCGACGAACTCGGAACATGAGCAGGCCTTCGGCGTCGCCCCGAGAGGAGGTGGTCGTCGACGCGAGTGTCATGGTTGACCTCCTCGCCCGCGCAGGTGATCGGTACTCGGCGGTGCGAGCCCGACTGGCGCGGACGGTGATGCATGCACCGGCCCATTTCGATGCCGAGGTGCTTTCGGCGCTTGGGCGACTGCAGCGCGGCGGTGCGCTCACCGTCGCGCAGGTCGATGCCGCACTCGACGAACTACGGCGGGCGCCGGTGACGCGGCATGACCTCGCACCCCTGGTGGGCGGAGCGTGGGCGCGCCGCGACACGCTACGACTGGCCGATGCGCTTTACGTCGAGCTGGCAAATACCGCTGGCCTGACGTTGCTGACGACGGACCAGAGGCTGGCACGTGCTTGGCCTTCCGCTGACGTGATCATCTGAGTCGGTCTGTCGCGCGAACAGGCAGCCATCCCGACTTCCCAGCTCGTTCACCACGGTGGCGTCTTGGTGTGTATATCTGGCGCACGTGGAAATGGGATCTCACTGGTACTGTAATCCCATGGAGGCTGTCATCGATTCCGGTGGTCGAATCGTCCTGCCCAAGCAGTTGCGTGATGCGTTGGGTCTGACCCCAGGGACCAAGGTGGATATCTCTGCGTACGGCGGTGGACTGCACGTCATTCCCGGCGGGCGAACCGCTCGACTCGAACGGGATGAGAATGGGCGCCTGGTCGCGAGAGCGGATACGGTCGTCACCGATGAGATGATGTTTGCGCTCATCGATTCGGGACGGCGTTGACGGCGGTGGCGGTGACGGCGGTCGATACCAGTGTCGCGGTGCCTCTCCTCGTGACCTCGCACCGGCAACACGCCATGGTTGCGAAGTGGGCGAAGGAGCGGTCACTTGGCCTCGGTGGGCACGCGCTGGCCGAAACCTACTCAGTGCTGACGCGTCTTCCCGGCGATGCTCGCGTCAGCCCCGCTGACGCGGTCGCACTGATCGATGAGAACTTTCCCGAGTCGTTCCAGCTCGGCGCGCGGGCGGCGCGGTCCGCCCATCGTGAGTTCGCTCGGCGGGGGATCGCGGGTGGTGCGACTTATGACGGGCTTGTTGCCTTGGCGGCTCGTGAGCGCGGTGCCCTGCTGGTCACCCGCGATGCGCGCGCGAGATCAACCTACGAGGCACTCGGGGTGAGGACGGAAGTGCTGTCAGCCGATACCTGAGCCACGCCTCGACCTCGCCGCACCTCATTCCCGGACCGGGTCCCGGCTCGAATCGTCTGTGTCCGTTCGTACGTCCACATGTTGAAGGCGAACCCGGCGATCCCGATGACCTCGGCGCTGTGGGCGGCAACGCGCGAACCAGGGCTTCCTAACCCGCTGCCTCACAGTTGATCGGTGGGAGTCCCAGTAGGCATCCGCTGCCGGCTGTCGACGGACGCGTCGTTACTCGAACCACGTATTTTGCTCGCGCACCCGATAACGCTCCTCAGCGTCATCGCTGACCGCGCGAGGTGTGGCGCGCCTCGTCAACATCTCCGCGGGACGAAAGTCGCGCCTTTACGTGCATCATATTGACCTCTGCCGCACCGTGTCGCGATACCGGTTACGGGTATTGCTCGCGACCATGGAAGTGCACATCCTCGCCTATGAGTGGACCGACACCAACAAGCACTGGCTGATCGAGGTCCCCATTCGGATCGCCGCGTACATCGTCATCGCCCTGGTCGCCCGCTACATCTTGCACCGCATGATCGACCGCGCGGCCAACCGCAGTCGTAGGACCCGCGGCACGCCTGACCAGGATTCGGTCAACAAACCCCCGCTCCTGCGGCATCTGCGGGACAAGGCGCCGTTGTCGGTCGCGGGGATGAAAGCCGCCGAACGGCGAAGGCAGCGCGCGCAGACCATCGGGTCGGTGTTGAAATCCACGGTGTCGATCGTGATGCTGATCTGGGTCTTGTTGAGCGTCCTCAACGTGGTCGGCGTCAACATAGCGCCATTCATCGCCTCTGCTGGCATCGTTGGCCTGGCGATCGGTTTCGGCGCACAGAACCTGGTGCGCGATTTCGTCACCGGCGTATTCATGCTCCTGGAAGATCAGTACGGAGTGGGGGACAACGTCGACCTCGGCGAAGCGGTCGGGGAGGTGGAGAGCGTCGGTCTCCGGGTCACCACCGTTCGCGATATCGACGGCACCCTCTGGTACGTCCGCAACGGTGAGATCACGCGCGTCGGCAATATGAGCCAGGACTACGCGGTGGCTCGCGTTGAGTTGCCGGTCGCCTTGACCGCCGATATCACCCAGGCCGAAACGGTGGCAGTGGAAGCCGCCGAGGAAACCCTCGAGGATCCTGAGTTGGCGGCGAAGGTACTTGGTAAGCCGGAAATGCTTGGGGTGCAGGACGTATCGCGCGACCTACTGACGTTACGGATGACGATCAAGACCCGGCCCAATGCGCAGTGGTCGGTGCAGCGACGACTGCGTCGCGACATCCTTCGGGCCTTCGACGAAAACGGGATCGAACTGCCAATTCGGCCACCTCGGGTGTACGCGGTGCCCGACGAGTAAGTTTGTCAGTCGTTCACCACCCCCCGGCTCGAAACCGACTGCGTCCGTTTGTACAACCACAGGATCACCGCGGCGAACCCGGCCACCCCGATAACCGACGCCAGATTCCCGTCGTTACCGGTGAAGATCGCGAACGGGTCCTCGTTGCCGGTACCGGCGACGAACCCCGCGAAAACCACCCCGTAGAGGCTCTCGCCGACAATCAGCCCCGTCGCCAGTAGCACCCCGAGCCGCTTCTTGCGTTCCACATCGCCGCCGCTGCGGTGTGCCCACCGGTTGTAGAAGTACCCGATCACCGCACCCACCGCGATGATCAGGATGAGGCTCATCGGCAGATACATACCCATCCCGACCGCCAACGGCGGCAGCGCGAATCGCGTTGTGCGATGCAGGACTTCATCGACCACCACCACCACGACACCGATCGCGGCGCCCAGGCCGATCAGCCCCCAGTCCAACGACCCACCGAACACACCCTTCGCCAGCGACGAGATCAGCGCCGCCTGCGGCGCGGCCAACGCGTTCTCCGACGCCCCCGGCGCCCCAAGGAATCCGAACGCGGTCTGCATCAGATCCAGCACCGGCGGGATGATCGCCGACCCGAACAGCACGCCGATCATCAACGCCACCTGCTGTTTCCACGGCGTCGCGCCGACCAGTTGGCCCGTCTTGAGGTCCTGCAGATTGTCGTTGGAGATGGTCGCGACCCCGAACGTGATTGCCGCCGCGAACAAGGTGAACGCCACCAGCGCCGTCGCCTGATCGCCGGTAGTAGGCCCGAACACGACCTTGATCAGCAGTGCGGCGATCAGCACCGTCAGAATGCCCACCCCGGAGATCGGGCTGTTCGACGACCCGATCAGACCGGCCATGTACCCGCACACCGCCGCGATCACCAGCCCGATCACGAAGATGAACACCAGGCTCGCCACGATGATCCCGGCCGAACTGCCCTGCAGCACCGTGCCGCGGCTGAAGTCCCACAGCAGCACCGCGATCGGCAGCAGCATCACCACGATCGTCCCCACGACGATCGGGAACGGGATGTCACGCTGCGTGATGTCGACCAGCTGGCCCTGCCGCCGGTCCCGAGCGGAGCCCAGCGCCTCGGTGACGCCCTTGACGATCGGGCGCAGGATCTTCAGCAGTGTCCACACCGCGCCCACCGCGATGGCGCCTGCGCCGACGAACCGCACTTCGTTGGCGAACGCGCCGGAGATGACGTCGGCGACCGGCTCACCCGTCGTGAAGTCCCCGACGGTGCGGATCGGCAAGACGATCCCGATCGAGATGACCATCCCGACCAGCATCGCGAACCCGACGGCCATCCCGACCAGATGGCCCACCCCGATCAACGCCAGCGACAGGCTGGCCCCGAACATCGACCCGCCGGCGCCCACGCGGAAATACGTCGCGATCGAATTCGCCAGCACCTTCAGGTTGGCCAGCAGCGCGAACCCGGCCGACACCAGCGCACCGAGCGTGATGATCCGCAGGCCGGTGCGGTTGTCGGCGGCGCCCTCGCTACGCTCACCGACCTTGAGCACCTCGGCGGCCGCCACACCTTCGGGGTAGGGCAGATCCGAGCCGGTCACCAGGGCCCGCCGCAACGGGATCGAATACATCACGCCGAGGATGCCGCCGACCGCGCACACCGCGACGGTGATCCAGTACGGAAACCCGGTCCAGTAGCCGACCATGATCAGGCCGGGCAGCACGAAGATGATCGCCGACAGCGTGCCCGCCGCCGACGCCACCGTCTGCACGATGTTGTTCTCCACGATGGAGTGGTTGGCGAAGTTGCGCAGGATCGCCATCGAGATGACCGCGGCCGGGATCGCTGTCGCGAACGTCAACCCGACCTTCAGGCCCAGATACACGTTCGCGGCGGTGAACACCAGCGTGATCGCACCGCCGAGCAGGATTCCCCGGACGGTCAGTTCACGCAACGTCGGTGTGGCGGGGGTGTCGACGGCCAACTCGGGATCCTCTCGGTCGCGGCGCATCGGGCCGGCGGGGATCGCGCGGCCATCCGGGCCTCCACGCTATGCCTCCAACCTGGCAATCGTCGGCCCCTACCGGGTGGCCCGATAGTCGTCGGACATTGTGGGTATGAGGTCGTGATCATGGATGTCTACAACCTCGCCTTCGAATGGACTGACACCAACAAGCACTGGCTCATCGAAGTTCCCATCCGGATCGCCGCCTACATCGTCGTCGCCTTGATCGCCCGGTATGTGCTGCATCGCATGATCGACCGCGCAGCCACCGGCCGCCGCCGCAAGGACCGCGACACGGCTGAGCAGGCCAAGAAGCCGCCCCTGCTGCGCCACCTGCGTGATCGCGCACCGAGTAGCGCCAGGACCGCCGAACGACGCCAGCAGCGCGCCCAGACCATCGGGTCGGTGCTGAAATCCACCGTCTCGATCGTCATGCTGATCTGGGTCGTGCTGGCCATCCTCAACGCGCTCGGCGTCAACATCGCCCCGTTCATCGCCTCCGCCGGCGTCGTGGGTCTGGCCATCGGTTTCGGCGCGCAGAACCTGGTCCGCGACTTCGTCACCGGCGTGTTCATGCTGCTCGAAGACCAGTACGGCGTGGGGGACACCGTCGACCTCGGCGAAGCCGTCGGCGAGGTGGAGAGCGTCGGTCTGCGCGTCACGACGGTGCGCGACATCGACGGCACCCTCTGGTACGTGCGCAACGGCGAGATCGCCCGCGTCGGCAACATGAGCCAGGACTACGCCGTCGCCCGTATCGAGATGCCGGTCGCGTTGACCGCGGACATCGCTCAGGCCGAGAAGGTCGCCGTCGAAGCCGCCGAGGAAGCCCTCGAGGACCCGGCGCTGAAGGCCAAGGTTCTCGGCGAGCCGGAGATGCTCGGTGTGCAGGAGTTGTCGCCCGACCTGCTCACGCTGCGCATGACCATCAAGACCCGGCCGAATGCGCAATGGTCGGTGCAACGGAGGCTGCGCCGCGAGATCCTGCGCGCCTACGACGAGAACGACATCGATCTACCGTTTCGGCAGGGACGGGTGTACGCGATGGCCGACGAGTAGATCAGCCCGCGCGGGCGGCTGAATGTTGCTGACTGGCTAGCGCCGACCGAGCCCTTCGAACGGGTTCCACGACCGCCGTCCTCGGACGACGTGAAGGTAGTACGCGTAGTTCGCGGTCGTCATCGCCAGGGCCGGCACGATGAGCGAGGCGACACGGTCGAGGAGCTCAGGCGCGTCGAGGGAGAAGACGACCGCAGCGAGCGCGACCGCGAGGGCCAGTAGCGCCAGGCCCTTACGCCACATTCCTTTCACGAAGAAGTAGATGGGACCGAAGAGGAACCCCCAGATGTTGACGGTGAGTCGCATCTTCTCGCCGAGTGGTAGGCGGCGGTAACCCTCGCGCGATTCCGGTGAGGTGTTCGGGACACCGAACTGGTCGTAGAACGAGAACCGCTGTCGCCATGACTGGGGCAGGTCCTCGTAGCTGCTTACCTGGGACATTCATAAGAGCCTATTGCCGACTTGGGAACCGACCTGGCACCAATTTGAGGTGTTGATTTCGACGAGATGGATATCTGTCGAGATGCATCGCCGGCTGCCCAGCTAGCCTGTGACGCAAGGATGCCACTCCTCCGGGGAAATCGCCGCGTGACGCTGACGCAAACGGTCCATCACCGCTATCGGCGCGGCAGCGGCTTCCGGAGACTTCGATCTCGACAGGCTGACTGACAATGGCCCCGACTGCGAAAGACTTGTGGCGCAATGGCAGCCTGGACCACCATCGCAGGATTGACCGGAATGTTCGTCTAGGTGCAGGACAACACGAGGATCCGGTTCAGCGCGACAGAGGGGGTTATCTACTGAGGAGGGACGACAGTCATTGGGTGATCGACGAATCGGACGACCGCCGGTAGGCCTGTCCTGCGGCGTGCGCTTGGTCCACTACCGTGCACTTCGAAGAAATACTTGATGTGGGTCTGCGGTTCCACAGCGCGAAGCTGTCCGTGCCCCTTCATTGGCCCGGCGTTTCCACCAGTTGCGTTTCAACCACCAGGTGAATCAGCGAGATTCAAGTCGATCTAGCTTTGTTGAGCTGATCACCGCCGATGGCTCAGTCATCGTGCCTGACTCCAAGCCGATCGTTCCGAGCCATGTACTTGCGTGGCCGCTTCCGCGACTGGAGCAGATTCTGCCGGTCAGGGATTGCCTTGGCCGGCGGATACTCCGTGACCGACATCGAAGACTTGGGAAGACTGACATGAAGAGCCGTTACGCTGAGACGCACTTCTCGCGAGAGCACCGGTTCGCGATCGGTATTGATCGAAAGACCGGTGGTTACTACTTGGCCATTCCAGTCAGCAATGGTGTGGTCAATTACGACGAGCAGCACCACATCACTTCCCAGCAATATGAAGCGTTCTCGTCTGACTTGACTTCTGCGCTCCCCTTCGTTGAAGGATGCCGTCGTCGTCAATACGACGAGCAGTTGATATACCCGCCCAGTGACCGTCGTGGATCGCCGGTCTAACGGCGCTTCCATCTCTCCGCACGAGCCAGCGGAGGTCCCGCCGACGGCTTTGTGAACACGGCCCCGAAGTGGGAACGCCGCGTTCGTCATCCGAGGCTTGACGACGGCTACCACCGCCTGAAGTCGTCGGAAGTTGCCTGTGTGGCGGGGTCCGATCGCACCAGCGACAGGTCAGTATGGCAATGGCATCCAGCACTACTTGCCGTATTCGGTGGTTGGTCCACTAATAGCAGGCTATATACGAAAGGCGGACTCAATGAGAATGAATCTCGTAGAACTGGGGAAGGCCCTCGACCTTACCGGTATGCCCGCGCGTGTCATATCCCTTGGGGGGCACGCCGATAACAGTTGGTGTGTAGAGCAAGCGACGGACGGCATGTGGGAAGTGTTCTGGATGGAACGGGGCGACAAAGTTGGTCTTGTCCGTCTTGCAGCGGAAGGCGATGCTTGTTTCCAACTCCTGGGAAGGCTTGCCTACACACAGCTTGCTGCGGGAGCGATCGGTCCCTCCCCAATCGGTTGACATGCTAGGCCGGGGCTGAGATCTCAGCCGGCTCCCTGCAACCGTTCATCGGATCCTTTGCGGAACGCGTGATCATTGCGACCATGCGCGAACGAGTGTGTGGACCCGACATGCGCCTATGGCGGCGCGCTCGTGAATTCGGATCGTCGGCGGCTGGTGTTTTTCGGCGACATCGTGATGATCGAGATGAACTTGCGCTGTGCCGTCATGGCCGTGGTCAGAAGGAGTTGATCCGGCCACAAAGGCGTGGCCATGCAACGGCACCGTCGAACTGGCGGATACGTCGGCGGCGGGCTGCCGCCTGAGACGCGACTCAGTCCGGCTCGACCCACCATGGCGGAAAGCTGATGTCGAGTCGCTCACTGCGCTTGTACCCCGACCACGTCGGCACGCCCGCAGGCTGCCCGCGGTAGACACCTCGGGCAGCCGCGGTCACCCGCTCCCGCTGCGTCGGCCACTGCAACTCTGTCGCGATGTCCTCCAGCGCTGACAGACGATGGTCGTCGAGTGCGCGGTCAACCAACGGCAGCGCGGGCAGCGCATTGCTTTTGTCGCCGTTGCATCGGCGGCACGCCAGCACCAGATTGGCGAGACCGTCGATCCCCACCAGCGACCATGGCAGCACATGGTCGATCGGGTTGTCCGGCGGCAGCGGGCTTTCGCAGTAGAAGCAGTGCGGTCCGAACGCCTCCTTGTACGGCGCCCGCACCGCCGCCAATGCCGTTCGCTCGCGACCGAACAGATGCCCCGCGACGTCGGGCACGTCGGAGTCAAGGAACTTGTTCATCTGTCGCACGTCCTCGACCCACATGAGCTCGAGCGCCGGCTTCAGCAGCCCGGCCAGCCGCGCCAGCCCGTACGCAACGCCGGGCTTGAGCGTGATTGCGTCGCCGTGCGCCCGCACCGTGGACCGTGACACGTTCTCGCCGAGGAACGAATCTTCATACAGGAACGGATCACTCGCCGATGAGCCGGGCAGCTTTTGCAGCCGGGGCAGCGGCTGTTTGATCAACGCGATCGCCACGCGGTCGACGGCCGCCGCGTACTCGGCCGGCGCGCGCAGCATCGCGACTTCGAGGGAGATCCGGCTGTTGCTTGCCTTCGCCGCCGTCCGTAACTCCTTCGTGGCGTCGATGATCCGCGTCCGACTTCCCGTGCGGCGCTGGGCCAGATCATGCCCCTCGAACGGCCGTACCTGATGCCAGTACAGCGCGAGCACCCGGTGAGCCAGGTCCGAGATCGGGACAGGCAACGGGTCGTCGTCGCGCCGCGGCAGATTTTCGATCGAGTGCTCGATCAACGCCATCAGCGTCGCGAGCTTGTAGGTCGCGTCGCGCTGTCCCTGTTCGAGGATGGCGATAACACGCTGGCCGAGCAACAGCGGATCACTCGCCATCGGCGACCAACCGTTACGTCGTGGGCTTACCGGCGATCGGCTCGACGGTCAGCGTCATCGGCTTGCCCTCGCGCAAGATCTCGACCGGCGTGCCCTTGCCGATCTCGAGTTGGCGCACGGCCACGACGAACGCGTCGAGGTCTCCGACCTGTCGGTCCCCGATCTTGACGACGACGTCGCCCTCTTTGATCCCGGCCTTCTCGGCGGGCTCGCCCTGCTTGACCTCGGTGACCTTCGCCCCGGCGGCCCCGGTGTCGCTGACCGACTGCGCGGTCAAACCGAGTGTCGGGTGAGCGATCACGCCGTCGCGCATCAGCGTCTCGACGACGTGTTTCATCTCGTTGACCGGGATCGCGAAGCCCAGGCCGCTCGCGCTGTCCGACAGTGACTTACCCGCCGCGTTGATCCCGATCACCTCGGCGTTCATGTTGATCAACGGACCGCCGGAGTTGCCGTGGTTGATGGCGGCGTCGGTCTGCACCGCGGAGATGACGATGTCGTCGCCCGAGCGTTCCGCCGACAGCCGCACCGCACGGTTGAGGGCACTGATGATGCCCTGCGTATCGGTGCTGCGCAGACCCAGCGGCGCGCCGGCGGCGATCACCTCCTGACCCACCCGCAGCCGGCTCGAATCTCCGAGGCGCGCCACCGTCAGGTGGTCGACGTTGTCGACTTTCAGCACCGCCAGGTCCGTCACCGGGTCACGGCCCACCACCACCGCGGGCACGGTCTTGCCGTCGTTGAAGATCACCGACAGCTTCCACTTGTTCAGATCGCTGGCGGCTTCCTCGACCACGTGGTTGTTGGTGACGATGTAGCCGCGGCCGTCGACGACGACCCCCGAGCCCTGCGAACCGGACTGCTCGCTGACCGCCTCGATGGTGACCACCGAGTCCGCCACCGCGTTCGCCACCCTCGTGAACCGGCTCTCCGATTCGTCGTCCGGATCGGTCGTCGAGAGGTTGACCTTCGGCGTCGAGAACGCCTCGATGATCGACGCGGTCTTGCTCCCCATCCACCCGCCTGCCACACCCACCAGCAGCGCCAGCACCGCGATCGTGGCCAGCGCCGGCCGTGAGACCTTGCCGCTGAACAGCAGGTCGACCAGGCCGAGCTTGGGCCCGGGGTCGGCGTCGAGGGGCGCGGCGGGCACGGGCGCAGGCGGCGGTGCCTCGGCCTCGGCTTCGGTCGACGGCCGGGGCTCGATGGCCGGGGCGTCGCCGTCGGAGTCGTCTGGGTCGTCGGGGTGGCCGAAGACGTCGTCGAGCACCGGGCCGGGGGACTGGTTCGTCGGGGTGTATTCGCCCTGGTCACGGCGACGATCGGGGCTCGCGAACGCGCCCTGAATGCCGTCTGGCCGGCCGAATGCCCGCTGCGTCGCCGGATCGACCGCCGGCGAACCGCCGGCAGGCGGTCCACCGCTGGGCTGCTTCCGCTCGCTCACGCGCGCCCACTCCCTCCGTCGACGTCTCGGCAGTTGTCACACTCCATCATGCCGTCACTGGCGTTCGACCCCGGCTGGTGACCGCGAGATGCCGCCGAGACTCCGGTTGCCGTCGGCGTGCACGTGTGAGCGCTTTCCCCTCGGCGTGCGGCGGTGCACACTCCCCGGATTCAGCGCGACTAACTCGTCAGCCCTTGCGGCGGGGTTTCTTCGTCCCCTTCTCCTGCGCCGGATCTTCCCTTGGCGTCAGCCCGGTGATGCGCCCGAACGTCCCCACCCCGGGCAGATCGCTGACCGCCTTGAACGCCGCATCTCGTTGCGCGGCAAGTGCTTCCAGCTGGGGCAGGATCCGGTCCATCGCCTGCAACGTCGGATCCGCGAGCGCCATGTACCGCTCGACCCGGTCCAGGGTGGCGTTCAGCCGTTCCGTTGCCGCCGCGAGGTTCTCGAGCAGCCCCGGCAACTGGGCGGCGAGTTGAGCCGACGCGGCGGGCACCCGCAGCGCCCCGCTCGCCGCTTCCTGCGCGGCCTGCAAGGCGGCCTGCGCCGCCCCGCGGACGTCGCCGGGCTGCGGTTTCTTCGACTCGCTCATACGCCAACTGTGCCGCACCGGCGCCCGATGTCCACGGTGCTCGGCCCAAGCGTTACCCAACCGGCACCGGGAGCCTTCCGACCGTGCCGAGTCCGAAGGTGCCGTCAGGCGGCGCGCCGTTCGGTCGCGACCGACGGCGCGCTGTCAGCGAGGACCGGCACCTGCTCCGGTTCGGTCTGCTCACCGCGGTAGCTCAGCAGGTAGTGGTCGATCTGGTCGCGGCGCAGGGGTTTCGCGAAGATGTTCATCCCCGGGATCTCGATGCCGCTCTCATTGGATTCCGCCAACTTCCGGGCGCCGGCACGGAACAGCACCACGGTCGCCACGAGAAGCGCGACGAGACTGCCGCCGATGATGCCCGCCACCGGACTGCCTGCGGCCAACGCGTACACGAACGTCCCCAGCGCGACGAATCCCAGCAGGAAGCACAGATAGGCCACGGAGGTGACCGATATCCGTCCTATCGCTTTCACCATGCTCATCTCCTCCTCCGATACAAAACGCTACGCGTATCGTAGCGCTACGCCTAGTGTAGCGTTTTCTCGTCCGCTCGTATTCCGCGAGAAGGGGGAGCGCATGGTGCAGCGGCGCAACGTCGACATCGGCATCGCCGATGCCACCCTGAAGTTGCTGCGCACCCGAGGTCCCCGCGCGGTGACCGTCGAGGCCGTCGCCGCCGACTCGGGCATTGCCAAGACCACGATCTACCGGCGCCACCGCGACCGCCGCGACATGCTCACCGTCGCCCTGGGGCAACTCACCGCGCCGGAACCGCTTGCGGCGCAGGCCTCAGCGCAGGACCGGCTGCGCTGGGTGATCGCCCACGCGGTGGAGGCCGTGCAGGACGGCATCGGCTACGGCGGCTTCGCGGCGCTGCTCACCGACGCCGATCCGGAGTTCGCGGCGGTGTTCCGCCGGATCCTCGTCGACCAGCGAGCGGAGCTGGAATCGGCGATCGACGCCGGCAAGGCCGACGGGTCGATCCGCGCCGATGTCGATCCCGCGACGCTCATCGACGCGGTGGTCGGCGCCCACATCGCCGAACGTGCCCGCACGGGTGACGTCGCCGACGGCTGGGAAGACCGGCTTTTCGACCTCTTCTGGCCCGCCGTCCATGCCTGACCGACCAGGGGAGCCGCGCATGTCACTGTCCGCCGCGATGAAAGAAGGCTCCGCCGCCGAGCACGACGCGGCCGAGCAGTCCCCGTTTCTCACCGAGTTGCTCGCCGGCCGGGTCGACGCGTCCGGATACGCCGACTATCTGCTGCGGCTGCGCATCGTCTACGGCGCGCTCGAGGACGCGGTGCGGGCCCGTTGCGACGACCCGGTGGTGGCCGCGGTGTACGACCCGGCACTCGAGCGGGCAGCGGCGATCGAGAAGGACCTCGACCACTGGGCGCCGGGCATTGCGCGCGACGTCGATTCGCCCGCGGCGCAGGCCTACCGCGACCGCGTCGCCGGCCTGTCGTGGGGTCCGGCGCTCGTGGCCCACCACTACACCCGCTACCTCGGGGACCTGTCGGGCGGTCAGGCGATGGGCAGGATCCTCGACCGCGAGTTCGGCTTGGACGGAGCGGGCCTGGCCTTCTACGACTTCCCGATGCGGGTCAAGCCCTACAAGGACGCCTACCGCGCCCGGCTCGACGGGCTCGAGCTGCGCGCCGACGAGATAGACCGTGCCGTCGAGGAGGTCAGGGTGGCGTTCGGGCTGAACCAGGCGGTGTTCGACGAACTGGCGGCGAAGCTACCGGCCTACCGTCGCTGAGCTCGTCCGTTCGCCGCCGGCGACGCCTGGTCGCGGTTTGGCGGATCCACCGGTGCGGGTACTGACGACTGGTGGAGCGGTTGAGCGGCCTGGACGCGGGCCTTCTGTACAGCGAGTCGTCCGCGGTCCCGCTTCATGTCTGCTCGATCGTCGAGTTGGACACCTCGACGGTGCCGGGCGGCTACGCCTTCGAACGGTTCCGCGACGAACTCGCGGCCCGGATGCGGGCGCTGCCGGAACTGCGGGCCAAGCTGGCCGACAGCCAGCTCAACCTGGACCATCCGGTGTGGGTGGAGGACAAGGCGTTCGACCTGTCTCGCCATCTCAAACGGATCAGCGTTCCGTCGCCGGGAGGCCGGCACGAACTGACCGACCTCTGCGGGCACCTCGCGTCGGTGCCGCTCGACCGCAGCAAGCCGCTGTGGGAGATGTGGGTGATCGAGGGCATCGACGGCACCCGGCCCGGCGACAGCGGACCACTGGCGCTGATGCTCAAATTGCACCACGCCGCGGTCGACGGGGTGTCGGCGGCCAACCTGCTCAACCAGCTCTGCGACACCGACCCCGACGCGCCACCGCCTGACCCCGTCGACGGACCCGGTGACGCCGCGCCGTGGGAGATCGCGGCCGGCGGGCTTCTGCGTTTTCTCGCCCGACCCTGGCAGCTGACCAAGGTGATCCCCGAGGCGACGTCGTTGATCGTCAAGACGGTCGGCCGCGCGGTCAGCGGGACGGCCATGGCCGCACCGTTCAGTGCTCCGACGACGCCCTTCAATGCCGAGCTCACCTCCGAGCGCACCATCGCCCTCGCCCAGCTGGACCTCGACGACGTCAAGCGGGTGAAGAACGACCACGGCGTCAAGGTCAACGACGTGGTGATGGCGCTCTGCGCGGGTGCGCTGCGCGGATACCTCCGCGATCGCGACACGCTGCCGGACAGCCCGCTGATCGCCGTGGTGCCGTCCTCGGTGCGTGACCAGTCCGACCGCCCCGGCCGCAACCAGCTCTCGGGGATGTTCTGCAACCTGCACACCGACATCGACGATCCGCTGGAGCGGCTGCGCGCCATCGCTGAATCGAATGCCCACGCCAAGGAGCACAGTTCCTCCCTCGGGCCGACGCTGTTGGTCGACCTGGCCGAGGTGTTCTCGCGCGGCGCGTTCGGGTGGCTGCTGGGTCTGATGTCGCGAACGCCGTTGACGCACACGGCCATTCACAACGTGGTGATCTCGAACATCGCGGGCCCGCCGACGACGCTGTACACCTGCGGCGCGGAGGTCACCGCGCTGTATCCGCTCGGCCCGATCTTCCACGGGTCCGGCCTGAACATCACCGTGATGTCGCAGGGCGGCAAGATGAACGTCGGCATCATCTCGTGTCCGCAGCTGGTGGACGACCTCGAGGAACTGGCCGACCGGTTCGAGACGGAGCTGAACGAGCTGCTCGGCCGTTGACTCTGCGCTGAAGGCAAGGGCTTCTCGCACTTCGCCGCCGTGGGCGCAGAGTCAGCGCGCTACGCGTCGAGCGCCGCGGCCCCGGCACGCCACGCGCTGAGCACGCTTTCGACTTGGTCGAACACCTTCGCCCGGGCCGCCTCGCGGTCGATCCCCGCCATCAGCAGGTCGTCAAAGTCGGTGTCGACATGGCGGACGGACGCGGCCACCGCGAGGCGGACCGCGTCGCGATCCAGCTTCCGTGCCGTGGCACTCCTGCCGGCCCGGCCACTGCCGCGGGCGGTGCAGCGCGATCGCCTCGGCGCGCTCTGGCGGACACCCGGGAAACTGCTCACGAATCGCTGCGGCGAATTCCCCCTGGAAGCGCTGGTCCTCGACAGCACGCCGGGTCGTGTCCCGGGCCCTGCGGCGTGCGCGAACATCCGCGTCCGACAGGCACTCTCGCGCCGCCTGTTCGATCGCCGCCGGCTCTGCCAGGATGCCCTGCCGCTCGTAGCGATTGCGCCGCAGATTCCACATCACTACGACCGCGGACAGCCGGCTGGCCTTCCTGGCGCGCCCGGTCAGCGCGGCGTCGCCGGAGGGCAGAAACTCCAGGTGGCCGAGATCGGCGCAGTCGAGACACACCCCACCGGATTTGCCCTCGAGGAAGAAGTCACCGTCTTCGCCGCACAGAGCGCATTCCCACGCGTGGTCGGCCGCGAGCACCGTGAGTTTCTTCGGGCGGGGCCGGGGCTTCTCAGGTTCGACGTGACCCGCCGGCGCCCAATGAGTGCGGTATGCGCGTTCGACGTTCGGATCGCCGTCGGAGGTGAACGTCACGTCGCCGTAGTCGCCGTCCCGCTCCTCGAGACCCCGCTCGATTGCCCAGTGCCGCAACGCCTCCGCGACCTCGACGATCTTGGCGCCGTCGACCTGTATGCGCCGCTCGGTGGTGGGCGACGCGATCCAGCCCAGGCCCACGAGGATGTCGACGGGGCGGACCGCTCCTCGTTCGGTCAGCACCGTCTCGGCAACTCGCGCGACGCCCGTCCTCACGTTCGCCACGATTCGACGCTAGATCACTGGTGTGACAACGCCGTCTCGCCGACGTCGGGCAGCAGACGGCTGCAGCTCTCGGCGAGCGCGCGCAGCTTGGGCTGGTTGCGGCTGGCTTCGGGGAAGTACAGGTAGAGGCATTCGCCGCCCGGGGTGAACGACTCCAAGACCGGTTCGAGGAGACCCCGATCGATCTCGTCGGAGGCGTGCAGCATCGAGGAGTAGATCAGGCCCACGCCCCGGACGGCGAGTCGCCGCATGAGCGCGCCGTTGTTGACGGTCACGTCGGCCGACGGTGTGATCCGCAGGCTCTGGCCGTCGCGGAGGAATTCCCAGCGATAGATGTCGCCCTGTTCTTCCCGTTTGAGCCCGATGCAGGGGTGGTCGGTCAGATCCTCTGGCACAGAGGGCTCACCGTGATCGGCGAAGTAGTCCGGAGACCCCAGCACCACCCAGTGGAACGGCTGGGAGACCTGCACGGCGACCATGTCCGGGTCGATGTAGGAGCCGATCCGAATGCCGGCGTCATAGCCGGCCGCGGCGAAATTCGAATGCACATCGGCGACGGTGACGTCGAGACCGAGGCCCGGCCAGTCCCGGCGCAGGATCGGGAGAACGGGCTCGAGGACGTGGGTGATCGCGACCGGTTCCACGACCAGACGCAGCGTGCCCGACGGCCGGTGGCTCCACTGTGAGAGCTCCTCGAGCGCACCCTCGATGGAGTCGACGGCGGGGCTGATCTGCTCCAGGAGGAACTGCCCCTCCTCGGTCAACGAGACCCGCCGTGTCGTGCGGTGGAACAACGTGAAACCGACCCGCCGTTCGAGGCTCGCGATCGCCTGGCTCACCGCGCCCGGCGTGACCCCCAGGGCGTCGGCCGCAGCGCGGAAGCTGTTCGACCGGGCGACCTCGAGGAATGCCGCGAGGTGATCAAACGGATCGGCACGCGGCATGGTCGCTCCTTCTCGGTGTACATCGCCGGGCCAGTGTACGAGCCCGGAGATTAATCAGTAAAACTATTCTATTGATTCTTATTGTTCCGTCTGTCTATATTATCGGCATCATCCCCGAATGAAGGAGAGTCATCGTGAGAACCGGCCCAAAGCTTCTGAGCACGGCATTCGCGGCGGCAGTCGCATCCTTGACGGCATGCGGCCCGGCGCTGGCCGAAGAACCGGCCGCGGCGGACGCCAAGCGCATCCTCGTCGTGGTGTCGAGCCACGACACCAAAGGTGACGGCCAGGTCGCCGGCTTCTGGTTCCCCGAACTCACCCATCCCGTCGAGGTCTACCAACAGGCGGGATTCGAGGTCGACATCGCCAGCCCCCGAGGCGGACTGCCGCCGTTCGACGGCATCGACCTGGACGACCCGGCGAGCATGCGCTTCTGGACCGACCCGGAAGACCGCGGCAAGCTGGGCGCCACGCTCAAGCTCTCCGACGTCGACCCCTCGCGCTACGACGCGATCCAACTCACCGGCGGGCACGGCCCGATGTGGGATTTCGTCGACAACGCTGAGCTGCAAGGGATCGTCACCGACATCTACGAATCCGGCGGCATCGTCAGCGCGGTCTGCCACGGCCCCGCCGGTCTGCTCAACGCCGAGCTGAGCACCGGCGAGAGCCTGATCGCCGGCCGCAAGGTCACGAGTTTCACGAACGAGGAAGAAGTGGCCCGTCAGTACGACCACCTGGTCCCGTTCGAACTCGAGACCGCACTCAGGGATTCGGGCGCGGTGTTCGAGGAGGCCCCGACCTTCCAGAACCGCGTGGTGATCGACGGGCGCCTCATCACCGGCCAGAACCCCGCCTCAGCGCACGCCTTCGGTCAAGCGGTCACCGCCGCGGTCGACGCCCACTCGCCGGTGAGCCGTTGACTCTGCGCTGAGGGTCTACGTCTCTCGCACTTTGTCGCCGTAGGCGCAGACTCAACGGGAGAGGCGTTGGGCGACGGCGCCGTAGCGTTCGAACCGCTCCGGATCGGCGATCGCGTTGTACAGCACGACGCGGATGGCGGTGTCGCCGTACTTGGCCGTCAGCGCATCGGCCAGGCCGTCCCAGGTCGACTCCGTCGCGAACGTGGCGATGTGCGCATCGGTGATCTGGGCGGCCATCCCCGCGACGTCGCCGGCCTTCTGTTTCTCCCGGATCTGGGCCGTCGTCCCCTCGAAGCCGGCCTCGTCCCAGATGAACGCGTAGTTCGGCGTACTCCCGTAGAAGCTCATGCTCGCCCGGACCAGTTCGCGCTCGCGGTGGCGCTCCTCGTCGGTGTCGCCGACGATGGTCATCACCGGCACGATGACGGCGATGTCCTCCGGTGAGCGGCCCGACTTCGAGGCTCCCTCAGCACGATTCGGCAGCACATGCCGCGCGATGTATCCCGGCTCGCCGAGCGGGTGCACATGGATGCCGTCGGCCACCTCGCCGGCCATCCGGAGCATCCACGGATTGACCGCGGCGATGTCGACCTTGGGATCCGGCGCGTCGATCGGCCCTGCGCTCCACTGCGGCGTGATGAAGTCGAGGCTGTAGAAGTCGCCGCGATGGTCGAGCTTGCCGGTCCGGAACGCCCGGAAACACGCCTTCACCGCCAACACGTAGTCCCGCAGGCGCGGACCGGGATGCTCGAACTCCGTGCCGTAGCGCCGCACCACATGGGTGCGGACCTGCGTGCCCAGCCCGAGGCGGAACCTCCCGTCCGTCGCCTCCTGCAGTTCCCACGCCGTCGCCGCCGTCACGAAGGGACTGCGCGGGAACGCCACCGCCACACCGGTCGACAACTCCAGTCCCGGCGCCGCCTGGGCGGCCACCGCGGCGTTCAGGTAGGCGGTCCTGCCGGTTTCGGTGAACAGCAGACCGTCGAAACCCGCCTCCTGACAGCGACGCGCAAGCCCGCCGATCGTCTGCAGGGGTTGCGGAGTCGTCATCACGTCGACGTGCACAGTCCGCACCCTACGCGGGGCGCTACACCCCGGCAGGCACTTTCGCGGTCGTCCGCATCTCCTGGCGCAGCGCACCGAACTCTGAGATCGTCCGCGTCGCCACCGTCGCGACCGGGCGGGCGTTGCGGCCCGTCGCCTCCGTCTTGCTCACCATCACCACGCTGTCGATGTAGGGCTGGATCGTCGTCGCGTTCTGCACCGTCGCCACGATCACCAACTGGAACCCGAACTTCTGGAACGCCGACAGCGCCTGCTGCGCGAACTGCGGATCGGACTTGGAGAACGCCTCGTCGAGCATCAACTGCGCGAAAACCGGCCTGTTGTCCGTACTCTCGGGACTTGCCAGGTTGAAGCTCAGCGCGCCCGCCAGGCAGAACGCCATCAGCTTCTCCTGCTCACCGCCGGAGTTGTCGCCCGCGTTCGAGTGCGTGCGGATGAGCTCCTCGGTGCTGATGTCCCACTCGGCGCAGTCGAACGTGAACCGGTTGCGCACGTCGAGCGCGTCGCGCGTCCACGCCTTGTCCTCCGGCGCCGTCGACGCCAACCGGTTGCGCAACCGCAGGATGTCGGCGTACTGGTCGAGAATCGCCTGCTTGTCACCCAGGCCCACCTCGGCGATGCGCCGCGAGATCGACCGCACGATCTCCGTCAGCTCCGATACCGCCGTCAACGACCGCGGCGTCGCCCGCAGAGTCAACCGGGTGCCGCGGTTGAACTCC